>CAZTCX010000055.1:0-21117 GCA_964612515.1 uncultured Lentimicrobiaceae bacterium | reverse complement strand
CCTTTTCGCCGATGGCAAATTTCTTAAAACGCTCCACCTTTTTCTCAAGGGCTGCCTTGCGCTCACTGTTCACGCAGCTTTCGTCGAAAGAGATATGGTCGGCGATGTAATTATTTACTTTATCAAAACCATAACTTTCGAAGCCACGGATGAGAAAGTCGATGGCATATTCGTACATCATCTGGTTGACGCTGGTAACCGCCATGATGCGATCGACGGCTTTTATAAACTCAATCTCAAGCTGGTCTTTGCTGAGCCGGTTGTTTTGATAAAGCGATAAATACTGCAGAATTTTATTGGAAACGACATTGCTGTAGAGCAAAGAAGTGTCTTCAAAATTGACGGCATCAAAAAAATGGACGCGCAAATATTGCAACTGATCGTCGGGCTGCATGTTTTCGTGCATCGGCGGCATATAGTCAGCCACGATAAGGCGGGTGGCAAAGCTTTCGGGATATTTACCGCGGATCGAGTTTACCAAGCCAGGCAATTGTTGCAGCACGGCCTGATGCTCGGCGCGCACGATCTCTTTAAAGTCGGCATTATCGTCAGGATAATAATTGAGCACCGGCTCTATCAGCTCCAGCTTGAACTGCGTCATGTTGCGCAGATTTAGATATTGATAATAAAGCTGGTTTTGAACTGATTTAATAAAATCAAGGCTATCGATGATTGCATTGATGTCAGTTATGAAAACTACCGGCTGCTGATCATAAATAATGTCGAGATAATCGCGGTCGTTCCAGCGCAAACGGTAGAGGCCTGTAGGCTGCTTTTGTAAAAATGAGAAACTAAAACTCCCGGCGGCATCTGTCCTCACTGAATCAACCAGACGATTTTCGTTTCCATAAAAGTCGGTGATTTTGATGGTGGCATCCGGCAATCCTCGGATGGTTCCCGTGATGGTTGCCTGTTGCGCCAAAAGTCCACTAGGCAAAAGGATGATTATTAAAAACAAAAGATTTCCTCTCATAACTTTTATCACATTCATCAGCTTTGGGAAGTTCGTCGTTGATTTCAATTCCTTCAGTTATTTACTAATTATTAAAATACAAAAAAACAAAAATTTAATAAGTCGTCCGGTTGATGCCTGTTAGTTTCTTTTCTGTTAGGATTGAAGGGATTAGGAATAAGGTTTTAATTTTTGATGACCCAACAACTTCTTTAATACGAAATCGTCGCTTCATTTTGTAAAAGGATAAAATAGGATTTCCCGGGTTGCAATGCCTGCAAGGTTTCGATTCCTTTGGCTGGCCAATAAATTTGTACTCCGGCAGCTTCTTTAATTATCACAATACTTGCAGCCGGCTCGCTGGTGAGCGTGGTCACGGCTATGGCCGAATCAGAAGATACGGGCATTAGGCTCCAGCCTTCGGGCAATAGAAAAGTTGACGACTTCTTGGTTTTTCCGTTCACTTTAAGTAGAAAGGGTGCCGCAGCTTTGATGAGATAACCATAATCTGAATCCCAGTTCGAGAGCGTGCTATTGACGTTGCCGGGCTGATAAAAACCCTGCTTATCTTTCAGGAAAGCGACCTCTCCGAGCTGTTCTCCAAAAAAATCGGGTAGCGCAGGAGTGTCGGAATACAAATAGCTACTGATGCCCGACCAGCCTTTGGGAATCAGGATGAGTTGCTGCTGCTCTACATTTCTAAGGACATCGATTCGGAAATCATCAAACCAAAAACCAGCCTTGCTTATCTTTCCATCGCTCGTGAGCAAAAAGCCAAACTTCAACGAAGTAGCGTCTTTTATCGGCACCAGCACCCACTCCTCTACCCAGTTATCACATTTATTTATAAAAGCGGGTGCCTGCTTCTCGTCGATCCAGGCCGGCAAAGTATAGCGCCCGGCAAGCGGCTCCCAAATGTTGCCACCATCCAGCGAAACAACAAAACGCACATAATCGCGCCCGCCGTCCAAATCCCATTTTGCAAAAAAGCGAACCCACAAAGCCTCAATTCCGGCAACGGAAATATCCTGATCAAGAACAACCAAGGCTTCCTGGTTTACCGGATAATACGGCCCGCTGTTGCTGACGATGCTTCCCGGTGCTGAGTGCGCGTGGAAAGTGTCGCTCACCCACGTATTGCTAATCCAATGGCTTGCATCGGTGCAATCGTCGTAAAATAACGTTTCGGTGCTGCCGCGGAATTTGGTGATGGTATCACGACTAACAAACCGTTCGTTTTCGATGGTGATTACATATTGTATTTTTTGCCCCGATAGCCCCGGCTTCAACTGGTAGGCTATCGAATCGAAAATCTGCCCGTACAAAGGCATTGACGAAATCACTTTGGCGACACCCACCGAGGCAAAAGCTTCGCCCAACGGCTCTATCGAAAGCGTTGCAGCGGCATCCTCCATTCCCGAACGATTCAAACCAATTTTTAAATAACCATTATTTTCATAAAGATTTATGGGCGAGAAGTCCTTAGCTTCCACATACGATCCGGCAAGAAATGCAGCCTGCAAATTAACCTGAAGCATCTGGTCACAAAGCGGAATGATACGGGTCATCGGGGGCCAAAATCCATCGAAATTATTACCAATTTCCGCCGTATATGTTAAAGCCATTGGCTTCTCGCTTCCGGCGTAAAACCAGTCGGTAGCATCGCCATTCACCAGATAAAGCAAACGTGAGGTAGCTCCGTCTGTAAAATCACTCCAGCCGCAGAGCCTGTCGGAGGTATGTTGCAACAAATCATAATCGTTAGGATTCACAGTATTGGAATAACCAAAAGGATGCAAAAGGTAATTTCCGTAGGAATGGCAATTAAGTACAATGGCAAAGGGATGCTGCAAAGCAAAGTCGCGGATCATTTGCGTCTCCGGCTCCGAAAAAGCGCTGGTTCCACGATAGGTGCTGCTACTGGGAATAGCCGATGAGCCAAGGTTGTCGAAGCCCCACTTATATCCGAAGTTGCGATTGACATCTACGCCCACCGGCTGGTTGTTGACCTGCCGCCGGTTTTTGCGCCACATGCCGCCACCATTTGGATTTGTCGATTGGTTGTAAAGATAACCATCGGGATTAACGCAAGGGACAAAATACATTTCGGTATTGTCCACCAGACGTCGTATGGTGGAATCAGAGTAATAATTTTCGAGCAAATAATACATGTAATAAAGCATCTGCTGCATCGACACAGGCTCACGGGCGTGGGTAAGGGAATTGAAAAATACCTTTGGCTCGGGTTCGTCCACGTCAGGATTGTCGGAGATACGCAGCCAGAAAATCTGCTGCCCTTCAATGGTGACACCCGGCAAAGCCTCGCGGGCACTGATAAGCTCCGGGTAAAGGGTGCGCATGTTGTCGAGGTGCGCCAGCATTTCGTCATAAGTAGAGAAGCCACCCATGCTGCCCAGAGAAAAATTTTCGGGAACACGATATGCCCTGGAATTTCGGAACTGTTCGGTTACTTCAGCGGCATTCAAACCTTTGTTGCGCTCGGCATAATATACCGACAAGTTATCAATGAGCACATTATATTTAATATGCAAACTGTCGAGCAGCATCAGCTCACCAGCCGACAACTCTAAAATAGCCTTGCCATCGGCTCCGATGTAATCCAACGAAAGCCCAGCTTGCGAAATTTGTCGCAATAAAGCAGCGTCAGAATTAATTTCGATACGGTAAAAATCAGCTTCCTGAGCAAAAACAGCGCTTGCTATTCCGCAAAGGATCATTAAAAAGAAAAATCGTCTCACTATGCCTTTGGTTTGTATTAACAGGGCAAATGTATCCAAAACTATGATTGACAGTCAAAATTTAATCATTCTAATTTTTTGATCTGTCAATTACGAACAACGATTTTGAGAAATAAGTGGTTAGAAATTAGAGGTTAGAGGTTAGAAAAAATGACGCGTGCGGGCATCACCAAAAAGGAATTTTTTTTAGTGAAAATCCAAAATTAATTTCGCTTTTCTAATTTCTCCCTTCTTCTGTCCTAATTCATCGATGGTTCGCTGGGGAAATTTATCCAGTGGCGGTATCTCTCGCCAAGGCGCAGCAGAGCGTCCTTCCAGAGGTTTTCGACATCATCGTTCATGATCTGATGCGTGGTAATGTCGGCGACGAGCCAGGAGTCGCGCTTGAGTTCCTTGTCGAGCTGGCGCGGCATCCATCCGGCATAGCCAACAAAAAAACGAATATTGTGCCGGTTGAGCTTGCCCAGCAGAAGTAGCTCTTTGATCCTTTCCACATCGCCACCCCAGAATAAATCCTTGCGGATGGGCACGCTGTCGCTAATTTGATCGCCCAGCGTGTGCACGTAAAACAGATTATCAGTGTTAACGGGGCCACCCAAAAAGATGTCTTCGGTAAAGACGGGGAATCCTTTCACAACTTCATTAAAATCCAACGCCATAGGCTTGTTGATGATCACCCCAAAAGAACCTTCTTTGTTGTGATCGGCAAGCAAAACTACTGACCGTTTAAAGTAGTAATCGAACAGGAAAGGCTCTGATATCAAGATTTTGCCGGGCGCCGGCTTCACATTATTACCCTTAATATGTAGGATGTCATCTAAATTTTCCATTTCTCAAAATTAATTGTCTATTTTTGATTTTCAAAATTTGTTTCATCACCCTTCAAATGAACTGTCATGAAAAGAAATGATAAAGCCAACATCTACAATACATTACGCGAAAAGCACCCTTTTTTAGTTTATGAAAATTTCACATTTCAAAAGGACCAGGAGCAACTAATTATCCGGTTTTCGTTCACAATGGCAGGCGATATCCACTTCGCTCCTACCCTGACGATACCGCTGGCACCGTTTGGCAATTTGCCTGACGAAATCAACGGATTGGAGTCATTGGTTTTTAATATCGGTATGATTGAACTGCTAAGCTATTGGAAGGCAGCCTGTCCGCCGCGTGTGATTGTAAAAGCCGGAGTACTGAACGAACAGCAAATCGCGTGGTGGAAAAAATTATGGTTCAACGGGCTTGGCGAGTTTTTTTATACCAATGGAATTGAAGCCCATCCTAATAAATTTGTAGAAATAGTCTGCGAAAGCGACCAGCACTTCGACAGTTTTCATTTTGCAATCAACGACGATATCCTGATTCCGGTGGGAGGTGGAAAAGATTCGGCGGTAACCCTCGACCTGCTGAAGAATGAAGGCCTGGCGGTACGACCATTTATGATCAACCCGCTACCGTCGGCTTTTGGAATCATCGAAGCTGCCGGTATCGCCAACGATGCTGCAATTATCAGCTTTAACCGAACCATCGATTCGCGCCTGCTGATGCTCAACAACGAAGGTTACCTCAACGGCCACACGCCATTTTCGGCGCTGTTGGCTTTCGTGACGCTGCTGGCCGCACGACTTGGAAACATCCGGCATATTGCCCTTTCCAACGAATCCAGCGCCAACGAACCGACCATTCCCGGAACGAAAATTAACCATCAATATTCGAAGAGTTTTGAGTTTGAAAAAGACTTCCGGGAATATGTGCATGAACATATCAGCGAGGACTTTAACTATTTCAGTTTCCTGCGGCCGCTCAACGAGTTGCAAATAGCGCGGCTTTTTGCCAGAAGGCCAAAATTTTATGGGCATTTTAATAGCTGCAATGTGGGTGGTCGAACCGATACGTGGTGCACGCAATGCCCCAAATGCCTATTTACATGGATCATCCTTTCACCATTTATCAACCAACAGAAGCTCATCTCCATCTTTGGCCACCATCTGCTCGACGACGAAAGTCTGAAACCAGTCTTTGATGAGCTGACGGGGCTGGCAGCCGAAAAACCTTTTGAGTGCGTAGGCACAGTGGATGAAGTGAACGCCGCCCTGCAACGCGTCATCAAGTCGATGGCCGGAATGCACCTACCCACACTGTTGCGCTATTACAAGCAAGTGATGACACCTGTGGATAGGCAAATCGAACACCTGCTCGACGATTTCAACAACGAGCATTTTTTGAATCCCACCTTTGAAAAACTACTCAGGAAAAACTATCGATGAAAGCTTTGCTCGAACGCTATCTGAAACGTGGCAAAGTGCTTTTGTTGGGCTTTGGCCGCGAGGGACAAAGCACCTATCGCTACCTTCGGCATCATTTTCCAAACCTTCCGCTTGCCATCGCCGACCTAAACGAAAACCCTGATCTGACAGCGGCTGCCAGTGACAAGAATCTCACACTGCATTTGGGAAAAAACTACCTCGATAGTATTGCGGATTATCAAATATTAATAAAGTCGCCGGGTGTGCAACTGCGTGATCATAGCCATCTTTTACAGGATAAAACATCACTCTCTCAGGCTGAATTATTTTTGGAATGCTATGACCGGCAAACCATCGGCATCACGGGCACCAAAGGCAAAAGCACCACCAGCAGTCTGATTTATCATATTCTAAATGAATCAGGACGCGACGCATTGCTGGTGGGAAATATCGGCAAGCCTGCTTTTGACTATATTGAAAAAATAAATACCGAAACGCTGATCGTCTTTGAGCTGTCGGCGCACCAACTGGAACATGGGCACCATGCGCCGCACATCGCCATTCTGTTGAATATCTTTGAAGAACATCTCGATTATTTTGGTGGGATGAATGCTTATGTACACGCCAAAATGAACATTGCACGGTATCAGCACCCTAATGATCATTTAATTTTTGATAAAGAAAATGAACTTCTCACCCATCAGCTCCAGCTATTAGCACCTGCACCGCATTTGCACCCAATTGATTTATCAGTGGTAAATATTAATGATTCGGGCGCTTTGGCAGGAAATCACAATCGCAAAAATATAGCGGCTGCACACCAGGCTTGTCTGTTGGCCGGGGTTACCGAAGCTGAAATCAATCCCGCTATTAAAACTTTTAAAACTCTGGAACATCGTCTGGAATGGGTGGGCAACTTTTGTGGTCGCGATTTTTACAATGACTCTATTTCTACCATTCCCGAATCAACTATTGAAGCTGTAAAAACCATTAAGAAAACGCACATACTTATTCTGGGAGGTTTTGATCGGGGAATCAATTATGAAGCGTTGGTGGAGTTTCTGGCGAAGTCGGAGGTTCGGCTTTTTCTTTTCACCGGGGCGGCAGGACGCCGCATGGCACAGCTTTTTGCACCACTTTGCAGAAGCGATCAGGAAATGGTGATGGTCGAAAAATTTGAAGATATAGGACAACATTTTAATAAAATTCCCCGCGGAAAAGCCTGTCTGCTCTCGCCGGCAGCATCGAGCTACGATGCATTCAAAAACTTTGAAGAGCGCGGCAAAGCCTATAAAAAAATGGCAGAAAACTTTGGAGCTTCCTGCCATTGATTCTTATCTCAACGAAAAATTATTTCTCTTCTTCAATTTGTAGCTGCTGTATCAGGTCGATGCCGTCGCGCTTTTTGGTGAGGACATACACACGAAAGGTTTTTTGCCCGGTAGAGTGCATTTCACCGATGATGTAGCAGGAGCCGTCGTTAGAGGTTCCGTTGTGCTCAGCGGCAAAGTTGCTGACAGGGTTTTTTTCAAAAAACATTTTTACCAATTGCTCCGCTTGCTTTTTGCTGTAGGAGCCGTCGTTCACAGGCAGCGTCAAAGCCACTGTAGTATTGAAATGACTGGCCAGCGCAGTGGCATCTCCGCTGATGAGTGCCGCCGTTATTTTCTGAGTTGTCTCGGCCTCCTGCGCAAGTGCATGATCGGGCCACAGCGCAAGCATCAGCATCAGGAGAAATGTGACTGCCGCAATTGGTTTGATGATGTTTGCCATGTAGCTTTTCATGATTTTTTGGTATTGTTGCAAAGATAAAAACTTTCGGTTACCCCTTTTGTTTCAAAAATAAATTAAAAACAATGAAAATACGTTTTGTTCAGGTCGGGAAAACTTTTCAGGACTTCGTAGTTGCCGGCTGCCAGGAGTATCGCAAGCGATTGCTCAACTATTTGCCTTACGAGGAGGTGGTGGTGCCGACACTGAAAAATGCGCAGGGCATTACTCCCGAAAAGTTTAAAGCGTATGAAGGAGAGCAGATTCTAAAAAAGCTCGATTCGCGCGACTTTGTGGTGCTGCTCGATGAGCGTGGTGCTTCATACACTTCCGAAAGTTTTGCCAATTTCCTACAACAGCAAATGAATAGCGGCATCAAAAATCTTTGCTTCGTGGTTGGCGGCGCTTACGGCTTTTCGCCCGAAATTTACAGCCGCGCACAGGCACAGGTTTCGCTTTCGTCGATGACATTTTCGCATCAGCTTATCCGCCTGATTTTTCTCGAACAGCTCTATCGCGCCATGACCATCCTGCGCAACGAGCCTTACCATAATGCATAGCGCAGCACTTTACGTTAATAGAATTCGTCAACTTTATCAACCGCACTAAAAAGGTATTTTTGCACCGGAATATTAAAAACTGAAATTATGAATTGGTTGTTACCAGCTATTCTTACGGCCATATTTTATGGTACTTACAATGTTTTTATCAAACTCTCCTCGGGGCACATTCATCAGATTGCCGGAGCGCTAATACTACAAATTGTGGCTGCGCTATTGGGTGCGGGTGTATTATTGTTTTTAAAAATTAAGGCTGTGCCGCTCGAAATCTCACCCCGCGGTGTCTGGTATGCAGTGCTGGCAGGAGTATTCGTAGGCCTGGCCGAGATTTTTTCGTTTGTAGTTTTTTCCAAAGGCGTTAATGCTTCCACGGGCATTGCTGTCATCATCGGAGGCTCGGTGGTGGTGGGCGCAATAATAGGTTTTTTGTTTCTTAAAGAACTGATGCCTCCAATGCATCTGTTGGGATTATTATTCATCGTAGCCGGAATAGCATTGGTATCTCGCTAAAAACAAAAACTGGTCTACCACACACAAAACCAATAGCACTTCTTGTTGTTAAATGCTGGTATTTCTATAAAATAAATTATCCAACGAAATTTTTATGCTTTGTAGCAAATTTAAAACTTCTAATATCTAACTTTTTCATGCCATTCATACCTATAAAAATTAATACTTTGAGAAATAGAAAATCAGGAATTATCTTCATAACCATCTTCGGGCTACTCCTGGCCACCTCTTGCCGCCATTCTGGAAATCAGGGGCAGGGAGGTGGAGGCGGCCAACCCCAACCGTATCCCGTAATAGAAATTCCACGCATGACGCTTACCACTTACATCTCCTATCCCGCCAATATCGAAGGAACCAATACCAGCCAGGTGCGCGCTAAAGTGCAGGGCTACATTACAAATGTGCTGGTAGAAGAAGGCCAGCAGGTGCGAAAAGGACAACTACTTTTTGAATTGGAAACACAGTCGCTTTCAGCGGAAGCAGAAGCGCTCAAAGCCAATGTGGAGGCCGCACAGCTTGAAGTTGACAAGCTCGTTCCGCTGGTAGAACAAGACATCGTGAGTCCGGTACAGTTGCGCACCGCCGAAGCCCGTCTGGCACAGGCGCGCAGTGGCTATCAAAGCGCGGTGGCAAATATCGGTTATGCCCAAATCAAAAGTCCGGTGGACGGCGTGGTTGGCACTATTCATCACCGAAAGGGCGCACTTGTAAGTTCACAAGATCCTTTGCCACTCACACGCGTGTCGGATATCGGAAAAGTTTTTGCGCGCTTTGGCATGAATGAAAAGGACTTTCTCACATTTATGAGTGGCACCAAAGGTACGTCGTTGGACGAAAAGCTTAAAAGTAAACCCAAGGTAAAATTACTGCTTGCCAATGGCGAACCCTACAGATACGAAGGAATCATCGAGACCGTGTCGGGTGATGTAGATCCCTCGACAGGCACCGTTTCGTTTCGCGCTACCTTCGACAATCCCGAAGGATTGCTGCGTGATGGAAGCAGTGGCACCATACAGCTACCAGAATATTTTGAAAATGCTTCCGTAGTGCCGGTCTTATCTACTTTTGAACAGCAAAATAAAACGCTGGTTTATGTGGTGAAAGCAGACACGTTGGTAGCCGCTGCAATCGATGTGCTGGTACAAATAGATAAACTCTATGTGATTGGCGAAGGCAAAGTGGGTGCTGGCACTACCATCCTGGCCAAAGGCGCCAACAAGCTGCGACCCGGCACCCGCATCATACCACAGCAAGTGCCCATCGACAGCATCACTCAGTCTTTTAAAACCGTTTTTTAAAACATTTCTATGTTAAAATTTTTTATCGACAGGCCGGTCTTCTCCACCGTCATCAGCATTCTGTTGGTTATTCTGGGATTGCTGGGTCTGGAGCGACTGCCGGTTACACAATATCCCGACATTGCTCCACCAACTGTACAGGTGTCGGCAAGTTTTCCGGGTGCCAATGCCGAAACCATCTTAGAGAGCGTAATTGTTCCGCTGGAGGAGCAAATCAATGGTGTGGAAGGGATGACCTACATCACCTCGAGTGCCAGCAACAATGGGAGCGCCAGCATTCAAGTCTTTTTCGAGCAGGGTTACGATGCCGATATAGCTTCCGTTAACGTGCAAAACCGTGTGTCGGCAGCCAACTCGGTGCTACCTGCAGAAGTAATTCGTGCCGGAATCACGGTTGCAAAGCGATTGAACTCAGCGCTGCTTTACGCCGCTCTCTATTCGAGCAACCCTGACTACGACGACACATTCGTTCAAAACTACATGAATATCCATGTCAAGCCGGAGCTGCAGCGCATCAAGGGTGTAGGTGATGTAGGTGTTTTTGGTGGTAAGGATTATGCCATGCGGGTATGGATCGACCCGGTAAAAATGGCCAACTACGGCCTTGTTCCTACCGACGTGATCAGCGCCATCGGCGAACAAAGCCTCGAAGCTGCCGCTGGTTCATTGGGGCAAAATGCCGGCGAGTCGTTTGAGTATGTTATCAAATACAAAGGGCGTTACAAAACCGCTGAAGAATACCAGAACATCATCATCCGCGCGTTAGGCGATGGCAGCTATTTGCGTGTAAAGGATATTGCCACAGTTGAACTTGATGCATTAAGTTACAGCACGCTATCACAAGCACTAGGCAATCCATCCATCAGTCTTGGCCTTTACCAGACACCTGGCTCCAACGCCCAGGAAATCATCGAAGCTATTTATAAAAAACTGGACGAGCTACGCAAAGATTTCCCGGAAGGGATAGATTATGTTATCAATTACGACACCAACCGCTTTTTGACGGCTTCCATCGACAAAGTTCGCAACACACTCATCGAAGCCTTTTTGTTGGTGTTTCTGGTGGTATTTCTGTTTCTGCAGGATTTCCGTTCCACGCTCATTCCCGCCATTGCCGTTCCCGTGTCCATCATCGGGACGTTCTTTTTCCTGGGGCTTTTTGGTTATTCAATCAATCTACTCACCCTTTTTGCTTTGGTGTTGGCAATTGGCATTGTGGTAGATGATGCCATTGTGGTGGTGGAAGCTGTGCACGCCAAGCTCGAAGGCGGTGCCACAAATTCCCGCGACGCTAGCGTTACCGCCATGAATGAAATCGCAGGCGCCATCGTCTCCATCACTTTGGTAATGGCCGCAGTGTTTATTCCCATCACTTTTATAAAGGGACCTACCGGGGTTTTTTACGAGCAGTTTGGCGTCACACTCATCATTGCAATTCTAATTTCGGCTGTCAACGCGCTTACTTTGAGTCCGGCGCTTAGCGCAATATTTCTAAAGCCACAGCATGAGTTACGACAGAAGAAAAAGTTCCTTCGCCGTTTTTATGAAGGTTTTAATGCGGGTTTTAATGCAGGGAAAGATAAATATGCACGCACACTTGGTTTTATTACGCGCCACCGATGGATTGTGCCTGCCGTGCTGATTATCGCTATCGGTTCCGTGGTGCTGTTCGACCGCGCACTTCCCAAAGGATTTGTCCCTACGGAAGATCGGGGCATCATTTTTATGAACGGTGAACTCCCGCTGGCAGCGTCGCTCGATCGTTCTTATGAGGCAACACAACAACTTTATGATCAAATCAAAGATATCGAAGGCATCAACACCCTCTCACTTATTGCCGGACGTAATTTCTTTTCGGGTGCCGGTAGCTCCTACATCATGGGTTTTATTAACCTGAAAAATTGGGATGAACGTGGAACAAAAGCAACCTCCGCAGAAGCTATCCAGGGGCAACTGTTTCGTGCCGCCTCCTCAATTAGCGACGCCAAAATCATCTTCTTTACCCCTTCCAGCATTCCGGGCTTTGGCAGTGTGGATGGCTTTGAAATGCAGCTCCTCGACCGCACTTCGGGCAGCCTGAAGAATCTCGATGCCACCGCCACCGCGTTCACACAAGAGCTGATGCAACAACCCGAAATTGGTTTTGCATCCGATCCTTTCAGCACCGACTATCCACAACTACAAATGGAGATAGATGTGGCACGCGCCAAAGAATCAGGCGTGTCGGTGAGCGATATCCTGCGTACGCTGCAAGGCTATGTTGGCGGGTATTACACCACCAACTTCAGCCGGTTTGGGAAACAATACCGTGTGCAGGTGCAAGCACTGCCCGAAAACAGAATGAACACCGAAAGCCTCAGCAGTATGTTTGTAAAAACCCGCGACGGAAGCATGACGCCGGTTTCAGCATTTGTGACGCTGCAGCGCATTTATGGACCACAAACCGTAACACGTTTCAACCTTTTCAATTCGGTAGCTATTAATGGAACCTCCGCCCCGGGTTACAGCTCCGGCGACGCCATCAATGCCATCCGGCGCGTAGCGAAGCAATCGCTTCCCAACGATTATCAGGTGGCCTTTTCAGGACTTACCCGCGAAGAGATCGCTGCCCAGGGGCAGGCCATCCTCATCTTTTTCCTGAGCATCGTGTTCGTGTATTTCCTGTTGGCGGCACAGTATGAAAGCTATCTCCTACCGTTTTCGGTAATCCTCTCGCTTCCCATTGGTGTGGCCGGCGCCTACGCAAGTACATGGGTTGCCGGACTCGAAAACAATATTTATTTTCAAATAGGATTGATCATGCTGGTGGGCTTATTAGCTAAAAACGCAATCCTTATTGTGGAATTTGCGCTTCAGCGACGGCGCCATGGCATGGGTATCGTTGAAGCAGCCATCGAAGGCGCCACCGTACGACTGCGCCCGATCCTAATGACTTCATTTGCTTTTATTTTTGGAATGCTTCCGTTGGTATTGGCCAGTGGTGTAGGCGCCCAGGGTAACCGTTCCATTGGAACCGGCGCTGCAGGCGGATTACTTGTAGGAACGGTGATTGGAATTTTGGTGGTGCCAACGCTATTTGTAGCCTTCCAATGGCTGCACGAGAAACTGGCGAAGAAACCTGTAGTAGAATCTGTAAAAAATAGTGCTAACTAATGAAACGACGGATAATTTTTGGAATAGCAATTTTGATATTAATAACGCAGCAGGCTTGTTTTGTGGCACGGGATTATACACGCCCCGCAATGTTCGACGAAATCGGTTTTCGCAACGACACCGCCAGCATGGATACGCTCACGATGGCCACCATTGCCTGGCGCGACTTCTTTACCGATCCGCTCTTACAATCTTACATAGATGAAGGTTTGCAAAACAATCTGGATATACGCATTGCGCTTACGCGAATAGATGCTGCCGAAGCCTGGCTAAAGCAAGGAAAAGCTGGCCAACTGCCCACGCTCAACACACATCTTTCGGCCTCACATTTTGAACTTTCGAAAAATGGACAATCGCGCGGCGTCGGATCGGGAAATATTTTTGAATTAGGCGCAGGACTTTCGTGGGAAGCCGACATCTGGGGCAAGATCCGCAGCACCCGCCGCGCTTATCAGGCGAGTTATCTGCAAAGTCAGGCTGCCCATCAGGCCGTAAAAACCCGCCTTATCGCCGGTATCGCCACTCTTTATTATAATCTGCTCTCCATCGACGAACAGATGGAGATCACCAGGGAAACCATTGAAAACCGGAAAAGAAGCCTTCAGACAGCCATCGCACTTAAAAATGCCGGCAACGGAACAGAAGCCGACGTAAAGCAAACCGAAGCTCAGCTTTACACCGCTCAAGCCATCCTCATCGATCTGCAAACGCTGGCACGTCTTTATGAAAATGCATTGTCACTGCTGCTGGGAAGCCCGCCACGCCCGCTGGCACGCAATACATTCGACGACCAAATTGTAGATACTGTTTTGCTCACGGGTGTGCCGCTGCAACTGCTTGGCAACCGCCCTGATATCCTCGCCGCCGAATATAACCTTATCAATGCTTTTGAGCTTACCAATGTGGCGCGCAGCAATTTCTACCCTTCGCTTACCTTGTCAGCATCAGCAGGGTTGCAAAGTCTGGAACTTCAAAACCTCTTCAGCCTCAACTCGCTATTTGCAACTGTTGTGGGCGGATTGACGCAGCCCCTCCTAAACGGGCGTCGCATACGCACGCAATATGAAGTGTCGCAGGCCGAACAGGAACAGGCGCGACTGCAATATCTGCAAACGTTCCTTACCGCTACCGCCGAGGTGTCGGATGCACTTTATTCGTTTGAAGCAACCACAGAAAAGATAGCGGTAAAGCAGAAGGAATATGAAGCTTATAATGATGCCGTGCGATATTCGGAAGCGCTCGTCAACAATGGCCTGGCCAATTATCTGCAGGTACTCATTGCGCGCGAACGTTCACTGGCCAGCAGCCTTACACTGGCCGAGAACAAAGCCACCCGCCTGAAATATCTGGTGCAGCTTTACGAAGCCCTGGGCGGAGGATGGAAATAGAGCCGATAAATCTCAATTCTGTTAAATATCCCGTCGGGATGCAATATGGGTAGAAACTATGCAACAACCAGGCATTCCGTCCCATACGGGACGGCATTCTATCATCATCCACTTTTCTACCCATATCTTGTACCTAAAGGCACAGGTGATATTCTGAGCTTCATTTATGTAGCCAAAAAGTTACATTAAATTTCAATTTTAAAAACCTGAAAATAATCTACATCTAAACCCGCTGCCCAATCATCACGGGGTCGTCGCTATCTTCTATAGACATTAATTGCACATCCACGAAAGTGTTGGGCTGCGCCTGATGCGCGGGAAACCGCACCGGAACGTATAGTTCGCCATATCCCTGCGCCATTCCATCTTCAACTTTTTCTATCAACACCCGTTGTTGTTTCCCAATGAGTGATTCGCGAAAGCGCCGCTTTTCTATTTCAGAAACTTGCCGCAATAGCTCGCTGCGATGGGTTTTTTCTTTTTCACTCACATGATCGGGCATCCGCTCGGCGCGGGTATTTTTACGTATGGAATATTTAAAAGTATGGACGTGACCAATGTTTAGCTCTTTTATTAGTTGGGTTGTCTCCTCAAACTCCTGCTCCGTTTCGCCCGGAAACCCTACGATGATGTCGGTGGTAAAATTAAAAAGCGGATAACGCGCACGCACCTTCTCAACTATTTGGCGAAAGCCTGCAACGGAATACATGCGGCGCATGGCAAGCAAAATTTTGTCGGAACCACTTTGCAGACATAGGTGCATGTGAGGCGTAAGTTTGGGATGATCGAAAAGATCGAACAACTTGTCGCCAAAGCCGTCGGGCTCAATGGAGCCAATGCGCAAGCGGAAATCGCCCGGAAGCGCCAGTATCCCAACCACAAGATCTTCAAAACGTAAACCTTCGGAATCATACCTCCCGATATTGACGCCGGTGAGCACGATTTCTTTATACCCAAATTCCACCACCTGGCGGATGTTGTCGTAGATTTCCTGCGGCTTACGGCTGATGGCCCGACCGCGCACATGTGGGATGATACAAAAAGTGCAGAAGTTGTCGCAGCCGTCCTGAATTTTTATCCAGCTTCGTGTATGGAAAGTTTCGCGCGCCGGTTCATAACTGAATAGCGCCGGATCGAAGCTATCGGGATGCACCACTTCGCCTTTGTAATGACCGTCGATAAGCTCGAAGATGGAACTTTTGTGTTCATTATCCACAAACCAGGTAACGTTGGGTTGCTGCTGTTCGAGCTGTTCGCGGTGGTTGTTTACCATGCAGCCCGTCACCACGAGCATGGCATTTGCGTGTTTTTTGGCCGCCTGCCTGATCACCTGGTTTGATTTGCTGTCGCTTTGGTTGGTAACGGTGCAGGTGTTGACCACCACTACGTCCGCGGTATCTTCAAAATCGACCACCTGATAGCCGTTGCTGCTAAAGCGTGAAGCCAGCGAATCGGTTTCAAACTGATTGAGGCGGCAGCCAAGTGTTTTGAATGCTATCTTTTTCATGAGACTTTATTGTTATCCACAATCGTGTCCAACCAATCAATCAAATCATCTAAATAGCTCTCAATAATTTCCCAAACTATTTCATAATCTACCCCAAAATATTCATGAATTATTCTATTACGAAATCCACGAATCCTATTCCATTCAATCTCCGGGTTTTTATCTCTGAAATCCTCGTCAATTCGATTTGCTGCTTCTCCAATTATTTCAAAATTGCGAACAACCGCATCCATCGTTTTGTCATCGAGCAAAAACCTATGAAAATCAAGGTCTTTTGTGTATCGTTTTATTTTTTGTGCAGATTGAAACATATCGTCCAATAGCAGGAGGGTATCACGTTTAGACATAAATTAAGTCTGAATTGATGGCCTTTAAGTATTTTTCTTTAATTCCGTTTTTAGAAACTAAATCAACTTTAAGACCTGTAATTTTTTCTAAATCATCAGCCAAATCAACAAATCTTATTCCTATCCTGTCTGAAAACTCTACCAAAATATCCAAATCACTGGAGTCTTTTTGTGCTTTTTGTGAATATGAACCGAAAATTGCCATTGATTTTATCGGATAGTCACTAAACAATCTGGTTTTATGGCTACTCAAAGTGTTTTTTATTTCTTGCAATGTTTTCATTGTCCAAAAATATCAAATTTTGATCAACCAAATAAATGACTGATAGACATTAAAGCAGCGCCTATTTCCCTGTTGCTAATTCGGCCACGGCCACGCGCTCGCCCTCTACCGAGAAGTCGGTGGCGCTGGTGATTTTAATGTCGGTGAAGTTACCAATGAGTGTTTCATCCAGAGCGGCAAAGCGACACACGATTTTTCCTTCGGTCAGCGCCGAAAGGAATCCTGGTTTGCGGTCGTGACCAACCACCAGCACACGGTAACTTTTCCCGACCATATTTTTGTTGTGCACCAATGCATGCTTTCGCAAATCGCTGCTCAGCTCGTGGTAGCGACGGCGTTTGATGTCTGGCTCGATATCGTCGGCCCAACGGGAGCTTGCCGCACCCGGCCGGGGCGAATATTGCGCAATGTAAGCCATGTTGTATTTGAACTCCTCCATGATGCGGCGTGTGCTTTCATGCTGCTCTTCCGTTTCGCCGGAAAAGCCGGTGATGATGTCGGTGAAAATGGTGGCTTCGGGAATTATCCGATGGATCGAATGAATGATCTGGCGGTATTTTTCAACGGTATGCTTGCGGTTCATGTGGATGAGCACTTTGTCGTCGCCACTCTGTACCGGAAGGTGAAACTGCTTTGCCAGACAGCGGTAGCGCGAAACCATCTCCACCACTTCGTCGCTCATGTCGCGCGGATGCGGTGAAGTGAAATAGACCCAGAACTCGCGGCCCGACTCCGCCCCCATTTTGCCAACAGCTTCGAGCAGTTGTGGAAACGAAAGCTCTTCACCTTTTTTATCCAAGCCATACGAATTTACATTTTGCCCCAGCAAAGTAATGGATTTATAACCCTGCTCCACCAGTTGCTGCACCTCCTGGATTATCTCGTCGGAAGGGCGCGACACCTCACGTCCACGGGTGTAGGGCACCGCGCAAAATGTGCAAAACTTATCGCATCCGTTTTGTATGGGAACAAAAGCTTCGAAGTCGGAGCTATAGTGTGGCGTGATGCGCCAAAACTCGTCGATGCTATCGTTGGAAGGCATTCGTTTCAGGTCGCCAAAAAGGGAGGCGGGCGTCACTACGCCATAGTGACGAATCATCTCGGGCAATTTTTCCAGTTCACTCATCCTGAAAACGATGTCGAAAAGTTTCAGGAATTTCTCCATATCGGCGGGCAGGATACACCCAGATATAAAAGTGATCAGGTTGCGATGGCTCTTCCATTTGTTCCAACGTGTGATGCGCGAGTACACCTTGTCGATGGCCTTCTGGCGCACTGAGCAAGCTAAAATTCCCACCAGATTGGCTTCTTCTTCGTTGTCGGTCCACTGATAGCCGGTTTGCGTTTCGATGATGGTGCGCACCCGTTCGCTGTCCGACATATTCATTTGGCATCCGAGGGTGATCAGATGATATTTCATCTTACAAAAGTTTTAAATTTTAAAAGGATTTCAATGAAATCCGTAAGCATGATCTAAAAAATTATCACAACGAATTTCGTCATCCTGTTGCTGCTTATTTATTTATTAAAAAAGAAATCGATAGCGCACAGGCCATTAAAAATAGACCTCGGCGTGCATGTTTTCGGTAGCCACACCTTTTTGCGCAAGAATCTCAAAAGCTTCATGGATCATCTTTACGTTGCCACAAAGGTAATAATGTGTGGAAGTATCGATGGTGGCATGGCGCAGGTAATCCGTCACACGTCCGTGGAATTTTCCCGTGGTATCGCCTGTAGTGCACAGAATATAGCGATCGGGATTGTATTGCTCTCGTTCGTACGCTTCATTACTAAATCTAACGCCATGCAGAAGCGTGTAGTCGAGCTGCGGATAGCTGCGCACAAAGCTGCGGAAGGGTGCAATGCCCGTTCCGCTGGCGATAAACATAAAGCGTGTTGTATCGATTTCTTCGGGTTTTAATGTAAAAAAACCGAGAGGTCCATCCATCTGCAATTGCGAGCCGGGCTTGAGTTTTTTCAGGCGGCGGCTCACATCACCTTCCAGGACTTCCTTGACGAGTACTTCAAAATATGGGTCGTTCTCGCCGCTGTAAACGGAATATTCGCGGGCGTTGTTTTCGTCTTTAATGCCAAGAATTACATGCTGACCGGCAAGGAAGTCGCGCTGATGCCGGTCGAACCGCAGCACGTAGGCGGCGGGAGTAAGGTTTCTGATTTCCTGAAGGGTAATGGCTTTGGTGGCTGTTGGTATTTTGGTTGTCAGTTGTGTCATGTCTAAAATTAAGTTCACAAAATTATCACTCCGGAAAGACGGAGCTTTTTATTAAAAAGCAATAACAGACGCCTGGCGGGGATGTTCAACCCGGCTTTTGGAGATGAGGCAAAAGGATGAGGTTAATAAAAAGTGGCTATTTGAAGCATTTGATAACATCTAAATCATCCACCACCAACTCCTGCTGTGACCATAATATCTAAAATTTAGAATTCCAAATGGAAAGTGAGATTGTCACGCACCTTGCTCCATTGCTCCTTGCGCCACGCGCCACGCGCCACGCAATTTATAATCCTTCCAGATGAAATAGTTGTACATTTACCGCGCAATTTAATTAACCAGACAAATGAAAGCTCCTGTCATCACATTGGCTAACGACTTTCACCACGACACATCAGTGGTGCGCCTGTGTTTTGAGAAGGATTTTGCGCTCATTGCCAAAGTAAAGAGCCTTAAAGGAGCTACCTGGAGCCAGAGCCAAGGGTTTTGGTACATTGCCAAGGGCGATTTTAAACTGAACAGCGTTTTTGAAACTATGAAAGATGTGGCTTGGGTGGACTATTCAGCCATCGAAAATGATAAAATTCTTTCTGACAAGGGCGCAATGGAGATCACCAGTAATAGTAGCAGCAATGCATCCACAAAAAGTGATGAGGATAAGTATGTTGATGTTTTGTGTAATGAAAAGGAAAAAACATTCTATTTGGCCTTGCCCTTTGCATTAAAAGAACAATTTAAAAAACTGGAGGGAGCCTGGTGGCATCCTAAACTAAAGCAATGGTCGGCAATCGACACAGAAGAAAATCGTGAGCAACTTAGGGCATTATTGCAGGAATCAGGGTTAAAGCTCGAATTTAAAATTGCAGAGGGGAAGAAACGGACACAAGTTAAAACGCCAAAACTTGTAAATCCTGTAATGCCAAATAAAAAATTTATCAGGCACATGCAGCTCGAAAACAAGGCTGCGAGCACCATGAAACAATATGCTTGGTACGTAAAATGGTTTTTAACTGTAAACCGCGGTGCAGAGATCGATAATAATCCTGGCGAAATGGTAAAGCGTTTTTTACACGAAGAAGTGTTGAACAGAGGATACGGAAAAACTTCACAGAATCTGGCATTATCAGCATTACAAAATTATTATCGCATTGTTTACAACATCGATTTACATGCTGAGGCCATTCCACGACCTAAGCAAAAACGGCCATTACCCAAAGTACTATCCGAAGAAGAATTTATCAAAATCTACAAGCAGTGCCACAATCAAAAACATCAAATCATTTTGAAACTCATGTATGGCTGTGGCCTGCGCAGAAATGAGGTATGTACTTTAAAAACCGAAGATGTGAACATCGACCGGGAGTTGATTTTCGTAAAAGGCAAGGGAGGTAAATACCGACCCATTAATCCCGGCAAAAGATTGATTGAAGACATGAAAGAGTACCAGAAAAATTATTCACCGGGCGAATATCTTATTGAGGGACAAGGCGGGGGAACATATTCCGGAACCAGCATTGCCAAAATTATAGAACGACTATCTGAAAAAGCAGGCCTCAAGCGCAAAGTTACGCCCCACATGTTAAGGCACACTTTTGCCACCCATCACATGGAAAAGGGAACCGAGCTACGTCTGATACAGGAAGCTCTGGGTCACGCCTCCAGCAAAACTACTGAGATTTACACCCGGGTAAGCCGTAATAGTATAAAAAAAATGCGTAATCTTTTGGACGATTTGGAAATTTAATTAATTTTGACGAATGAAACAAAAACAAATAATAAAGGGCACCTTCAGTAAAAAGACAAAATGTCTTCATACTGTACCAATTAAGCAACAGTTAAAAGACAGGAAGGGGTCATAAAAACAAGTTATAGGGCATTTTAAAAAGACAAAGACAGAAGAACAGATATGGAATTTATTTTTATAGTTGGTTTTATTGCATTAATTTACTTTGGATATCAATTCTTAAAAACAAAGAAGCAATATGACAATCCTATTGTGGAATTAAAAAAGTTATATGCTGACAAATACACAGACAACGACCAAACAAAAATGAGTTATTTCGTGCTTGCAGGTAAATTTGGTTGTTTGCCCGACAAGGTCAAAGACATTT
>CAZTCX010000054.1:16181-21275 GCA_964612515.1 uncultured Lentimicrobiaceae bacterium | reverse complement strand
TCTTCCGCTTATGTCCATAATTTTAATAACCAGCTCCAACTCCTGGCTGTTTTGGATGCGCAGAAAATCACGGGCAGGATTGGGCGAAACCGAAACACCTTCGGGCTGCTGCTGCTCATGGATGCCACTCCAACCAAAAGTTGCTCTTGACCGGTAAATCTGCCAATGACCATCTATGTAGGCTTCCCAGATAAGATATCCCCAACTAAAATTATCCCCACCCGGCTCTCCCAGGAAAAATTTCGGGTTGCGGCATTCAGTTCCTAAGTTGCTAAGCTGAAAATATTCATTCCCGCCAAAATATATATTATACATAAAAACCTCACGCGCACCTGCTGTGTCGTGGATAAAAGCACAATAGTAGAGTTCGGGATCATAGCCTTTCACAGCTATCCAGGTGGAAAAAGCATCGTAATCGAAAATGGTGTCACTTTCTATCTCTAATTGATATTCATCATCCATACCCCACGATCTGCGAACATTATTAATGTACCATTTTTCGTCCGCTTTATAGGTAAATGAAACCCATCCGTCATTCATTTCAAAAGTGGTTCCTCCCAAAGTTGAAATCTCCTTCTCAGTTTTTAATATTTGTGGATCACTCCAATTATAGCCATAGGTCATTGATGACATCATCAGTGAGGTAGAATCATTATTTGGCCACAGCCAATAAATCTGGCCATGCTGGACGGCCAGGTCAGTAATCTCACCGGTAAATAACGTATCCGGAACGCTAAAAAAAACATCGCCGCCACTATTGATCGGGTGAAAAGTCAGCACATGTCCATTGGAATGGTATGCCATAATAGAGTTATCATAATAATCGTAAGTGAAGAGGTTGTTAACATTTCCTTCGGTAGCAAATGGAACCGGTAATGACTGACCGCCATCAGAGGCAATTTTTATGTAGTACAAATCAGTTTTCTCTCCGACAACTTTTTCATAAAATACTACCCCAATCGTATCTTGGGGAAAGTACCACCAAGAATGGTACAGTTGAGGATTTTGGTAATGCACTCCCTCGTCGGCTATCAATGTTACAGGCGGATCGTTGGAGAGATATTTCCAATAAACAATGGCAGTGGACTCAGGATCGGTTTGTTGTTCCCAAATTAATAAATATCCTAATTCCTGTGCGGCGTAACCCATCACAGCATTTTGTTTGTCGTAATCATTCACGACGAAGGGGGCAGGTTCATCGAAAAACTGGCTTTTTGTATTGTTGGTAAACGCCAGCAATACCAGCAGGATGAAAATGGCTTGTAGTAATGTTTTCATAGCGCTAAGTTTTTAAGTTTTTGTTTAAAAAAGGAAAGTCCATACAAAGGAAAAAAAAATGGATACAAAACTTAAAATGTGGGAGTTTTTTTGTTAATCGTTAATGGTTCATTGTTAATCGTTAATGGTTCATTGCGAGCGCAGCGAAGCAATCTGTCGTCATTCGTAAATCGTCATTCGAAAAATGTTAATCGTTAATCGTCATTCGAAAAATGTTAATCGTTAATCGTCATTCGAAAAATGTTAATCGTTAATCGTCATTCGAAAAATGTCAATCGTTAATCGTCATTCGAAAAATGTTAATCGTTAATTGTTAATCGTCATTCGTAAATCGTCAATCCCTTCGACTACGCTCAGGGCAGGCGTAAATCGCTACATGTTCCTTCTGTATTGCCCGCCTACGTGGAAAAGTGCATCGGTGATCTGGCCCAATGACGCGTGTTTGGTAACTTCCATCAGTGCGTCGAACATGTTTTGGTTGTCGATGGCTTGCTGGCGCAGCATCTTCAGGCTTTCTTCAGCTTCAGACTGCCAGGTTTTGTGCAGTTGCTCGAGCATCGCTATTTGATATTCTTTTTCGGTGGTGGTGGCGCGGATTACCTCGCCGGGCAGCACCGTTGGCGATCCTGTGGAGGAGAGGAAAGTGTTGACACCCATGATTGGAAGTTGGCCGCTGTGCTTCATCGACTCGTAGTAGAGCGACTCCTCCTGTATCTTGCCGCGCTGGTACATGGTTTCCATGGCGCCAAGCACGCCACCCCGTTCGGTGATGCGGTCGAACTCGCTCATCACAGCCTCTTCCACCAGCTCCGTTAGTTCCTCGATGATGAACGACCCTTGCAGCGGATTTTGGTTTTTAGCCAATCCCAGCTCATGGTTGATGATCATTTGAATGGCAATGGCGCGGCGCACCGAATCTTCGGTAGGCGTAGTGATGGCTTCATCAAAAGCATTGGTGTGAAGCGAATTGCAGTTGTCGTAGATTGCGTAGAGCGCCTGCAGCGTGGTGCGGATGTCATTAAAATCAATTTCCTGCGCATGCAGCGAGCGGCCGGAGGTCTGGATGTGGTATTTCAGCTTTTGCGAACGGTCGTCGGCATCATATTTCAGCTTCATGGCTTTGGCCCATATGAGGCGCGCTACGCGGCCCAGCACCGAATATTCGGCATCGATGCCATTGGAAAAGAAAAACGAAAGATTAGGCGCAAATTTGTTGATGTCCATGCCGCGGCTGGCGTAATATTCTACGTAAGTAAAACCATTGGCCAGCGTGAAGGCCAGTTGTGTGATGGGATTGGCTCCGGCCTCGGCAATGTGGTAGCCCGAAATACTCACCGAATAGAAGTTGCGCACGTTGTTGTCGATAAAATACTGCTGCACGTCGCCCATGAGTTTGAGCGAAAAATCGGTGGAGAGGATACAGGTGTTTTGTGCCTGGTCTTCCTTGAGGATGTCGGCTTGCACGGTGCCGCGCACACGGCTCATTGTATCTTTTTTAATACGTTGATAAACGTCGGCGGGAAGCACCTGGTCGCCGGTGATTCCCAAAAGCATCAACCCCAGTCCGTCGTTTCCTGCCGGCAGTTCACCCTGGTAAGATGGTCGTTGTGTTCCACGCTTTGTATAAAGGTCAGCAATTTTCTTTTCAACCTCCTTCTCCATGCCGTTTTCACGGATATAAATTTCGCACTGCTGATCGATGGCGGCATTCATAAAAAAGCCGACCAATGTTGGCGCTGGCCCGTTGATGGTCATCGAGACGCTGGTTTTGGCATCCACCAGATTAAAACCCGAATAAAGTTTCTTAGCATCGTCGAGGCAGCAGATGGAAACGCCCGAGTTGCCAACCTTTCCGTAGATGTCGGGGCGACGTGCGGGATCGTGGCCATACAACGTCACCGAATCGAAAGCCGTAGAAAGTCTTCGCGCGGGCATGCCAAAAGAAACGTAGTGAAACCGTTTGTTGGTGCGCTCCGGGCCGCCCTCACCGGCAAACATACGCGTGGGGTCTTCGCCCTCGCGCTTAAACGGAAATACTCCAGCAGCAAACGGGAATTCGCCGGGCACATTTTCACGAAGGTTCCATTTCAGAATATCGCCCCACGCCGTATATTGCGGTAGCGAAATCTTAGGCACCTGCAGGTGCGACAGCGTCTCGGTGTGCGTCTCCACACATATTTCGCTTTCGCGGACGGTGTAACAAAACATTTTTTCACGCAACAGCCGGCGCTTTTCATCCCAGGTTTCCAGTATCTTCCGGTTGTGCGGATCAAGATTCAAATCTATCTCTTCATAAATCTTTTGTAGATTTTCGGCAGTGGCCTTGTCGTCTTTTTGTTTTAATATGCTAATACTTTCGTGAAGGGCAAAGAGCTGTTGTGCAATAGCGCCTTGCTTTTCTACCCATTTATTATAGCGGCGAATGGTTTCCGAAATTTCAGAAAGATAACGCACGCGTGCTGGCGGGATGATATGGATTTTCTCCGACATCTCCTGCCCCGCCTGCATTTTAGTTTCCAAAGGAGCACCCGTCTTTTCGACGATGAGGTGCATCAGCGCGCGGTAAAGTTCGTTGGTGCCCGGGTCGTTGAACTGCGAAGCTATCGAACCATAAACCGGCATGGCGTCAGGACTTTCGTCGAAGCGCACATGGTTGCGCTGGTATTGTTTTTTTACATCGCGCAAAGCATCAGGAGCGCCACGCTTATCGAATTTATTGAGAGCGATAATGTCGGCAAAATCGAGCATATCAATTTTTTCGAGCTGGGTGGCTGCGCCATATTCGGGCGTCATCACGTACATCGACACGTCGCTGTGATCGATGATTTGCGTATCGCTTTGGCCGATGCCGGATGTTTCGAGAATGATCAGATCGAAGCCGGCCATTTTTAATATACAAACGGCATCGCGAACATAAAGCGAAAGCGAGAGATTGCTTTGCCGCGTGGCCAATGAGCGCATATAGACGCGCGGATTGCTGATGGCATTCATGCGGATGCGGTCGCCGAGCAATGCACCGCCAGTCTTGCGTTTGGAAGGATCAACCGAGATGATGCCGAGGGTTTTGTCGGGGAAGTCGTCAAGAAAGCGCCGTACAATTTCATCGATAAGCGACGACTTACCCGAACCACCCGTGCCGGTGATGCCAAGCACAGGCGTGTCGTGGCTGCAATCGTTATGAATTTCGGTGAGGAAATCTTCGATGGTTTCGGGGAAATTCTCCACCGCCGAAATCACCTGCGAGATATGTACAAAATCTCGTTTTTTAATCTTTTTCAGATCAGGTTTCACGCTTTTTCCTGTAGGATAATCCGACTGCTGCAGCAGGTCGTTGATC
Organism: uncultured Lentimicrobiaceae bacterium; assembly: GCA_964612515.1. GTDB lineage: Bacteria > Bacteroidota > Bacteroidia > Bacteroidales > 4484-276 > SABY01. The sequence continues at coordinate 16,660 of CAZTCX010000054.1, read as the reverse complement.
ATTCCCTGCAAGCCCATCGATCGTCCATCGTCGGGAGCATAGATGCGGGTGATGCCATAAGCATGCAGCTCTGCGGCTTCTTCCGGAAGTATTACGCCACCGCCGCCGCCAAATATTTTGATATGACCAACGCCATTTTCTTTAAAAAGATCATACATATATTTGAAAAACTCCATGTGGCCGCCCTGGTAAGAAGTGATGGCCACTGCCTGTGCATCTTCCTGAATGGCGCAATCGACGATGTCCTGCACGGAGCGGTCGTGACCCAGATGAATCACCTCGGCGCCGGAGGATTGGATGATGCGACGCATGACATTGATGGCGGCATCGTGGCCATCGAACAATGAGGCTGCCGTAACGATTCGTATTTTATTTTTGGGTTTGTAGATCTTGGCTTGCTGCATCTGTAGCTTGTTTTTTTAAATTATCAATAGGCAAAGATAAAGTTATTTGAAAAAGAGATGTCTGGGGAGCGCAGA
>CAZTCX010000054.1:0-16081 GCA_964612515.1 uncultured Lentimicrobiaceae bacterium | reverse complement strand
ATGGCAAAATACGGAAAATGGATTGGCGGCGGACTGGGCTGGGCTTTGGGTGGCCCCATCGGCGCTCTGTTAGGGTTTTTGTTTGGGTCGATGTTCGACGGCGCTACCTCCGGCGCCGAAAGCTGGCTGCCACCTCCCGGTAAGGGAAGCTCTACACAAACCGGCGGCTATCGGCAGCAAACCTACGGACGCCCACAAACACAAAGCGGCGACTTCCTGATGAGTCTGATGGTGCTGGCTGCCGCCGTAATGAAAGCCGACGACCGCGTGATGAAATCGGAGCTGGAATATGTGCGCAACTTTTTGCGCGGACAATTCGACGAAGCGGTGACGCAACAAAACATACTGGTGCTTCAACGGATATTGGAAACAGATTATGATCTTACGGCAGTAGCCCGCCAGGTGGGTCGTTACATGGATCAGGCCTCACGGCTGCAACTGTTGCACTTCCTTTTTGGCATCGCTCAGGCCGACGGCCACAGCCATCCCAAAGAGATGGAGGTGATCCAACGCATTGCACAGCTTATGGGCATCAGCCAAAGCGATTTCGACTCCATCAAGGCAATGTTTGTCAAAGATCAGTATCGGAATTTTACAATACTGGAAATAACTCCCGACGCAAGCAACGAGGAGATTAAAAAAGCTTATCGCAAAATGGCTGTAAAATATCATCCCGACAAGGTGAGCCATCTGGGTGCGGACATTCAGGAGGCTGCCAAACGAAAGTTTCAGGAACTCAACAACGCCTATAGCGAGCTGCGGAAAGAGCGGGGAATTGCGTAGTTTGCATGGTGTAAGACGCTTGGCGCATGGCGCGGAGAGCATGGCTCCGGAAAAATAGATTCGGAAGCATAGCCAAAATCAAAACTTAAGTCTTAGGGTTGCCATCCCTTGCAGGGGCTGGCATCCCATGCGTGGGTGATTTCGGTGCCTTGCGCTTTGCGCCTTTGCTCTATGCGCCTTGCGCCATGCTCTATGCGCCTTGCGCCATGCCGATTGAAAAACACACGCGCACAAATGCTTCTAACTTCAACCATTTTTTGCCTAATTTTGCCAACAACAAATTTTAACAATTCACCATCCATAATTTATTTTATGAAACGATTTTACTTCCTGTCATTCCTCTTGCTGATGATCTCTTTTGCGATGATTCAACAGAATTTAGTAGCTCAAAACAAAGAAAGACCCGTCACGCTAAAGCATTACATGAGTGCAGAGGAGGCCAAGCTGAGCCATCTGATTGGTAAAGACGCCCGCGCCACCGATCCACCACCAGCGCCCGTTACCAATATCGCCGAATTTGATAAGATGCAGTCGGTGCTGATCCGCTACAGCTTTGGAATTCCCTACAATCTGATAGCGGCTATGTCGCAAAAATGCAATGTGACTACCCTGGTAGCTAATGCGAGCGAACAAACCTACGTTACCAACCAATACACGCAGCAGGGCGTAAATCTGGCCAATTGCGATTTTATCCTTGCTCCAACCGACAGCTACTGGACACGCGACTACGGCCCCTGGTTTGTCTTTGATGGCAACGATGAGATGGGTATCGTCGATTTCACCTATAATCGCCCACGCCCTACCGACAACGCCATTCCCGCCAAGGTGGCGCAAGTGATGGGTGTCAACCTTTTTGCGATGGACATTAAAACCGCAGGTGGTAACTACATGGCCGACGGTATGGGCATCGCAGCTTCGTCCGATCTGATATGGCAGGAAAATCCGCAATACACCCACCAGCAAATCGACGATATTTTCCAAAATTTTCTTGGCATCGATACGTATCATGTTGTTGATGATCCCAACAATACCTACATCGACCACATCGACTGCTGGGGCAAATTTCTCGACGTCAACAAAGTGATGATCCGTTCGGTGCCGTCGAGCCATCCGCAATACAATGAGATAGAAGCTACAGCCAATTATTTTGCACAGCAGATATCTTCGTACGGCACACCGTTCGAGGTTTACAGAGTTTACACACCCAACAATCAGCCTTACTCCAACTCGCTGATTCTGAACAATCGCGTTTACGTGCCCTTTATGAATTCACAATGGGATGCAGCAGCGCTGGCCAGCTATCAGGAAGCGATGCCGGGCTACGAAGTGATGGGTTTCACGGGAAGTTGGGAATCGACCGACGCACTCCACTGCCGCACCAAAGGCCTCGCCGACATCAATCAGGTACACATTCGCCATATCCCCCTTTCGGGAAACCTGCCTTACCAAAACAGCTACACCGTAGATGCTACCATAAAAGCTTTCAGCGGAAGCGCCCTGAAGCCCGATTCAGTTCTGATTTTTTATCGTGCCAACGAAGGTGCCTGGCAAACAACGCCAATGATAAACACCAGCGGACAAATCTGGAGTGGCGCCATTCCTGAAGCTGCCTCGGGTAGTCTTATAGAATACTATCTTTTCGCTGCCGATCAGGCCAACCACCGCAACTCACATCCTTTTATCGGCGCACCCGACCCACATTCTTTCTTTATTGATGAGCAGGCTTTTGCACAAATCAACGTATCACCGGGAAGTCTCAGCGCTATTTTGCCCCCAGGCGGCAACAGCCAGGAACCGCTTACAATTTGCAATTTTGGTGAAATTCCTCTTAATTTCACCATTACCACCAACACTGCTATGTTTGAAGTTTTGACGGTGGAAATTGCCGATAGTCCGCAAGCCACAGCCTACGGCTACAACACATGGGACGAGTCTGGCTGGATAGAGTTTCAAGTGACAGGAACCCAAATATTGCAGGATGTTGCGGTAAGCTACACCTGGAGTACCGACAACTTTCCCGAAGATGGCAGCCTGCACCTGATGTCGCCGCAAGGTACCGAGGCGGTGGTAGCATCGGCACAGCCAAGCGGCAACTTCGTGCAGATAGTTTCTGACTTTATGAATGAGCAGGGCGACGGCATCTGGCGCATGTGGATAGAAGACTCCTACGGCGACGGCGGCTGTCGGGCTACTAACATTGAGATCACCTTCACCAGCAACGTGAATACTTTTGGCTGGCTTTGGGCATCGGCTACAGGGACAATACCTCCCGGGGATTGTATCGTCGTTAATGTACTTTTCAATGCCGGCGACCTATTGCCAGGAATTTATGAAGGTTCCGTAAATATTGCTTCCAACGACCCGACCCAGCCATTGGTGGAAATTCCAGCTACTCTTGAAGTATTAGCGCCCGGCTACGTTGTTTGCCAGCCCGACACGCTGTGGATACTTACAACAGCGCAACTTTATGACGGCGTGACTGCCACCATTTTCAACCCATCGGATGCATCTGTCACTATCGAAGAAATTACCAACTCGGGCTTGTATTTTTACGGTTGGTTTTTCAATGATTTCTCAGAAGAACTTCCCGTAGTCTTGCAGCCTGGAGATGAGCTTACCTTTAACGTAACGTCAGATATGATCTATCCTGAGGCTTCTCTGGTGTATGATTATCTCAACATTGTAACCTCCGAAGGTGTGGTTTTACAAAACATCGCTCTCGACTGGGATTTGTTAGAAAGCATCGGCAACCCGATTACAAAATCGGTCAATTGCTATCCAAATCCTTTTGCTTCGAGTCTCAGCATCGATATCAACAGCAGTACCGTCAGCAGCATCCGCATTTTGGATATCAATGGTAAAACTGTTAAGACATTTACAAAAGATGAGCTTTCGCAAAATAAAGTGAAGTGGAATGCACGCACATCTGCGGGTGTTGCCCGCAATGGGGTTTATTTTGTAGAAGTAACTTCAGGTGGTAAAAAGGAAATCTTTAAAGTATTGAAAACGGAATAAGGTTCCGCTGTTTATTAATAAAAAAACCTTCCGTGGCATCATGTCCGGAAGTTTTTTTTTGTTTGTTGTAAAACAATGTTTCACGGTGTAGCACCGTGTTTTACACAGAGTAACACTGTGTAATTATTCTTTGTGAGCTTCGGCAAACTGGCTTCGACAAGCTGGCTTCGACTACGCTCAGCCACCACAGCCATCATAGCAACCACAGCCACCGCAGTCCCACTGGACAAGTGTTGTTTTGAATGTCGCTCCGTTGGAGCTTTGTTTCAATACGCCGTTTTATTCAAAGCGCTGCGCACTCTGCTGATGGTTGCGCCCCGTTGGGGCTTTTTCAAAACTAGCTTCGGCTGCGTTCAGGGCAAATCATTTCTTTTCTACCTTTACGCTCTACCTTCTCATCCCTCACCGCTCATCTCTAAACCTCCCCTACGGTTCCAGCTTTTTAAACTCAAACTGCGGGTAGCCGTTTTGGCCTTCGTCGTTGAAGTAGCTGAGGAAATGAAGTTTGTAAAACACCCCTTCCACGGTGCGAATGATAAATATCTTTTCCGTTCTTACAGCATAAAAACCTTGCTCCAGGTTGTAATATTTCCAATCATGACCGATGCCATCCAGCGCATCGGTGAGAGGGAGCGCCGAAGCCATGGCAAAATCAACGTTCTCGAAAGCGACCGTTGTACCTAACAGTCCTGACCTGGTTCCGTTACTATTGTTGAGCACACCGCGCACCAGATAAGGATAAGGCTCGCCTTCCGAATAGAGCATGGTGGTGTATTGCCCAAAATACAAATCCCAACTTTCGGTGTCGGGTTCAATGACGACCTGCTTTCCGCCGTCATCAAATGAAAAACCTACATAGTCATATTCCGGTTGTTTCTGGATTGTGGCAGTGTGTTGGTCGGTGCCGTCGAGATTGGCGAAGCGGATGAAATAACTGGTGGCAGAGAGATGCTGAACCACGAACTTGCTGTAACCACGCGGGGCACCATCAGCTTCGTAGCCACGATCGACTACAAATACATTTTGCGTAAGCATCGTATCATTTTCAGTAATAGAAAAATAACGTCCGATGGCTATGGAGTCGGGATTGCCACTCGACGCATCAAAAGTCATACTGATGCCCTGGATGCTGGTCACTGCGTCAAAATCTTTGGTGCCAGAATTTCCGGCAAGCATAAAGGTAGCGCTGTTGAGTAGGATTTGCCAGCCGCCTGCAGCACATTCAAAAGCCAAATCGTAGCGATAGTTGCCACCAGCACGTACCACTTTATTGGCATCCAGATCGTAAAAAGCATTCTTGGAATAATCAATTCCAAGCTCCACGCTGCCCGACTTCACGCCTTCGGGTATGGGTCGTGTTTCGAGCGCCACATCGTCCTGCAAATCTTTCATACACGATGCCATTGCGAAAAGCAATGCCAGGCCGATGAGCAATTTGAAAATAGTTCTCTGAGTTTTATATTTCATTTTAAAAAAGTCAAAGCAATAGCAATTTATAATTTAAACTTTAAAGCTGCAAAGAGCGTCCTTCCCCAGGCGATGGGCATGCTGCTTCCGCCGCTGTGTACGCCGCCATTGGTGCCGCCAGTGGTTTTGAGATCGGTAACGTCGAAGATATTTTTGGCACCAACGGAAAGCACGATCCGTTCGCCGAGGAAATTCCGCGAAAGCGTAACATCGAGCATATTATAAGCCTCCTCTGAATATTTCTCTATGAGGCTACCGCTGGCAATGCGATCGCGGGTAACTTCGCCGGTATATTTGTAAACCACGCCCAGCCGAATTCCGGTAAAGCGATTGTCGTAGGTGGCGTTGAGTGCAAATTCAGGATAATAATAGAACTTGTTATCTTCCTCCACCTCAGCATCAAATACGTTGTAAATTCCGATATACGCGACACCAAATCCCAGACTGAAAATTCCTTTGTGGCGATACGTCACGTTGAGGCGGGCGCCGTAGGTTTCGAAAGCGTCGGCATTGGTATAAACCCATACTTCGGTGGTGTCGTTGTTATTTCCAATGACGGTTTTGGGTAGCAGATCGATTTTGTCGCGCATGGCATTGTAGAAAAAGTCAGGCTCTATTTTAAAAGCTACTTTTTCGGTTTGCGAATAATAGGCAAAGCTAAGCTGATAGCTGTTGGAGTTCTCTGCTTTGAGCGAATCGGAGCCAAATATTTTATGATTCAAATCTACAAAATCGAGATACAATTCCTTCAGTGAAGGTGCTCTGAAGCCGCGGCCATAAGAGGCACGCACCGTCCAGCGGTCGGTCATCTCATACAACACGTTGATGGAGGGCGTTAGCGGCGCGTCATATTTGGAATTATATGCAGCACGCAATCCCGGCTGCAACGTAAGCATTGACCATGGGCGATATTTTATGCTGCCAAACACCGCGTAATCCTGAATACTTGCCGTCCGACCATCGATTTTGGCACCCTCCCCATTTTCGAGATTGATATCAAAACCTACCTGATAATTGAAACTTACGGTATCCATGCGGAAACGGCTGAGCGTGCCCCGAAAAGTCCAGGCATCAAAACGGGTAGTATCGTAATCGGCGGATGATGCCGAAGGCTGCTCGGTGAGGGTGGCCAGATTCTTCAGCGTGGTGCTCCGTTCGCGGTTGTAATAAGAATAAGCAGCCATTACATCTACATATTTCTGGTTGCCTACCAGTCCGGTAAACGATGCGCTATTGTCCCAGCGGGTGGTATAATAATGACCGTCGCGGGCTTTGTAATAATAATAACCGGCGGCAGTGTCGGTGGCAAGTTGCGGTGTGCCTTTGTCGAGAATGTATTCGTCGAAATATCTTGTATTTAGGCGCAGGTTTGCACCGCCCAGCCGGCGCTTGTACTTGATGTCGCCAAAAGCCTGACGCTTCGGCTTCCATTGCTGATAGCGCGAGGTGTCGTTGTCGGAATAGCCATCAAAGTAGTTGCGGCCTCCGCTCACCAACACAGTATTTTTGTCTTTGTACAAACCCACGCTGCCATCGATATTATATTGTCCGACGGTTTCGGCATACGTATTCAGGCGAGCTTCCATTTTATCCGCCACTACATCTCGCGTGATAAGATTGATAACGCCGGCCAGCGCGTTGGTTCCGTATGCCACCGACATGGGGCCTTCCACCATTTCGATGCGCTCGATGTTGGAAGTAGAAATCTGTGAAAGGTCGATGTCGCCATTCATACGGCCAATCACCGGAACGCCATCCACCAGGATTTTTACATTTTCGCCACCGATGCCCTGCAGCTTCATCTTTGATCCAAGGGCAGCATCGTGGGTCATCTTCACGTTGAGCTGTGTGGAAAGTACCTCCTGCAGATTTACGGCAGCCTGCGCGTTTATCTCCTCACGGCCTATTACTTTTATTTTATAAATAGATTTGTCGGAACGTTCCGGCGTATATTGTCCGGTAATCACCACGCCTTCCATGTTTAGAATTGCAGTCTCCAGATAAAAGGTGCGGCTCTCTCCGGGCAGGATGGTATCGCGAAGCACGTGATATCCAACAAAAGAAACGGCGATGGCAGATTTCGTTTTCACGATATTTTCGATGGCGCCCTCGTCGTTGGTTACCAGATAGCGAGGTTTACCACCATCCAGACTTTCCAGACTAACATTGGCATATATTACAGGCTCACTCGTTTTTTTGTCGAGAATGGTGATGCGCGGCGATTGCGCCTGAAGCAAGCCAACTACCAGCAGTAAAGAGCTTAAAAGGATGCTTCGGAGCATTTTATTTTTTCTAAATTTCAAATGGTTTAGCATCAATTATATTAAAATAAAAAGCAAACAACAGGCAGAGCTTTCGTATTGCTCTGCCTGTTTATTTTATCTTTCAGAAAATGATTATTGAACAATCAGCTTGTTGCGTAATGTGGTGACTCCTGCTGTAAGTGTAACAACGTAAGTGCCTGCCGGCAACCGGCTGATGTCGATCTGGTGGCGGTTGAGGCCGTTGCCATAGCTAATAGTCTGGCTGCTCCATTGCGATCCGGTGATGGAAAATATACGCAACTGCGCCTGGCCATTTTCGCCGGCGTCAAACATAATTTCAACGCTTGAGGAAGTTGCAGGATTGGGTTGTACAGCCAAGTTGCCAGTGGCAGCGATTTGTGGTGAAGCTATGCCGGCATGACTTTCTATCATTTGTTTGCGGAAGCCTATCACGCCAAGGCTACTTTGGTAATCTTCAAAAACAACTTTCCAAATGCTGCTTTCGCGATCGCTGACAAAATAAACCAGCGAATCGACCATGACGTATGTGGGTGGCATCCCGCCCTGCATTGCAAACCAATTATTACCAATGGTGGTGATGTTGGCAGAATCAAAATCCTGGACATTATAATTAATCCTTGCGGTATCGGTCAGCGCGTAAGCAGCAACCTGCACGTTGTAGTTTTGCATCACTCCCGTTACCGGATACCACATCTCGCCGCCATAAAAGGTCATGTATTTTGCAAAGAGCAAATCCCAGCTATCCGTGGCAGGCTGAAAATCGACAATCTCGTTGCTGGTAAGGTTAAAACCGATAAAATTCTTTGTATTGTAATTGTTGAGGGCTAGCGAAACTTCCTTCTCACCGGTTCCATCCAAATTGGCATATTTAAAGGTGTATTCGTTGGTCACAGGATTTTTTTTCATAATCCACACCTTCATGATGTTGTTGTCGGGAAGTTGCATTACAAAAAGTGAATCGCCGGTGATGATGTGGGTAACGGTGTTGTAAACGCCCCAGCCATAGTCGAGTTCAGAGCCTGTGCCGTTGCGGTTGAAAGCGCCGTTTTCCCAATCGGTGTCGTCGTTGTACATCAAAGGCCACAGATACATCCCGGTGGTGTCGATGCTGTTCCAGCCACTGGTGCCGCTGTTGGGGTAAGTGAAGAGCTGCACGCCGGTAGCTCCATTGGTAATAATGGTTACATCCATTGTTCTGGTGCTAAAGGCAATATCCCACACATCCCGCTCTACCTGGGCAGAAGTTCCGGTTTTGAGACTATAATAAACATCGTGTGTGCGCCCCGGTTCCATGCTGATGGCATCGTGAATGGCAGGCTGGTCTTGTGAAAAAGCTACTCCGGCTGTCAACACCAGAGCCATTAATAGAGAAGTTACTCGTTTTATCATCGTCATGTTATTTAAGTAATTAAGTTCTACAATTATTCTTTGGTTTAAATTTCTGCAAAAGTAGGGTATCTTTTTAAAACATTAGGCATGTATTGGCCATGATATTGGGACGATTCTCATTGATAAATGTCGGGGGTGGGGAAAGGATTAGTAAGAGGATTTTTGTTCGTTGTTAAAAAAGTAGTTTGGCTTCTGATGGCTAATTTTTCGCATCTTTGACCACGCATTTTAATCTGCTAATAAAAATAAAAAACATGAAAGCAATAGGAAAATCAACTATTATCCTTCTGGCAATCCTCTCCCTGGTGGTGTTTCAGTTTACAGCCTGCGTGGATGATGAGGCTAACAATCCGGCTGATGCCCGTACAAAATTCCTCGGCAAATGGACGGTTGACGAATCATGTGTACGGCTCGATTATGAGGCGATAATTGTCGCCGACCCTTCAAGCGACGCAAAAGTGCTTATCCAAAACTTTGCTTTTCCCGGCCCGGGCTACGAACCGGCTTACGGCATTGTGAGTGGCAATGTGATTACGCTTCCCTTACAAACCATCGGCGACAACTGGACGGTAAAAGGCACAGGAACCTGGCAGGGCGACGGCATCCTGTGGGAATACTACATCGAGATTGGCGCCAACGGCTCCAACTGCGAGGCTAATTACAAGTGAGGGAAAGAGGGAAATTTACAGCAGCGCTTTCTACTTTTCTAAAATCAATCTGGCATCAATGTCAACATCCAACAACGATTGCCATGTTTTGAAGTATTCGCTTGAGATTATTTTTACCATTGTTTTTGTTCTAATCGAATAGCTCCTTTAGCGTCCTGGTGGCAATAAACATTTTCTCGCTGTCAGGCAGTTTTATGAAGTCATATTTTTCGTAAAACTTTTCTGCATCTCCGTCCATCGGGTCAACAACTACAGCAAAAGAACCAATTTCTCTCGATATTTCGTAGCTTCTTTTTAACGCATCAATCAATAAAATCTTACCGATTCCTTCCCCTTGAAATTTGAGATCAATCGCTAATCTGCCAAGCAGGGTAGCGGGAATTGAAACATAAGATTTTGGAAATTTCTTTTGAATTTGTTCAGGAAAGCTACTTAATGGAATGCTGTTGCCTGATAATGTGTAATACCCTTTTATGTTATTTGTTTCTTGCTCTGCCAATACGAAGCAAGCAGTAAGTTTCCTTTTAACATCTTGTCCTGCCTGGTTTTTTAAGTAATTGTTTAAAAGCTCTTTTCCACAATCAAAATCTTTGCGATTGTGCTTTTTGTCTAAAAGTTCAATCATCTTTTCTACTTGGAGTTTTCCACAACACCGTTATAATCCTCCAAAGCTTTTTTCAATGTTTCAGATGGTTTTTTTGGATTTGTTATCGCATCAAAAAAGACCTGACTGTCTCTTTCAGAAACAATTATTCGTTCCTTTTCTTTAATAATTTCTTTTGCCTTTTCCTGAACCGTCCGAACAATGAAATCGGTAAGGTTTCTGTAGCCGCCCAAATATGCCGCTTTCTCAAAGAATTGCTTTTGTTCTTTAGGAAGTCTTGCGTCAAATCTTGCTTGTTCTGTAGTCGCTGTACTCATAACTTCAATTATTTCCTGCAAATGTACGTAAATATTCCGTAACTCAATTAAATGCGTACGTTCACTTTCTGTACGCTTGGTTTCTGATAATAGAAATCTGTATTTTACAATCAGCTTTTTAGCTTTTCGATCGCCGCGTCAAGTCTTGTTTCGTTTATTTTGGAAGATAACTTCGTCGCGTAGCCTTTTGGGTGATGTCAATCAGGACGCTGCGGGAATGCACGGCAGCGTTGTGAGAACGCTGCGTAAGTTTCCTTTTCTACTCATTTTTTCAGATGGATGCTAACCGGCTGTGGGCCATGATTTGGTGTTGGTGGCTGACAGTTATTTTTTTATTATTTTCCTTACAAAACTTCCGTCTTCTGATTCTATTTTTAATAGATGAAATCCTTTGTCTTTTATTTCGTCAATCACAACATTGTTGCAATTGTTAGCTGTTGTTTCAAAGATTTCCTGTCCATTTAGATTAAAGATCTTTATTTTATAGGTATGTTGGTCATCAGCAAACTGGATATTGATTTTGTCTGTAAATGGGTTGGGATAAATATTCTGTATCCCCAACGAAATTTTGTCAGCGGAAATTGATGTCATCAAGTCCGGAGTCCCGCACTCCAACGAATCTTTTTTGAAATAGAAAATTTTATAGTCATAAAATAAGGTAGGATTTTGCCAGGAAACTTCTCGTACAATGCCTAATCCTTGCCCGTAAATAATTGAAGAATATTCTTCAAGCCCAATGTATTCCCTCCCATTTGTAAGGATCCCGCAAATTGTAGTATCGATAATTGAGTTACAAGTTGTGTCATAGCCGGTGCACAAAACACTGTCGTTTAAGTTTGTGTAAAATACAGAATCCGTGTAAGCGTCAAAATAATAGTCGAGATGTGGTGTCGGGTTTGGGTTGAAAACCGAGTAATAATTATTGAATGAACGGGTATAAAACACCGTGTCATTTGCCGCAGAATAATGTTTGTCTATTACTGTCATGCGCTTTGCATTTGGCGACCCACCTTGTGGCAGGTCATTCACTGTATGGAACTCGTCGTTAATATTGAAGTTGAAGATTTCCCCGGCTGTCAAGGTTGTCTGGCTATGTAAAACCGTGGCCAGGAATAATGCTGTAATTATTAGAACAGTTCTCATAGCTATGATTTTTTATATTGTTTGTCGTTTACATTCCGCAAATATGGCACTCAGCCGTCCACTTGCAGGAAGTTTTTTTGTGATACGTAATGATAAATACATGCATTCAAGAGGATATCAACGCCCATCATCTGACTCCCGTTTTAAAAAACTTCCCTGTGTATGCCGATTCATTTTTAAAATAAACAACCCAATAAAGGCCGGAAGTGAAACCGGACACATCCATTTGAAATTCACTTTTCAGGATTTGCTGCTGATACACCCGCTCGCCCATCATATTACAGATCATCATCAATCCACCAATATTTTCTTCCGAAACCACGAAATTAACTTTATCGACAGCAGGATTAGGAAATATTTTAATCCCGCGATCGGTGCTAATTTCCGCTATGCCAATCGTGTTGCACATTTGCTCGAAAGTTATCCGGGTTGAACTCTGAAGTGAATCGTTGAACACTGCAAAGGCTGTCAGATTATCGAGCAAAGAATAGTCGAGCCACAGCGATAGAAAGTCGAAGGTTGCCAGTTGCTGTGCTTCTCTGGTAATAGCGGGGGAAGGGTTGCAGAGCGATTCGCCCAGGTTGCAGAAAAAATTAAAATCAGCAAAATAGCAATGGGCACCATCAATAATACTAATGTGTGTTTTACAATCTGCGGCCAGACTGTTATACATCGGAATCTGATGTTCGGCGGGCGGCGTTACACAGTCGTCGCTGCCCGAAAACATAAGGGTAGGCGCGGCAACGCTGGCTGCTGCTGCTATGGCGGAAGGAGTGGTTTCGGCAGCCGCAAAATTTATCAATGTATGGATCGCCGGATTATCTTTCGCCGCCAAAAACGAAGCCCCCCCTCCCATCGAATGCCCCATGAGCGCTGTTTTTTCGCTTAGCTTATCAAAGAAAATGGAGCTGCTGCTCCCGTTTTCGATCTGCATCTGCGCAGCAACAAATTTTATATCGGCACCAAAATTTTCGTGGCTGGGGCTGAACCCCGTTTCGGTTGTCGGGAAACAAATCACATAGCCGTCGGGAACCAACGCTGACCAGAAGTTTTGATAGGCTTCCCAGCTCATCAAAAACCCATGACCGAAAACAATAACCGGGAAGTTCCCCAGAGCCACAGGCACACTCTCGCCTGGACTATCAGCCGGATAATAGATCTCCGTCGGGACATTACGGCTACGGCTGCTATCGAAAAACGTCGCAGTGGTATGCCCTACACCAAAAGGCTGCGCCAACAAAGTGACGGAAACAATCAACAAGCAAGCAAGTATTAAGTAATTCCTTTTTATCATAACGCACACGATTTTTAGGTTTCACTATTTGGTTTAGCGCCCATTATTTGGATTATCGCACAGATAACCGAAAAGAGTACCCGTTGGTTTATTAAAAAAAGGAAATTAGTAATTGAGAAGTCTAATGCTTCATAGACTTTCTAAAACAAAAAAATCCTGCCGAACCCGACAGGATTTTTTGTTTGTGGTGCCCAAGACAAGAATCGAACTTGCACTTCCTTGCGAAAACTAGTCCCTGAAACTAGCGCGTCTACCAATTCCGCCACTTGGGCAAAGCGGGGGCAAAAGTAATATTTTCGTTGAAAAACAAAAACAAAAGTTTATTTTTTTCTTCTGCCGCCGCTCCTGTGTCTTATCGTGTGCGACCGGGATACACTTTGAGTGCCTCGCCCAGTATTTTTATCGATTGTTGCAGATCTTCCACTTTCAGCACATAACTGATGCGCACTTCGTCCTTGCCACGTCCGGGTGTGGAGTAAAATCCGGTAGCCGGCGCCAGCATCACAGTTTGGTTTTCGTAATGATAGCTGTCGAGCAGCCATTGGCAAAACTTATCACTGTCGTCGATGGGCAGGCGGGCAACTACATAAAAAGCTCCGGATGGATTGGGGCAGAGCGCGCCGGGAATCTTGTTGATGGCTTCATAAACCGTGTTGCGGCGCTTGTGGTATTCCGCCAGCACCTCTTCAAAATAGATGTCGGGCGTGGCGATGGCAGCCTCGGCAGCAACCTGTCCAAAGCTGGGCGGGCTAAGGCGTGCCTGCGCAAACTTCATGGCAGTGGCCATCAGCTCTTTATTTTTCGAAATCATGACGCCAATGCGCACGCCACACATGCTGTAGCGTTTCGATACTGAATCGATGAGAACGGTGTGCTGGTCGAGGCCTGGAAGATTCATTACCGAGTGATGCTCAAGTCCGTCATAACAGAATTCGCGATAAACCTCATCAGCAATCAAAAACAGGTCATGTTTCAATGCAATCTCACCAAGCCTCTTCAGCTCGTCGTGATTGTAAAGATAACCTGTAGGATTGTTTGGATTACAAACCAGAATGGCTTTGGTGCGCGGAGTTATCACTTTTTCAAATTCAGCAATAGGAGGCAGTCCAAAACCAGTCTCGATGGTGCTGTTGATAGGAACCACCTTGATACCGGCATTGGTAGCAAAGCCGTTGTAATTGGCATAAAAAGGCTCCGGAATGATAATCTCTTCACCCGGATCCATGATGCTCTGCATGGTAAAAAGCAGCGCCTCAGAAGCACCCGCACCTACGATGATTTCGTCGGGCGCAACATGAATATTATATGTTTTGTAATAGTCGGCCAGCTTCTCACGATACGAAGCATTGCCCGCCGAATGGCTATAAGCTACCAGCTTTTCGCTGAAGTTGCGAACAGCTTCCAGCGCCACTTCGGGAGTTTTTATGTCGGGTTGTCCGATGTTGAGGTGAAAAACTTTTACGCCACGTTTCTTGGCTTCTTCGGCAAAGGGCACCAGTTTACGGATGGGTGAAGCAGGCATGTTCCTGCCTTTTTGTGATAATTTCGGCATCTTGAGCAGATTATTTTGTTTTGTAAATAAAAAATCCCGGTCTCACTGAAGTGAAGACCGGGACAAATTTCAGCATTTTATTACGCTGGCAGGCGGATGTAAGAAAAACTAATATCCGCCACGAATGCTATTTGCCGCCCATAGGCTTGGCATTTTCGGGAGGCGTCGTTTGATCGGGTTGCATCACCTGACCTTCGATGCGCAAAACAACAGTTTCGGTTTTGGCATTGCTTTGCACGGTGATGGTTTTGTTGATTTTACCAATGCGATTGGTTTTGTACTCCACATTGATAACGCCACTTTGTCCGGGAAGGATCGGCTCACGTGGCCATTTGGGTACGGTGCATCCGCATGACGAACGAACGTTGGTGAGGATCAGCGGCTCTTTTCCGGTGTTGGTGAAGGTAAATTCACAGTTGCCATCGCCATTATAAGGAATGGTGCCATAATCATGCACGTCGCTGGCGAATTTAATTTCAGGTGCATTGGGATTTTGCTGCGGTGCAGCCTGTTCTGCTTGCGCCATTGCAAAGGCTGCAAACAAGAGCATTGAGAATAGTAAAGTGATCTTTTTCATGTGTTTGTTGGATTTGTTATTTGATACTATTAAAAAATTCTTTTCAGAAACTATTGATCACAAAAATAGAAAAGAATAAACGGCTCTTTTAAAACTTAGGATTTAATTTATTAAAAAAGCTAAAAACGATATTCACAAACTATGAATATCAATACATTAACACCATTTTTTCTTTGTTAATGAAATGTAAAGCAAACGTACTAATTTTGGCGGCTTCAATCAATGGGCGCTTATTCAAAAGTTATTTATGAAAAAAATCTGTGCTTTTTTATCCATCCTATTGCTTTTGATGGCGGCTGCTGCCAGTGGTCAGAATATGGCCGACAGCCTTGGCAAAGAGGAAAAAGTGAAAACCGGCTGGAACTTCGGACTGCTGCCGGCCATTTCGTGGGACAACGACCTGGGCTTTCAGTATGGCGGCCTGATCAACCTTTACAATTATGGCGACGGCTCGCGCTATCCGCTTTACGATCATTCCATTTATCTGGAAGCGTCGGCATATACGCGTGGCAGCGGCATTTACCGAATGATGTACGACAGCGACAGGCTCATCAAAGGAATTGGACTGACCATCGACATGAGCTATCTGCCCAACCAGGCTTACAATTTTTATGGGTGGAATGGCTATGAAGCAGTCTATCAGCCAACATGGGAAGACGACGAAGAGCCAGCAAACATTTACCGGTCGCGGGTTTTTTATCGGTATGACAATCGGATGTTTCGTTTTAAAACGGATGTAAACGGAGCGCTGAAAGGGAAATTTCGTTGGCTGGCGGGATTGCAGTACTACCATTTTGATATTGCAACCGTGAATGTCGATAAACTCAACAAAGGCAAAGATGATGACGATAAACTACCGCCCACCAGCGAGCAGCCGGGGCTTTACGATAAATATGTCGATTGGGGACTGATCCCTTCCGACGAAGCTACGGGCGGCAGCCTGATGCTGCTCAAAGGTGGCGTGATGTACGACAGCCGCGACAACAA
>CAZTCX010000053.1:0-21298 GCA_964612515.1 uncultured Lentimicrobiaceae bacterium | reverse complement strand
TTACGGCATCCATCCGGTGGCGGGACGTATGCCAGGCCACATGAACGTGTTGCTGGCCGAAGCCGATGTTTCGTACGAAAAGCTGATAGAAATGGATGAGATCAACAAAGACATGACCAACACCGATGTGGTAATTGTAGTCGGTGCTAATGATGTTGTAAATCCGGCAGCCAACGAAACGCCCGGCAGCCCCATCTATGGCATGCCCGTTATAAATGCCGTTCAGGCCAAAAACGTTATCGTGATGAAACGTGGGATGGGCAAAGGCTACGCTGGCATTGAAAACCCTTTGTTTTTTAAAGACAACACCCGTATGCTCTTCGGTAATGCCAAAGATACCCTGGCCAAACTTACCAACGAGATTAATACGCTGTAAATACTTTGTTAATAGGATTCCGTTGTTCGGAAATTCCGAACAGCTCGAATTGATAGTAATCACAGGTAGAATGAGAAATTGATTACAACAACCTTCTAACTTCTATCCTCTTTCCCCGTGCACATAATAAAACCCAAACATTCCTATCATGGTGTCGAAGCGACGCAGGTTGTCTTCACCGTATTTGGAGAGGTTGTCATAAATTTTGTTCAGCTTCTTAGGCTTTGTCAGGCTGCTGCCTGATTTGCTGAAAAACTTATCGGCATAGCAGAGTATTTTTTCTTCCACCGAATGCGGCATCATATCACGATGCGGCAGCGGTAGGTTGAGGCGGATTATTTCTTCACGTGGTATGCCTGTGCCGGTGTGGCGTTCGGCAAAGAGTGCCACTTCTTCCGGCAATCCTTCATGTTCCAAAATTTCGCGCCCGAGGTAGCCGTGGCAGATGTATGGATGTTCACCAAAGCAGCCGATACCGGGTGCCGAGGTTTGGGTGATGCCGATGTCGTGCAGCATGGCTGCCAGCGCCAGAAGTTCGATGTTCGGGGCAAGGTGTTTGTTTTTAGCTGCGATCTTTAGCGCCAGATCGCGCACAGCGGTAGAATGTGTAATCAGAATCCTGTTAACCAACGTGTCGGGGGGAGCATACTTTTGAAGGATTTTTATGGGGTCGATGTCTTGATACATTTTTAAAAAATTGGTTATTAAAATAAATCAAACATCAGTCGCACGTAAACGTAGGCATCGGGCGCAAAGTCTTGATAACCTTCCAGGTTCACATTTTTCCAGGCCACCTGCACGCCAGGATCTATCGACACAGTCTCGTTGAGGATAAACTTCACCCCGCCATTTAGAAAAATGCCGAAGCCGATGCCTCCCTGATAGATGTTGTATTCGTAGGAGTTGCCGCCCGGACCTGGGATGTAGCCAGTTCCGCCGTAAAGGTTGACGAGGGAATATTCCTGTTTGCCAATCTGTATGCGGCTTTCGAGCACGCGCGTGCTGTTCATCTGCAAACCCGTTTCGATGAAGATGCTTGTAAATTTGCCCGTCCGGTAGAACTTACTGATGCCCATATCGATGGTCACCTGTTCCTGCTTGCCGCGGATAAAACCGGTGCGCAATGCCGGCTCGCTTGTGTAGGTCACCGAATCGATCACCATCTGAAAAACGCCGCTCGCAACCAGTTTTACATAATTGGACTGCACGAAAATGCCTGTGGTATTATTAAAATTATACTTTACATAAAAGCCAGGCATGATGGTGGCGTTGTATTTCATGTCGAGCGGATAGTATATCCACCAGGCCGATTCCCCGTCAGCAATTCCGTACTGTTGCTTCCATTCCTGGAGCGATGATGTCCAGGCAGGAGGAATATTCCCATTCGTTGTTTTATAGATATTGTTGCTATTAAGTTCCTGATAAATCTCCTCGTACCAGTACTTGTTGTTCAGCACATACTCGATGTTGTTTTCGTTGAAACGCTCGCCACTGAAGTATTGCGCCGTGTAGTTATTAGCAAAATACAAGCCCATATTGATGCCAAAGCGCCAGCCCGTCAGGTCGTATTCCGACCAGTTGCGTTCTTCGGGAGTAAACTTTGGCATGCGCGCCTGGGCATGAGTATTGGCTGTAGCCAAAAAGATGATCAGCACGAGCATGCCTGCAACGATTAGGGCGGGATTTTGATTTTTCATAAATAGTTTTTATAAAATTCTGAAAAGCAAAAATAGGTAAAAACCCGGCGGGGAGAAAACAGAGGTAGTAATTAGCAAAAATGCTGTTTAGTGAGAGCGTTTCTGTTGGTGTAAAGATTCTCGGAGTGAGTTGATTTTCGTTCCAATAGAATTGTATAGTTAATATGAGATATTAGAGCTTCCACAGAATTGAGACTCCATCAAAATTTACACTTTTTTTTAGGCTGTCTTCATCGATCTTTACCAAACGACTTCGTGTCAGGATTGTTGATTGGCGGCGCTATTGACTTTTTCTTCAAGAGTAAATTTGCGTCTGTACATTTCAAATTCTCTGTTTTTAGATTTACCACGCCCATATCCAAAAAGCATAGACATTAATCCGAGAATTACTCCAATTGAAGCAAAGAGGACAAACCAATTTATTTTACCTGCTGGATTAAAATTCAATAAATTCTGTTGAACTAAATACTTAGCACCAAGTAAACCCCAAATTAATATTAACCCAAAACTTACAATTTCATTAATCTTCGACACCGAAAAGGTTCTTGTGGCGTTTATCGTCTTGTACAAAGGTCCCGTAAAATTGTCCTCAAGAAGATCAATGTGAACCTCCCAATTTTTTTGCCATGTCTTGCTTCCCTTATTAATTAAAAACCAAGCTGTAGAAAAAATAAACCCGATACAAATCAAAAGATAAACTTCAACATGATTAAAACCATCAGGGTTTACATAACTCTCTGAGGTTACTAAAGCAAAATAGCCAACAAACGTGCTCGCAATAATTGCCCAAAAATAGGTCGCTCTTTTCCAGTACAAATCAATTTCAAAATTCCGGGTTGTCCAAGCTCTGTCAAATGCTTCTTTTGCTTTTTCATGATTTAAGCTCAAGTCAGCTTCATACTCAATCCAGGTTAGTTTTCTTAATTCAGAAGAATCAAATCTAATGAAGATTTTAAAAATTGATTTTAAAAAATTTAACATAGTGTGGATTTTATAAATTGCTACCCAATTACCACATATTTATAGTAATTTTCATTACAACCATTTTAGTAATTCTATTACAACAATCGAAAGAAGCGCTCATTTACCACCCATGCCCATCAGCTTAGCCGGGGAAAGGGAATAAGTCCGCACCGCAGCAGCAAAAGCCTTCTCGAAAGCATCTCTGTCGAGGGTCACCGGAATTTTGTTTTTATCGCAATATTCGAGAAGGTGGCGGGTATTGAGATTTCCAACAAGTTCGTAGCCGGACATGGGGCATCCGCCCAGCCCGCTCATCACGCCATCAAACCGGCGGCATCCTGCCTGGTAAGCAGCGTCAACTTTTTCGTACCAGTTGTTCTCGTGGGTGTGCAGGTGCAGCCCTACATCGGCGCAAGGCAACTCACTCATGATACGACTGAAAACCTCGCCCACCATTTTGCCATCGGCCACGCCAATGATGTCGGACAAGGCCACCACGTCGATCCCGCGCCGGCACAGCCAATCGATCCATTCGATGATCATGTCGATGCTCCATTTGTCGCCATAAGGATTTCCAAAAGCCATCGAAAGATAAACCAGCAGCTTCTTGTTTTTCTGTGCGCACAGCTCCTGCAGCTCCTCCACGGTAGCCTGTGCCTTCGGCAGCGTGGAGTTGATATTTAATTTGAGAAATGTTTCTGAAAAAGAAAACGGAAAACCCAGATACGTCACCTCGTCGAATGAAGCAGCCAATTGGGCGCCTTTCAGATTGCCGATAATGGCCATCAGCTTCGATTGTGTCTGGCTCATGTCAAGCATGCCGATTACTTCTGCGGTGTCGCGCAATTGTGGAATTGCTTTCGGCGACACAAAACTTCCAAAATCGACAATATCAAAACCCACGCGCAGGATGTCGTTGATTAGTTGCGCCTTTTGACTGGTTGGGATAAAGGGTTTGATGCCCTGCATGGCATCACGAGGTGCTTCGGTGATTTTGAGCGGAGTATTTATTTTTTCTATTTGCTGTGACATCCGGTCTGGCTTTTCTCTTTAACAATTAATAATGGTGGGATGTTTTCCAAATAAATTCCAAAAGACAATAAGACAAGCTCCAAACAAATTCCTACGTTGGGCTTAGGCTGCGGTGGCTGAGCTTGCCGAAGTCAGCTTAAGCAATCGTCTATTAAATAAACCGGATAGCCGCTATCAGGCTGCGGGCAGCAATATTCAGGTAATTATTAAAACGGATAAAAGTCTTCATCTGGTTCAGCGTGATCCACATGTAATCGTCGGGGATTTCCATCGGGAAATTATCGGCGGCCTCGATGATCAAATTTCGGTTTTGCTCCTGAAAGAAGCGGCCACCTTCCTCGCTTTGGTGGGTATCGTACCAAATCTGTTCTGGCCGCGCGGTGAGCACCTCTTCGAGAAACTTAACGTCATATTCGTTATAACCCTGGCGATAATTGCCGGTAAGGCATTGCACGGTTGGCGCCAGCTCTACGATGTCGAAATTGCCGGCTTCGAGTTTGGCCTGCACCAGAAAATGATATACGCCATTTATTTTTTTAATAATAAAAGCAATGATACCTTCCTGCGAAGCCCTTATCAGCGGCTGATCCCACGATTGCACCTCACGGTTGCCAATTTCGACATTTACACCTATCACCGAAAAATATTTCCGATCCTCATGGTAAATTTCTTCTTTGTCAATAATCCATTTCTTTACCTCCCTAAGCGGAATGCGATCCACCTCCAGATCGTAAAGTGCCTTTTTGCGGGTAATCCACGATATCACCTGTTCGATGTTGTGCAGATGGCGATCGCGTTCGAGCATCGAAAGCAACAGGCCCGTTTGCCGTGGCTTATTGCCTGCGCTGAAGTTGAGCGTTTCGTAGAAGTCGAGCACATCGGGAGGATATTCCCCGAAAGGGATTCCCGAAATCACGGTGCGGGTGTCCATGTTGATCAGGTTGTCGTGCTGCAGCAGGCTTTTTATCTGTCCCAGGGTGAGCCAGCAAAAGTTGTCGTGCATCTCCAGCGCTTCCGTTTCCGGAATTTCTACAATAACATTCCGATTGCGTTTTTTGAGAAAACGCGCACCCTGCTCACTTTGCAACTGGTCGAGCAAAACTGTGACGGATCTTTCCCCATTAAAATATTCGAGATAGAGCGGACGTCTGCCACCGTGCACCTGGCTGTAGTTGCTACGGGTGGCCTGCAAAGTTGGTGACAGTTGAACTACGTTGAGGTTGCCCGGTTCTATCTTTGCCTGCATCAGGAAAAGCAGGATGCCATTTACTTTGCGTGTGATGATGCCCAGAAAGCCAACTTCCGGCTGGTTGATGATGGGCTGTTCCCACTCGGGCACTTTGCCCCAGTTGGTACGCACGCGGATGCCTTCTATCGAAAAAAACCGACCAGAGTCGTGTACCAGATTTCCGGTGGGGTCATCAAAATGCCAGTTGCGCATTTCCGTAAAGGGAATCGTGTGGATTTCAACATGTACGGCTTCGTTCTTCTCCTTCATCCATTGGATAAACTTCTCCGAAGGCATCAGATCGTTTTCGGTGGTAAGTGCTGATTTGAGAAAAGCAATATTTTTTTGGGCGGTATCCATAAGCGCATTTTTTAAAACTCGTCGGAGTTGATGTAGAGGTCCTGTGGCGATGACCCTCTTTTGTTTTGATTCTCGCAGTCGAGCGGAACGGTAATGGGCACCGAGGGCAACGGGAACGGCTTGGGCAGAATATGCAGAGAAGTGTCGGCATAGACTTTTTTCATGTAAATACCCCAGATTGGCAATGCGAGTCGCGCACCCTGCCCCATTTCGATGGTGCGAAAATGCACGCTTCGTTCTTCGGCGCCAACCCAAACGCCGGTGGTGAGTTGCGGGGTAAGCCCCATAAACCAGCCATCCGACTGATTTTGGGTAGTCCCGGTTTTGCCGGCGATTTCATTATTAAGACCATAGAAATAACGTAACCGGCGGCCGGTTCCGGTTTCTACCACCCCCTGCATCAGATTGAGCATCAGATAAGCCGTTTGCTCGTCCATCGCTTCGTTGCTTTCGGGATGAAACATCTCGATGATGTTGCCATATTTATCTTCGATGTGGGTGATAAAATAAGGTGTTACGTGGATGCCATCGTTAACAAAAGTATTCATGGCGCCCACCATTTCGTAAAGAGAGATGTCGGGTGTTCCCAACGCGATGGCCGGTACGGCCGGAATGTCGGCAGTAATTCCCATTTTGCGCGCCATCTGGATGACCGCCTGTGGCGAGAAGCGTTTCATGAGATAAGCCGAAACCCAGTTGATGGAATGCGCCAGGGCATATTTTAAAGTTACCATCTGACCTTCCATTTCGTCTGAAGAGTTGCGTGGCGACCAGTAGGTGCCGTCGGGCAGCTCAATGCTCACCTGAATGTTGGGCACTTCGGTGCAGGGCGAAAACTCGCCGTTGGCAGCGCCTTCCTGCATGGCCAGGGTATAAAGAAAAGGCTTAAAGGTAGAACCCACCTGACGCTTACTTTGCACCACATGATCGTATTTGAAATAACGGTAATCGATGCCGCCCACGTAGGCGCGCACCTGGCCAGTCGGCGGGTCAATGGACATAAGCCCGGCATTGAGGAAAAATTTGTAATAACGGATGCTGTCCATAGGCGAAAGCACCGTGTCGATATCGCCATCCCAGGAAAAGACGGTCATGGGAATGGGTGTGGAAAAAGATCTTTGGATGGAATCTTCGTCGGCGCCGGAGCGTTTCAGCCCGCGGTAGCGATCGCTGCGCCGCATGCTTGTTTGCATTATTTTATCAATCTCCTCGGCTATATTATTTTCAAAAACAAAGGGTGCGTTGTCGCGACCTTTCCAATGTTTAAAAAATTTAGGTTGAATCTCGCCGCCCATGTGTTCGGTCACGGCTTCTTCGGCGTATTTCTGCATGCGCGAGTCGATGGTGGTATAGATGCGAAGTCCGTCGCGATAAAGATCGTAGGGAGTTCCATCCGGCTTGAGATGGGTGGAGCACCAGCGCATAAGCTCGCCGCGCAGATATTCCTTAAAATAGGTAGCTGTTCCAATGTTATGGTCCACGCGCTGAAAGGCAAGGTCCAATGGTTTATCAAACAAGGTATCGGCCTGTGCCTGCTCCAGATAGCCATATTT
This sequence comes from uncultured Lentimicrobiaceae bacterium, assembly GCA_964612515.1. Lineage (GTDB taxonomy): Bacteria > Bacteroidota > Bacteroidia > Bacteroidales > 4484-276 > SABY01. Next base: position 14,089 of record CAZTCX010000053.1, on the reverse strand, counting down.
TACCATCTGGCGCAGCACAGTATTTCGGCGTTGCAGCGTGAGGTCAGGACGACGCACGGGATTATAAAGCGACGGGTTTTTGACCATTCCCACCAGCGTGGCGCTCTGCAGCAGATCGAGATTGGCAGGGGCAGTGCTGAAGTATATTCGTGCAGCCGACTTGATGCCCACCGCCAGATTCAGGAAGTCGAACTTATTGAGATACATGGTGATGATTTCGTCCTTGCTGTAATGACGTTCGAGCTTTACAGCAATCACCCATTCTTTGAATTTGCGAAAAGCAAGCTCAAGGAAATTCTGGTTGTCGTCGCGCGGAAACAGGTTTTTGGCCAACTGCTGCGTGATGGTGCTACCACCCCCTTTGTCCTGCACGGTGACGGCTCCGAAAAACACACGACCCAATGCCTTCACGTCGATGCCCGAATGTTTGCGAAAACGCACATCTTCGGTAGCAATCAGCGCATTGATAAGTTCAGGGGAAATGTCGCGGTAACTAACGCGCGACCGGTTCTCGATGTAATAGGTTCCCAGCAGCGCCGAATCGACAGAATAAATCTCGGATGCAAGATAAGTCTGGGGATTTTCCAATTCGTCGAAAGAAGGCATAAAGCCAAACAAACCTAACGAGAAACCGGCAAACATCAGGAAGGTACCCAGAACAACGGCAGCCAGGATGCCCCAAAGCATCTTTACATATTTCTTCACCTTTTGCTGTTCCTGCGGGTCATCTCCATCATTGCGGGACTTGCTTCTGCCATAGCCGTAAGCCATCGGCCGGTAGTTATTGCTGTTATTATCCATTATTTTTGTACAGATTTCGAGCTCAAAATTAGAATTGGTCTAACGAAGAAATCGTCGTTTTAATATGAAATCAACGTGATTGTTCGATGCGGATGCCAGCATCTGTGATGCCTTTAAGCACATCCTCCCGCATGGCCTGCTGCAGCGAAAAGGTATAGCGGCCTGACAGCGGAAAGCTGAGATTGCGCCGCACAAGTATCTGATTGTCGTGCAGAGCCCCAAAACCTTTGCCCAGCCAGTTGCCCTGCGGGTCGGCAAGCACTAACTCCAGCGTGTCGCGTGTGCGGCTGTTGTCGGGCAGGCGTGTGGTGAGAAAAAGGTAAAGGTTGCGAAAAGCATATTCGTCGTTGTTGCGCACATTGATATAGAAATTATAAAAAGTGGTGGTATCGGTTACGTCCACTTTAAAAACCGCTACTGAATCTTTGCTCCAGCCATCAGCATCAATGGCCACCGAACGATCGTAAAGCTGGTTGGTATCGCAGGCCGCCAGCGAAAGCAAAATAGCGAACAGCAATCCAGCGTTGCAATACTCTTTTGTCAATTTTTTAAAACACATCCTCATACAAGGTTTTTATCTTTAACATTAAAGATGGCAAAATTAGCCATAATGTGGCTAATCGGCACATAAGCGCAACATCACTTTTGGGGCACTTTATTAATAACAAAGGTTTCAACCGATTTCGTTTTAATTGACCTAATCAGCGAAAATTCGTGGATAATTCTTTTGGTCAGATAAAACGTACCTGGCTGATTTCTTTACCAAACTCATGCAAGGAAGTTTCTATTTTTTTGATGGTTTTTTTGCTGGGATTGCGTTTGCCCGTGAGGTAGTGGCTTAACTGTTTACGATTTATACCTGTTATCCTGCCCAATCCTGCCAAAGATATTTTATCGCTGTACGATTCAAGAAATGAGGCCATATCGTATTTAAACTCAAACTCCAAATCTTCGGGAAACTCTTTTCCGATTTCCTTGTAATGTTCCCTGATATCATCGCGGCTCAGGTAAAAATCTTCAATAGCTTCCTGCACTGTATCGCCCTGGCCTAATAAGCCAAACTTTAAATCCTCACGGAACTCTAAATTTATATCGTAAGTGCCGTCACTCCCTCTTTCAATTATTGCTTTTGCTTTCATAACTAACGAATTTTTAGAAGTGTTAAAGTTTAACACCCGATTGTTTGCTAATTGATTTTACAGTACTCATTTTAGCCTCCTGACTTTTGTGGTGGCTTTTAGTAAATCTCCGCTCTGTAAAAGGACTATACCAAACGGGATGATTTCCATCGCTGCGCATCAGGAGACATCCGGCCTGTTTTAGTTTCTTTTCAATTTCTGAATACTTCATTTTACCGGCTTAACTATCACCCTGCAAAGATAGCCAATTGGATAACATTAACAATTATTTTTGTTTTTCGGAATTGCCATCTGCGATCAAACACCTCGCTGATTGTTGCAGAGCATCGAAGTAAACCACGAGGCTTTCCAATTTATGGAGTTGGATTATGGTGGTGACCATTTGTTTGCTAATCTCAAAAAAATCCAATTATCCATTTGTCTTTTGATAAAATATTCGTGTAATTACAACAGGTAGAAGAATGTTCCACGTTGTCGTTATCTCCTTACAAATACCAACTTACGGCCTTTCCCGGCGGCATTCGTCTCCTTTTCAAACAATGAAGTGTACCTTTGCCAGGAAAGTTTTGATTATTCAAACTGATCAGAAATTAAAATATTTATTAATAAAAAAAGGTAAAGTTTATGTCAGAAAAACTCACTTCTCAGATGGCGATGGATTTAGAGGCTAAGTATGGTGCCCACAATTATCATCCGCTGCCAGTAGTATTAGCACGTGGCGAAGGTGCCTATGTATGGGACGTTGAAGGGAAGCGCTATTTTGATTTCCTGTCGGCTTATTCGGCCGTCAATCAGGGTCACTGCCATCCGCACATCATTGATGCACTCGTAGATCAGGCACGCACCCTCACACTCACCTCGCGGGCGTTTTACAACGACGCGCTGGGTCCTTACGAAAAATACATAACCGAATATTTTGGTTACGACAAAGTGTTGCCGATGAACACCGGTGCCGAAGCCGACGAAACAGCCCTCAAGCTGTGCCGCAAATGGGCTTACGAAAAGAAAGGCGTAGAAGCCAACAAAGCAAAGATCATCGTTTGCGAAGGCAACTTCCACGGCCGTACCATTACCATCATCTCCATGTCAACTGATCCGGACGCAAGAGGCGGCTTTGGCCCCTACACACCCGGCTTTGAGGTGATTCCTTACAATGATCTGGAAGCTTTGCGCAAAGCACTGCAGGACAAAAACGTAGCTGGTTTTCTGGTAGAGCCTATCCAGGGCGAGGCAGGAGTTTATGTTCCCGAAGATGGCTATCTGAAAAAAGCTTACGACATGTGCAAAGAGCACAATGTGCTTTTTATTGCTGACGAAGTACAAACCGGGATCGCACGCACCGGCCGTTTGCTGGCTTGCGATCACGAAGGTGTGCGTCCCGATATTCTTATTCTTGGGAAAGCTCTTTCAGGTGGCGTATTCCCTGTTTCGGCAGTATTGGCCGACGACGAAATTATGATGGTGATACAGCCAGGACAGCACGGTTCTACTTTTGGTGGAAACCCAATAGCTGCTAAGGTAGCAATGGCCGCCCTGGAAGTGGTGAAAAACGAAAAATTAGCCGAACGCGCCGAGAAACTTGGTAAGATTTTCCGCCAGGAACTCAGAGATATGAAATCGGATATGGTGAGCGTAGTGCGCGGCAAAGGTCTGCTCAATGCCATCATCATCGAGCCAAAGAACGGCAAAGAAGCATGGGACGTTTGTATTAAGATGGCCGAGAATGGCCTGCTTGCCAAACCAACGCATCAGCACATCATCCGCTTTGCGCCGCCGCTCATTATCACCGAAGAGCAGTTGCACGAAGCCGTAGGCATCATCCGCAAATCAATCGAAAGCTTTGCATAATGTTTTGTAAGTAGGTGTATGCTTCCTGATTTCTGCTTCTGAACGGTGTAATCATGGGATTATGAGTGCTTAACACTTATTAATACAGATATTGTAAGGATGCAGTAAAAACTACCGCCGCTAAACAATGCTACTTTTGACGAAAGTTTAATTGATCTCAAAAAAATAAATACAATGGCACTAGAATTCACAGACGCTAATTTTGACGAACAAGTATTAAAATCCGACCAACCTGTTATTGTTGACTTTTGGGCTGAATGGTGTGGTCCCTGCCGCATGGTAGGACCCGTAGTGGAAGAAATAGGCACAGAATACGACGGCAAAGTAAAAGTTGGAAAAGTAGATGTTGACAGCAATCCCGGTACCGCAGCAAAATTTGGAATACGCAACATTCCCACTATCTTATTTTTTAAAGGCGGTCAAATCGTCGATAAACAAGTGGGTGCAGTAGCCAAACAAGTTCTGGTTAAGAAGCTCGAAGCACACATGTAAGATTGTTCACTACACCCCAATGAGGGTGATTCAAAAAAAGAAACAGCATGATCGCTCAGTCGGTCATGCTGTTTTTGTTTTTAATAAAGTCACACAGTGAATGACTCCGGGCTAAAGTGCGAATGCTTGGGATTTCTGGCTAAAGCTTAATAAATTCACCGTGTGACCGATCCGGGAAATTGAAGGTTCCCTGCTTAACAGAATTCACGGTGTGACTCAGCTCATCGGGAACTAAACCATCCATCACATCGTTTATAGTGAAAGCCGTATGTTTGCTGGCAATTATTTATTAAAAATCACATCCTACACGTGGAAAACACAATAGACATCAACAAGCTGCAAGAGTTTTTACCGCTCGAACTGATATCCAAGCAAGTGGTGGAAGGATTCATTACGGGGCTGCACAAAAGCCCGTTTCATGGCTTCTCAGTTGAGTTTGCCGAGCATCGCCTCTACAACACCGGCGAGAGCATCAAGCACATCGACTGGAAACTCTATGGACGTACTGACCGTTTCTACGTGAAACGCTACGAAGAAGAGACCAACCTTCGCTGCCAGATCATCATCGATAACTCCTCGTCGATGTACTTTCCGCTAATGGATGAGCCCAGCCTTGACAATCCCAACAAAATAGTGTTTTCGATTTATGCCGCCGCCGCACTGATGAATTTACTCAAAAAGCAGCGCGATGCCGTGGGCCTTTCGCTGTTTTCTGACACCGTGGAACAGCATACTCCCACACGCTCCACTTCTACACACATCAAGTTTTTATATACCGAGCTGGAGCGACTGCTACATCCGGCTGCCGGAAGCCAGTCCAAAAAAACCATGGCTGCCGATGCTTTGCACCAGATTTCGGAAAACATCCACAAACGCTCACTGGTGATCATCTTTTCGGATATGTTCGAAAGCAGCGCCGGCAACGAAGAGCTTTTCTCTGCATTGCAGCATTTGCGGCACAACAAGCATGAGGTGGTGCTGTTTCACGTAACGGATCATCAGAAAGAGGTCAATTTCGACTACGACAACCGCCCCTATAAGTTTATTGATATGGAGGATGGCCGCGAAATAAAAATCCATCCCCACGAGGTACGCGCGCAATATGTAAAGTCAATTGGAGACTTTAAAAAAGAGCTGGAGCTGCGCTGTGGCCAATATCAGATCGACTTTATCGATGCCGATATTCGCAAAGGCTTTCGCCAGATATTGATGCCTTATTTGCTCAAGCGCGTTAAGATGCACTAAGGAAGAAGAGGAAATTTCAAAAACCAAAAAGGCAAATCCCAAATAAAATTCAAATATTCAAAATCCAAGGTTTACTCTGGATTTGAAAGCTCCTTTTTAATAGGAAGTGAAGCACATTTTTTAAAGAAGTAGAATTGACTTTTGTTTTTTGGAGCCAATCTCCTGCTATCGTTTCAATCTGAAAGTTCCAGTTTTAAAAGTAAAATACCGCTGGAACAGATAGCTGTAGGTGACCACAAATACGGCGGTAAAAGTTTTGGCAACGGTTGGCCAGAAATGCAGCACTTCTACAAACAACTTTAGCAACACATAGTTGAGCAGCACCGATCCTCCTACCGACAGCGCATAACGAACCAATTGTACACGACCACGCAGGATAGAAGCTGTGAAGGTTACATAACGTGCGAGCAAAAAACCAGTAGCGAAAGTGATGGGGAAAACGATGAGGAAGGCCGCAATGTATGGGCTGATGGCAACAAAACCCAGATTAAGAACCTGCTGTTCGAGGACGAAATTATAAACCAGGAAATAAAGGAAAATGTCGAGGGCAAGATTGGCACCGCCTGTCACAGCATAACGAAAGGTTTCGGGCGGGATAAACGAACGGAAAGGCGTGTAAAACCAATCGGTCATCGAACGTATGCCATCCCATAACGGGGCAAAGTGCTTCGACCTTAAATTATCCGTTTGCTGTTTTTCCATTTTCAGCTTGCAAAAATAGCAGCTTTGTGCAAGCCTGACCAGGAGGGATGAAAATAAAAGGAATCATCCTCATCTAAATTTTATACAGCCCTCTCCAATTGAACAAATCAAACCATTCAATACTTTCTATTAAAATTATTTTGAATACCAAACCAACCTGACTGCTGCTATGAAAAATTTTAAAATTGAAATAAAATGGGCGTTAATCTTTGTGGCGACGACGCTGCTTTGGATGCTGCTGGAACGGTTGTTTGGCCTCCACGACCGCAATATTGAATACCATCCGCTGGTAACAAGTTTCGTGGTCATCCCTGCTATTTTCATCTATGTGCTGGCTTTGCTCGACAAACGTCGCAAAGACTTCAACGGCCAAATGAACTACATACAAGGATTTACGTCAGGCGTAATTATTACCATCTTCGTCACCATCGTTAGTCCGCTTACGCAAATAATTACATCCCTTGTTATCACACCCAATTATTTCACCAACATGATCGGTTACGCGGTACTTACCGGCACGATGAGCCGCCCGGAGGCAGAGGCATATTTTAATCTTAATAGCTACCTGATGCAAACCATCATGTTTACGCCCATCATGGGGATTGCTATCAGCGCAGTGGTGGCTATTTTCACACGCAAAACGAACAAAGCCAACGGGGATTCTGTGGTGTAAAAAAGAGAAGAGCCGGTATAATCAAAATATCCGGCTCCCTTTTTCCTATTTTATCAGTTTACTAATTTTCTTAAACTCCTCGGTGCCGGAGTGGCGCAGCAATTCAAAGAGTATCGACTCGCTGGTGGTTATAAAAGCGCCTTCCTGCTGCATGCGGCGGATGGCTATTTTTTTATCGTTGGGGTTGCGCGATCCCACACAATCTTCAACGATCACAGGATTATAACCGTTATCGATCAGGTCAATACAGGTTTGCAACACACACACATGCGTTTCGATGCCGGCAATAATTACGTAACGTGGGTTCACCTGCGAGAGCTGCTCATAAAATGACGGCTCATCACAACAGCTAAAAGCCTGCTTTTCGACAAACTTTATTTCTTCCAACAACTCCCTGAGCGGAGGTATCGTAAAGCCGAGGCCTTTGGTGTATTGCTCGGTTACCAAAATCTTAACGCCAACGGCTTTCAGTCCTTCTATCAGGATGCCTGTGCGGTGTGCAACCTCATCGTGGTCGGCAATGAGCGGGAAAAGCCGTTCCTGAATGTCGATGATCAATCCAATACTTTCGTTAGCTAATATTCTCATAATGCAAGGTGTTTAGTTTTTAATATTAACAACAAAGATAGCAATTGGTTATTTCCAGAGGCGTACCAGCAGGACTTCTGCAAGCAGAAACGCAAGTGCCAGCACCACAAAAAGCTTCCAGAGCCGCACGCCGCTGTTGAGTTGTGCCACCGAAGCGGTAAGTGTCCGCTGCCTGGATTGAGCCAGCACACTGAATTGCTGCAAGCCGGCATCGGCCAGCGCATCCTCGAGTTCTGCAGGTTTCATCGTACGCACATCTGACTCTGTACGATCGTAGTTAAAAGCCGCAGCCGCCACCTTCCTGTCATTGGTAGTTATGTCATAATTTCCAGCTTTATTAATAGCTCCATCTACATACACCAGCAGTTGTGAACCGCTGCGACGTATCTGCGGAATAATCCCAAAGGTGCCGTCCTGACTGGTAATGTGCACCACCTGATCTACTTCCGTAGCCTCGGTATTGAGTGGGATGGCGGCGCTTTTTCCAGCCACATAATAAAGCCTGGCTGGTGGCTGGCTTTGCAATGCAATGTTGTAAATGGTAGGTACAAATATTGCGTGCTTTGGCAAATTGCTCCATGCTGCATCGAGTGGCGCCGCAGCCAGATAAACCATCCCCTGCCCTGCCGGCTCGCGGCCCAGGAAAATGTCGCCATCCTGCAGCTCAAGAAGCGGCTCCAGCATAGCAGTGGTTTGGCGACGAAGCGGATAATGTCTGAACACCACCGGCAGATCAAGATTTTCGGGCAACGATTCAAAAACATCTTCATAAATACTGCTTTGCAAATTGATGCTGCTGATTTTTGTCCGCATGGTGTCGGCAGGCATCAGCGTAACGGTTTGCAAAGTCATGAGCAGTTCGTTGTAGCTATCAATATCGGCTTGCGGAGCGGGAAAAATCAGCAGGCTGCCGCCACCTTCCACATAACGCCACAGCTCGCGGGTCAATCCGCTGGGGATTTGCTTTATGCTGTTAAGAATGATCAGGTTCTGGTTATTAAAAGCTGCATAATCCAGATAATTTGCTTTGGCATTGGTAAGTACAAAGGTGGAGTCGCCGGAAAAAAGTGCATTCAAAAAGACGTTTTCATCGGATTCATTTATTACCAAAACAGGAATTTCGTTGCGGATGGTAAGGGTAAAATAAAATGTGTCGTCGAAGGTGATGGGTGAGTCGATGATGCTTAGCTCGCCATACTGAAAGCCCGTTTCAAGGTTTGTAAAAGGAAGCTTAACCACCGTTTCCTGGTTGGCTTGTATGTCGAAGCTGGCAACCGCGCGTTGGTTTCCATTGATCAAAAGCTTTGCGGGGATTTTTTCCAGATTTTGATCCGAGGCATTTTTGATACGCGCCGAAAGTGTTGCCAGTTGACCAACGCGAAACACGGGTGCATCAAACCAGATGCTGTCGATGTATAGATTGGCGGCCTCGTCAGCAGCCAGAGGCACAAGGAAACTCTGTACGGCAGTGTCCACGGCAACATTACGGAAATCGACAAAGGCAGGTTGAAAATCGGAAATAAGATAGGCTGTGGGCGACAGCTTCCGCTCTTTGGAAAAAAGTTCCCGCTGGCGCAGCACCACTTCTGACACGGGCCGTGTGGCAGGCGAAATTTCGACCCCATCCAGAAGCTCCATAAATTCATCGCGGCTCACGATGCGCTGATGCTGTGCCTCAAAATCGTTGGTGAGCAACTGAAATCTGTCGGAACTTTTGTAGGCCTGTGCTATTTCACCGGCTTTGCTGACGGCTTCGGCAAGCAAGCTGCCATCGGGCGATGCGGCCTGCATGCTGTAGGAATTGTCCACATAAATACTCACCAAATGCCCTGCCTGCTGCTGCGAATGACTTTCGTCGGATGGGATGTAAGGCTGTGCAAAAGCAAGCACCAACGCCGTGATGGCCAAAATTCGCATGGCCAGGATGAGAAGATGCCGCAACTGCGACTGCTTCTGCGTTTGCTGCCGCAGCTCTTCAATGAATTTTACATTGGTAAAATAAACCTTGCGAAACCTGCGGAAATTGAAAAGATGAACAATGATAGGTATAGCAATGGCGACAAGCCCAATAAGATACAGCGGGTTAACAAATTCCATACAGTCGAAGCTGAGTTAGTGATTATCAATACAAGATAACGGAGGCAAAAGTAATTATTATCCCAAAGGCCTACTATCGTTAACCTTTGGCTTGGTAATGAATAAAAAAAGAAAAAAAGGAAAAGCAACTCAAAAGAAAGCTGAAACAAGTAACTCATCCATTCTCCGCGCCTTTGCGCCTTCGCGATGAATAAATCTTTCCTGCCTTTCGTCTGTCTGGTAAAAAAAAACCTCTGCCGGGCTGGCAGAGGTTTTAACCTAATAAGAATTTAAACTATGACTCACAAATACTTTGGTAGTATTGTATTTTGATTGTTTAAACAACGCCCTGATCCACCATGGAATTGGCAACTTTGAGGAAGCCGGCCACGTTAGCGCCTTTTACGTAGTTGATGTAATTAGCATCCTGTCTGCCGTAGACAACGCACTGCTCATGAATATCTTTCATGATCTGATGCAATTTGGCATCCACTTCTTCGCTTGTCCAGTTGTATTTCATGGAGTTCTGCGACATTTCGAGGCCTGAAGTAGCTACGCCACCAGCGTTGACAGCTTTGCCAGGTCCAAATAGTAATTTACTATTTTGGAATATTTCAATAGCTTCTGGTCTGCAACCCATGTTTGAAACTTCAGCAACGAGCATGGTTCCGTTTTCAACCAATTGTTTTGCATCTTCGCCACGTAATTCGTTTTGTGTAGCACAAGGAAGAGCTATATCACATTTTACTTCCCATGGGCGTTTTCCTGCAAAGAATTTAGAGCCTTTAAACTTATCAGCATAAGGAGCAACAACGTCATTGTTTGAAGATCTCAACTCTAACATATAATGAATCTTTTCGCCAGCGATGCCAGCTTCGTCATATATGTAGCCGTCAGGGCCGGAAATTGTAACCACTTTAGCACCAAGTTCGGTAGCTTTTAAAGCAGCACCCCAGGCAACGTTACCAAAACCAGAAATAGCTACAGTTTTGCCTTTAAGGTTGGTTCCTTTTACTTTCAGCATTTCTTCAACAAAGTAAATTGCACCATAGCCTGTTGCTTCCGGACGAATAAGGCTTCCGCCCCAGTTGCGTCCTTTGCCGGTGAATACACCTGTATTCTCCTGAGCCAGTTTGCGGTACATGCCATACATATAGCCAATTTCACGGGCACCAACGCCAATGTCACCAGCAGGAACGTCAGTTTCTGGACCTATCATGCGCCACATTTCCAGCATCAACGATTGGCAGAAACGCATAATTTCGCCGTCTGATTTGCCTTTTGCATTAAAATCAGAACCACCTTTTCCACCGCCCATAGGCAATGTGGTAAGGCTATTTTTGAAAGTTTGCTCAAATCCTAAAAACTTCAGGATGCTGAGATTCACACTTGGGTGAAAGCGCATGCCGCCTTTGTATGGTCCAATGGCGTTGTTGAATTGCACGCGATAGCCGATGTTTACCTGTACTTGTCCGCTGTCGTCAACCCATGGAATCTTGAAAGTGAGAATACGATCAGGCTCCACAATACGCTTTAGGATACCGGCGGTTTCAAATTGGGGGTTGTCATTCAGAACATCTTCGAGCGTCTCGAGTACTTCTTTTACTGCCTGAAGATATTCCACTTCACCTGGATGTCTTTTTTCCAGGTCATTCATGAAATTTTTTAGATCCATTGGAATCAAATTTAAGTAATTAAATATTTGTGTGAACTTGTTAGCAATCTTGCATTTATAACAGTACAAAGGACGCCCTAATAGCCGAACTTACCAAACCTTTTCAGCCCTTTCACCGCTGGTGTAAGGAGATGTAAAAATTTTTGATTTTAATGCTAATTTCTATCCGAGCCAATATTTTTCGTTTTTTTGATTTTGATAAAAAAGCCGTTTATCCTGAATTTATGAAACCTGCTGCAACATCCATCCTATCTCAAATCATCAGCATAACAGGGCTGGTGCAGGGCGTGGGTTTCAGGCCATTTATTTACCGGCTGGCGCACCAATACCAAATCTGCGGGCATGTGTCAAACAATCTGCAGGGAGTGACCATCCGTGCCGAAGGAACGCACGAGCAACTCGATGCTTTCGCAGAAGATATTCGCCGACAGGCGCCACCAGCCGCTGCTATCGAAAACATTGAAGTGGTGATGATGCCTGTTGAATCTTTTAAAAATTTCGAAATCTTTCACAGCACCGACAACCTCAGCGGCATCACCGAGGTAAGTCCCGACATAGCCGTATGCGCCGATTGCCTGCGCGACATGAAACACCAGCCACACCGGATCGACTATTCATTTACCAATTGCACCAACTGTGGCCCACGCTTTTCGATAATCGGCGACCTTCCCTACGACCGCGAGAAAACAGCCATGCAACCTTTTGAAATGTGTCCGCAGTGTCGGAGTGAATACACCGATGTGCTCGACCGCCGCTTTCACGCCCAGCCGGTTGCCTGCAACCACTGCGGTCCCGAATATCAGCTCATCGAAAACGGAAACAGCACCACAGGCATACACGAAATCCTAAGTCTGACGGCGAAGTTGGTGGAACAAGGGAAAATTATAGCTGTAAAAGGCATGGGCGGCTTCCATCTGATGTGCGACGCCACCAACGAAACAGCGGTGGCAAATTTGCGTCGGCGCAAACTGCGCGAAGGAAAACCCTTTGCCGTGATGTTTGGCGGACTGGATACGCTGCGTCATTATGCTGACCTTTCGCCTGCTGAAGAGCAATGGCTCACTTCCTGGCAGCGACCGATTGTTCTGCTCCACACACGACAACCGCTGGCGCCTTCGGTCACCAATGGCTTTTGTCGTCTGGGCGTGATGCTTCCGTACATGCCCATCCATCATCAGCTTTTCGAAATCTTGCAAACTCCAGCAGTGGTGCTCACCAGCGGCAACCTTTCGGACGAGCCCATTATTCTGGACAATGATATTGCGGTAAGCCGCCTTAAAACTATTGCCGATGCTTTTCTGGTTTACAACCGCGACATCTACAACCGCACCGACGATTCGGTTGGATTGGTGGTGCACGAAAAACCTATGCTGCTGCGCCGATCCCGCGGATTTGTGCCGACGCCCATTCGTACCAGCCTCAACACCGATAATCTTTTGGCCACCGGCGCCGAACTTGTCAATTGTTTTGCTGTGGGCAAAGGCAGGCTGGCCATCATGAGTCAGCATATCGGCGATTTGAAAAACTTTGAAACCAACGAATTTTTCGAGGAAACAATTACAAAATTTCAAAAACTCTTCCGTGTAAAACCCGAAGCGGTGGCGGTGGATATGCACCCCGATTATCTATCCTCGCGCTATGGCAAAAACCTGGGCATTCCGGTGGTTGAAGTGCAGCACCACCATGCGCACATTGCTTCCTGCATGGCCGAGCACAAGATTGACGAACCCGTCATCGGCATCAGCATGGACGGCACGGGCTATGGCGACGACGGCAACATTTGGGGTGGCGAGTTTTTGATTTGCGATCTAATGGATTATGAGCGCTTCAGCCATTTCGGATACATCCCCATGCCTGGCGGCGATCTGGTGACAAAAGCTCCCTGGCGCAGCGCACTGTCGTATCTGCTGGCCGCCTTCGGTCAGGATATTGATTTGTCGGGTTTTGCTTTTTTAAAAAATATTGCTTCCGCAGAAATTGAGCTGGTGCGCGAAGCCATCATCAAAAACATCAACGCACCGCTGAGCAGCAGTTGTGGCCGTCTTTTCGATGCAGTGAGCGCATTCACCGGCGTGTGTATTCATTCAGGTTTTCATGCCGAGGCGCCCATGCGTCTTCAGGATGCGGTGCAGAAAGATATCCGCGAAAGCTATCCTTTTATTAATGATAAAATAATTGATTTCAGTCCGATGATTCGCGCCATCGTCGATGATCTTAATAAAAAAACCGCCGTGGGAATTATCGCAGCCCGTTTTCATAATACCGTGGTGGAAGCCATCATGCAAACAGCAAAGCAAATGCGACTTAAAAGTAATTTGCAAAAGGTAGTGCTTTCGGGTGGCAGCTTTCAAAATAAAATCCTGCTCGAAAGGTCGATAGAAAAGCTACAAGCCGAATATTTTGAAGTCTTCTGGCATCAGCTTATACCGGCCAATGATGGCGGCATCGCGCTGGGGCAGCTTGCAATAGCTGCCAGGCGCTTGCGCGGATAACCGGAGATCAGTCAGACTGCAATTTTTCGGATTCCGATTATTACAGAACATTATTTTTGTAAAAGTTTAAATTTTAAAACCAAAACGATTATGTGTTTAAGCGTACCGGCACAAGTGATGAAAATAGAAGGCGACACCGCCGAAGTGAGCGTGGGCGGAACCTTGCTCAGCGCCAATCTGAGCCTGGTTGATGATGTGGTGGTAGGCGATTACATCTTGCTGCACACAGGGTTTGCACTGCAGAAAATTGACGCCGAAGAAGCCGCCGCCACGCTTGAAACCTTCAATGAATTCAGGGAGCTGAATGAAGCGCTTGATGACGAAGAAAGAGCTTCCGGTGAGCGGATAATTTAATCGA
>CAZTCX010000052.1:0-21365 GCA_964612515.1 uncultured Lentimicrobiaceae bacterium | reverse complement strand
TGGTGATCAACGCCATCAACAGCAGCTCGGCGGGATTGATAAATGCCTACACCAGCGCCATCCTCAAAGATTACAACCTGGCGTTGGTGACTTCACTCACCGGCCGGCGCCCCGCAATGCCCATCGACGTAACGTATTCGTATTGGTACAACCCCGGCCTCGACTACAAAACCTACATGGTGCCGGGCATTCTGGTGCTGCTGGTGACCATCGTCGGTTTTTTCCTTTCGGGGATGAACGTGGTGCGCGAAAAAGAAAGCGGCACCATCGAGCAACTCAACGTCACACCTATCCGAAAATATCAGTTCATTGCCGGTAAACTGCTCCCTTTTTGGATTATCGCCATGTTTGAGCTGGCTTTCGGGCTGCTCTTTGCGCGACTGGTTTTCGACCTTCCCATCGTCGGGAGCCTCTGGTTGATCTTTGGCGTAGCCTCCCTATTCATGCTGGCCATTCTCGGGCTAGGGCTCATCATCTCCAACATTTCCGACACCATGCAGCAGTCGATGTTTCTCACCTGGTTTCTGATGGTTGTTTTTATCCTGATGAGCGGCTTCTTTACGGCCATCGAAAGTATGCCGGAGTGGGCGCAAGCTATCAATGTCATCAACCCGCTGGCATATTTCATCCGCATCATCCGCATGGTAATGCTCAAAGGCTCCGGACTGACGGACATCCTGCAGCCGGTGGCGGCGCTGGCCATCTTCGGAATAGTCACGCTCTCGCTGGCCGTGTGGCGCTATCGCAAGGTGGCGTAGGGCTATTAAAAGAATTTCCAAACTCAAAATTGAAATTACAAATAAATCCCAAAAATTAAATTTCAAAAACCCATCGGATTTTTTCAATTAAGTTTTTGATATTAAAAACCCAATTTGTATGCATCCGGGCTATGAATTGGTAACCTTACAACAAGACAAGCCAAAAGTTTAAAAAACTCAATAACTCGTTTTATTTACCTTTTCCGACCTATTCATTCTACAACCTCCCCCGAAAAAATAACTATTTTTGAACACTTTTTTTGCGTAAGCGAAAACAAAAATAAAGTGACTGTGCTTGCACTAATGGAATGACAAATTAAAAACTACGATATGTCGGAATCGGTAATGATAAGTCTGGCCGGCCTAATAATATTGGGCATCGGCGCACAATGGCTGGCGTGGCGGCTTAAGTTTCCCAGCATCCTCTTCCTGTTGATTTTGGGTTTTGTTGCCGGACCTGTTACGGGCTTTCTGCAACCTGACGAACTGATGGGCGACATGCTGTTGCCATTTGTGTCACTGGCTGTTGCCATCATCCTGTTCGAAGGCGGCCTGACGCTCAACCTTAAGGAGCTGCGCGAGATTGGCGGTGTGGTGGTAGGACTAATAACCATTGGCATGATAGTAACCTGGATAGTAGCCACCGCAGCAGCCTACTATTTGCTGAATCTAACCCCACAGATTTCCATCCTTTTGGGAGCCATCCTGGTGGTGACCGGCCCCACGGTAATAGGCCCGCTGCTGCGACACATCCGTCCCAACCAGCGTGTAAACGACATCCTGAAATGGGAAGGCATTGTGATAGACCCCATCGGTGCACTGCTTGCCGTGTTGGTATTTCAAGCCATTGCCATTGGCTTAAGTTCAGATAGTGGCGGAAGCCTTTTTCAGGCAGCACCTGAGGTATTGATTAGCCTGGGGAAAACGATATTATTTGGCTTTCTTACTGGTTTTTTCTTTGCATGGCTGCTGATGTTGCTCATCCGTAAATATTGGGTGCCCGACTTCCTACAGGTCACCGTATCATTGTCGTTGGTAGTAGCTGCTTACCTTTCGGGGGAACTGCTTCAAACCGGATCAGGGCTGTTTTCAGCCACCCTGATGGGCATCGTGATGGCCAACCAGAAGTACGTTTCGGTAAAGCAAATCCTGGAATTTAAGGAAAACCTTCGGGTTCTAATCATCTCAATTTTATTCATTTTACTCTCGGCGCGATTAAACCTGGGCGACTTCCAGGGTCTTTCGATCAACATAATATGGTTTTTGGCAATATTAATCCTGGTTGCGCGACCGCTGTCGGTATTTATGTCGTCGATTGGCAGCGGACTCAACCTACGCGAAAAGTTGTTTTTGTCGTGGATGGCACCGCGCGGTATCGTGGCTGCTTCAGTGGCGAGTGTTTTTGCGCTAAAGCTTGCTGAGAATGGCATGGAAAACGCTGACGCAATAGTTCCGGTTACCTTCTCGGTAATCGTGGTCACGGTAGTGATTTATGGGTTAAGCTCCAAATCCGTGGCGCGTTGGCTCAAAGTTGCCGAAAGCGACTCGCAGGGGATTCTGTTTGTAGGCGCCCACACCTGGGCACTTGAGATTGCAAAGGCCGTCAAGAACGAAGGTTTTAAAGTGGTGGTAGTCGATACCAACCGCTCAGACATCGCCAAGGCACAAATGGCCGGCATCACCACGGTTTATGGCAGCGTATTGAGCGAAAATGTGGTGGAAGACATTCCCCTGAGTGGTATCGGCAAACTCTTTGCGCTCACCTCTAACGATGAGGTCAACTCTCTGTCGGTAGTGCTCTTCAACAGCATCTTCGACAGACATGAGCTTTATCAACTCATCCCCGTAAAAGCGGAAAAAGGAAAAGAACAGGATTTCTCACCCAAGCACCTACGCGGACGATTTCTTTTTGGCGAAGGCGTCAATTTCGCTTCATTGCGCAAGCTCTACTTTGCCGGCGCCATTATCAAAAGCATTAAAATCACCAAAGACTATACTTACAAAGATTTCCTTTTCAAATATGGCGATAACGTCATCCCAATGTTCCAAATCACGGAAGGCAAAGAACTCATTGTTATTACCACCGAAACCGACGTAAAACCTAAACCCGGCACAACTATTATTGCGATGGTGATGGAGACGGAGAAGGTTGGGGTGTAATAAAAAATGGGAAGCAGAATACCTTTAAAACAATTTTGAAAAGAATGGACATGCCAAATAAATACGTGAGCTTTATCTCAGACGAGCATTTGCTGAAGTGCATCGAAAATTTGCATCAATCTTACTTACGTGCAAAAGAGAACATTTCCAGACCTAAATTTTATAAAAATAAAATCGACACCATCAAGCTAACTTTTGATGCGAGGTTTAGCGAAATAAATGAGGCCGAGATTTTAAAATCGGAAATTCTCCGGCAAATCGATAAGTCCATCAACAACTACATCGGCACTTTTCACGAACAGATATTGGGCGGAATAGAAGGTTACGAAGTGGGCAACCTCAGCGGGTTCGACATAAAAGCCATTGATGATACGCTTTTTGCTGATATTAAAAACAAGCATAACACAATGAACAGCAGTGCTGCGGAGAGTTTATTCCAGAAGCTTGCACGGTTTGCCGATACCTACAAACAAGCAAAATGCTACTGGGTGCAAATTTTGGCAAAAGGTAGTTTTAACGAAAAGTGGGCAGCAGAAATCAACGGCAAGGAATATAGCCATAGCCGGGTTTATAAAATTTCGGGGGATCAGTTTTATGCATTACTGTCAGGCAGCGAAACAGCCTTCTTCGACCTCTATAAAGCGCCTCCTCCAGCTATCGACGATTTTATAAAAACGATCAGGGAGAATGGTACATCTCAGGAAAACTCGGCTCTTGATGAGATCGGGAAAAACTCGGAAGAAAGCAAGCGATCGCTTTTGGATCAGATAACTTTTGAAAACTACAGCTACTACTTAGGCTTTGATAAGCTGTAATATTCATTTAGAAATTTAACGATAGAATATCCAACTTCCTGACCTAAATTAACGGGGACAGCATTGCCAATTTGCTTGTATTGCTGTGCCACCGATCCTGCAAAAATCCATTTATCCGGGAACGTCTGTATCCGGGCATATTCCCGCACGGTAAAAGGCCGGGTTTCGTCGGGGTGGCATCTTTCGGTTTGTTTTTGAGCAGGGCTGCAAGTAAGCGTAAGCGAAGGCTCATCCCAGCCGATGCGCCTTGCCATGCCTGTTTTGCCACCTCCCAAATAAAAACTTCCACCCATGTATTCTTTTTGCTTTTCCACTGGAAGGTCGCGCCAGTAGCCTTTTGGAGGAATCATTTCCAGGATTTCCTTTTTGTAAACGGGGTATTGCGCTCCGGTCGATTTCGGGACATCATTACTATAAAGAGCGCCTTTCTTCAAAGCATCTTTGAGGTTATAAATTTTATGGTGTGGTTTGGGATATTCAAATGAAAGCGGAATGTCCTTTCTGATCCCAACCAGAATAAGCCTCTCCCGCTTTTGCGGAACCCTGTATTGAACGGCCTTTAAAATCTGGATGGGAGCCACACGATAGCCTATTTCATCGAGAATTGAAATCATTCCCTGCAATGTCCTTCCTTTTTGGTGACTAAGCAAGCCGCGCACATTTTCACCAATACAAATCAAAGGATTGACTTCCTGAACAACGCGCGCAAATTCGTAAAACAAAGTACCCCGTGCATCATTCAGCCCCAGCTTTTTACCAGCATAACTAAAAGCCTGACACGGAAATCCTCCGGTAACAACATCTACTTTATTTTTATAATCACGAAAAGAAAAATCCTTGATATCGCCTTCAAGAACGTTCCATTGTGGCCGGTTTTGCCGAAGTGTCTGGCAGGCCCATTTATCAATTTCATTGAGCGCTACGCATTTTAATCCCGCGTTTTCAAGACCGACAGCCAGACCGCCGGCGCCTGCAAATAGTTCCAACACTGAATACTGTTTTATTGGGGCAACATAATTGGAAGTTTCGTCCACCTTAATCTCATCGAACAATGATCCGAATAATGTCTGAACATCCGTTTTTCGATACACCCTATAGTTAGAAACAGGCTCCCGCACTGCACTCAATATTCCTTTGTTATCCCACCGGCGCAAGGTTTCCTTACTTTTTCCCAGCAGCTCGGCAGTTTCTGACAACGACAAAAATTCTTTCATAAATAACCATGTTATCAAACCTTACACAATGGTTACAAAAATACTATTGTTTTTATGATGACAAGAACTTACTGTCAAAATTTCAAAAAATTATAAAAACCTTCTTCGCTGCTCCATTTATTGACATCCTACCGTAGAAACTGATTTCCCTTTACAAAACCCATCTTCGTGGAGTTTTTGGATCGAAACGAAATTTTTTCAATACTTTTACGGATCAAAATTTTCAAAACAAAAAAGTCATTTTTATGATCAACAAAATGCTATTTACGCTAACCCTCCTGCTGTCGGGACTGCTGATGCACGGACAGAGCGTGGAGGAACTACTAAAAACTACCGGCTCTGCCGCCGACTATCCGGGCAGCGACTTCGTGGTGGTTTTCGACAGCACCCGCGTGGAGGTGCAGGAAACCGGTCTGGGTTACTTTTTTATGCACCAGATGTTTAAAGTGCTCACCCCGCAAGGCGCGCTCGACAAGCGCGTGATCGAGTACGGCTACGACCCGCTCTCAGCCTATGTCGAGATTCGTGAAGCCACCATTTACCGCGCCGACGGCAGCCGCGAAAAGCTCGACCTGGCGCAAGTACGCGACTATCCGGCACCGGCACGCGCCATCTACTGGGGCGCCCGCGAAAAACTTATCGAAGCCGGCAGATTACAGCCCGGCGACGCCATCGATCTGGTACTTTTTAAAAAAGGTTATACCTACGCACTGCTGATGCAGGACGAAGAAGAGAGATACATCCCGCCCATGCGCGGCCATTTCTACGACATCGTCCCCTTCTGGAGCGACCAGCCCATGCTCAGTAAAGTGTATAGCGTGAGCATGCCTGCCGATAAGCCATTGCAGTTTGTCTTTTATCACGGCGAGTGCCAGTCGTCGCTGCGTTTTGAAGGCGACCAGCATATCTATACCTTCTCCAAAAGCAATATTTTACCGCTGAAGCGGGAACCGAACATGGTGGATATTTCTGACGTTGCTCCCAAGTTGCTGATGACCACCAGCCCGGATTGGGAAGCCAAGTCGATATGGTTTGGCGGTGTCAACGAGGACTACGACAGCTTCACGCCTACGCCGGAAGTGCAGGAATTTGTAAATGATTTGCTGAAAGGCGCCGAAACAGAAAGCGACAGCGTATCAATACTTACCCACTGGGTGGCCGACAACATGCGCTATTCGGGCTTATCTATGGGCGAAGGCGAAGGCTATACACTGCACAACGCCGAGATGAATTTCCGCGACCGCTGCGGCGTGTGTAAAGACAAAGCAAGTATGCTCATCGCCTTTTTGCGGGCAGCAGGATTCGAGTCGTATCCGGCCATGACCATGGCAGGCTCGCGCATCGAAGACATCCCAGCCGACCAGTTTAACCACAGCGTAACGGTGGTGAAGCTCGCAGATGGAAAATACCACCTGCTCGACCCGACGTGGGTGCCTTTTGTACGTGAACTTTGGAGCAGTGCCGAACAGCAACAAAATGTGCTGATGGGCATTCCCGGTGGTGCCGACCTGATGATTACACCCATTTCCCCACCTGAAGATCATTATCTGAAGATGACCGGAACTTCTACTCTGCTGTCCGACGGAACCCTGGAAGGCGAGTTTTATGTAACCGCCGAAGGACAAACCGATGCTGCCATCCGTGGCATGTTCACCAGAGCCTACAAAGCCGACTGGAACAATAACCTGGAGCGCGAGCTGCTGCGCATCAATCCCAAAGCCGAGATTATCAGCATGGATTATGGCGACAATCCCATCGACCACATGGCCGGTCCCATCGAAATACGCGTGAAATACCGCATCCCGCAATACGCCGCTGTTGGCAAAAATATGCTGGTGTTTACGCCACTGCTGGCTACCCGCATTTTCCCCGCCGGCATGTCGTATCTTTTTCTTAACACCAACGTCCCCGACGACCGGAAATATGGCTTCCGCGACCGCTGCAGCCGGCTGGTGCAGATCAACGAGACCATCACCGTTCCGGAAGGATTTACCATGAGTAATGATCCCGTAAAGGAAGATTATGATGGCGAAGCCGCTGCCTACAATGGATCGCTTCAGCAAAATGGCAATACGCTCAAACTAAGCGAGGAGGTCATCCTCGAAAAACGCGTGTATGAGCCAGCCGACTGGCCTGCTGTGAAAAAAGTTGTCATCGCCCAGAAAAATATGGCCGACCAACCCATCGTGTTAAGCAAATAATTCAGGTGTTATTAATTTAGAAAAAGATTATTCAGATGAAAAAAATATTTCTGATACTTCTGGCCGGATGGTTTGCCACGGCGGCCAGCGCACAAATCAACGACGCCGACGCGGTGTTTGGCAAGATCACCAAAACTTTTACCCTTAACGATGATGGCAGCACCAACATGCGCTACTACAAGCAGCTCCGGCTGCAAAGCCATCTGTCGTTCAACCAGCTCTATGGTGAGACTTTCATTATTTACGACCCGACTTATCAATCCATCACCATCAATGAAGCCTACACAATTATGGCCGATGGCAAGCGGGTGGATGCCCCGGAAAATGCTTTCAACGAAGTGCTGCCACGTGGTGCCGCACATTCGGCAGCTTTCAATAACCTGCGCGAGCTGGTGGTGACGCACACCGCCACCGAAATCGGTGCTACCATTTATCTCGACTACACCATCACCAGCCAGAAAGACTTTTTGCCGGCACTCATGGGCAATGAGCTGGTGCAGGAATCGTCGCCGATAGAAGAGATGCAAATTGTTGTAAAAGTTCCCGCCGCTATGGATTTGCAACACCGCATGATGAACCTGCGCACCGCTTCTGAAATAGTAGTGCAGGGCAACCAGAAAGTTTATACCTGGACGTTTAAAGGCATAGCTGCCGGGCGACCAGATTATTTCAGCGGCGCACAGCTCTCGGTGCCTCGACTGCTTTTCAGCACATCGCCCAAGGCCGGCGCTGTGATTGATTGGATCACGCGCCAAAAGGCTTTCGACTACTACGCCACCGATGCCTTGCAAAAATATGCTGCCACCGTCAAATCTGAAAAACAAGATGAAATGAAGACGCTGTTGGCACTGCAAAATTTGGTTGCTAACGAAATGGCTTACGACCATGTGCCTCCAGAATGGAATGGCTACCGTGTGCGCACCCCCGAAGAAGTGTGGCTTAGCAATGGCGGCACCCAACTCGAAAAAGCTGTACTTCTTTCCACCCTGCTCAATGCCGCCGACTTTCATGCCGTAGCGGTGATGGCTGCCCCCGAAAAACTATTTGATAAAAACATGGGCGACCTCCTGATTTTTGATGAGAGTTTTGTGAAGGTAAATACCAAAAACTATGGGACACTTTATCTGAGCGCTACCTCCACGAACGACCAAAGCTTCGACTACGTTTCGGGTAATAAGGTTCTGATGCCGCTTTACAAAAATGCCGACAGCTCCCCCACCACCTTGTCAGAAGGAAAAAATGAAATCGATGTAAAAGGAAATTTGGCTTTGGTCAACGATCAGACGCTGAGCGGAGAGCTAACGATAAAGGTACAGGGAACACCCAACCCGTTTTTGCTTTTGCAAAATGATGCTGCTAAAATAAAGTCGCTGCTTACACAAAATATGATCAGCAAAGCCGACGATGCTGTAAAAGTGGTGAACAGTAATGCCGAGAAAAGCGAGATCGTTGTTCAGATTAATAAAGAAAAAGCGTTACAGGATGCCGGCAAAATCATGAAGTTGGAGCTTCCGCAAATGACAAGCGGTTTTGGCGGCTGGCACATCAGCTTCCTTAGCAGCCAGCGCGATGGCGATTTCGTGCTGCCTTTCCCCATCAGCGAAAGCTACAACTACACCATCATGCTACCCGCAGGCTATGAGCTGATGACGATGAAACAGCGCGTGGATTTGAAAAATGAAGCAGGCTCGGTAAAGATTGAACTAAACCCGAAGGGAAATCAAATTACCGTCAGCCGCTCGCTGCGCCTCGACAAAGGTGTGATAGCACCAGCCGATTACCCCGCATTTCGTGCATTGATAAACGAGTGGCTCGACACCAACTACACCACTTTGCTATTGCGCAAAGCAGTGGATTAGATTACAATACTTTTAATAATTCTTCCGGCCATCCTCAAATACGAAAGAGGATGGCTTTTTTTTTCGATTATTTTTGCAAACCATGAAAAAGGTAGTACCAAAGCAAAAACAAAAAACTGAGCCTGCGCAGAAAGGCTCCCGCCGACACTGGTTGTGGCTTGCGCTCATTCTGCTGATTACGGTGCTGGCATACGCCAATGCCGTTGATAACAATTTTATCTACCAGTTTGACGACGACCTCTACGTTACCGACAATCCCGACATAAAAGCACTTTCGGCAGGCAACCTCTACCGGATGTTTACCACGTCGTATGTCGGGCTTTATCTGCCGCTCACCATGCTCAGCTATGCCATCGAGTATCATTTTTTTGGTCTCGATGCCCCGGCATTTCATCTCACCAACCTTTTGCTTCATCTCATCAATGTATGGCTGGTTTTTTTATTAATATTAAAACTAAAACCCAACGTGTATGTGGCATCGCTGGTAGCTTTTGTATTTGCGCTCCACCCGATGCATGTGGAGTCGGTGACGTGGATTTCGGAGCGGAAGGATGTTTTGTATCTGCTGTTTTATTTGGCGGCGGCCATTTTTTATCTAAAATATATCCGGAAAAACAGTGCTGGCAACTACCTGATCACTTTGGGATTTTTCGTGCTGGCATTGTTAAGCAAAACCATTGCGGTATCGCTACCGCTGCTGCTGCTTGCTTTGGATTGGTACTGCGGTCGCAGCCTTGCCAACTGGCGCGTTTGGATTGAAAAGATTCCGTTTTTTGTGCTAAGCGCCGCCGTCGGTTTGTTGGGCATCTGGTTTACCAGCACCGCTGCCGACACCACCACACCAGACATCTCCTGGCTGCACCGTCCTTTCATCGTTGCCGATGCCGTGCTTATGTATCTGTGGAAATTCCTTGTTCCGCTCCAGCTCAAAATTTACCATTACTACCCACCCACTGCTTCCGGCATGCTGCCACTTCGTTTTTACGTTTCTGCTGCTATTCTCATGGCGCTATTGGTGGCGGTTATTTTATTAATAAAAAAATCCGGCATCCTGAAGCGCGACCTGATCATTGGGCTGGCAATCTTTGTGGTGCCCACACTTTTCATTTTACAAATTGTTCCGGCTGGCCGGGCTTATGCCGCCGACCGCTACACCTATTTTTCGTACATCGGGCTTACCTACATGCTGGCGGTGAGCACCTGGCAAATAATTACCACCCAAAAAATAAACTTGCGCAAATGGCGAACACCTTTGATAATCGTGCTGGCTGTATGGCTGGCAATGCTGGTGATAGTGACGCGGCAACGCAACAAAGATTGGAGCGACAGCATCACCCTTTTTACCGACCTGATTGAAAAAGAACCCGACCGTGGCCATCCTTATCTGATTCGCGGTATAACGTGGTTACAGAAAGGTGATTTGACAAAAGCGCTCGACGACTACAATCAAAGTATCCTCCGCGACACCACCGACGCCAAAGCATTCGGAAACCGTGCCTCCGCACGCGGTATGTCGGGCGACTATGCAGGCGCTTTGAAAGATGCCGACCGCGCACTCCAGATTGAACCCGGGTTTGCTTCTGCGATTAACAACCGGGCAACAGCCAATTTTTATCTGGGAAATTACACTCAGGCGGTTGCGGATTATGATGCGCTTATCGCAATAGACAGCTCAGACGCGAGCAACTATCAAAAAAAACTGATGGTGCTGGAAAAGGCAGCCGACACCGCTGCGCTGATTGATACATATACACATCTGATGCGTATGGAGCCGAACAATTATTTCAATTTTGCGAAAGCAGGCGAGCTTTATTATTATCAAAATAAAATGGAAAAGGCCATTGGGTATTTTGATGAAGCGATTCGCCTGGATGCCACACAGCACGTGCTGCTGATGCTGCGTGCCAATGCATTGTTTAGCGTTCAGCGCTTTGAGGAAGCATTAAAAGATTATGTGCACTACGCCGAAATTACCGGTGATGCCAACGCGTGGTACAACGCAGGCCAATGCTGCCTAAAGCTCGGGCGCATGGAAGATGCTTGTGGTTATTGGGAAAAGGCAGCTTTAAAAAACTTTGCGCCGGCGCTACAGCAAATGAGAGGGTATTGCCGGTAAAAAAAATGTCTGAACCATTGTAAAGGAACAATATGAATATTCAGAACTCACGGGCAAAATAATCGGCTGCTCGATGGAATCAAATAAATCATCATTAATTAGATATGCCGGTGAAAAAAACCTGCTTCCCAGGTTATTTCATTTCGCTGATGATTTGATCAATTTGAACTTTATTACCGGGTAGATAATTTGTTGCGACATCCCATATTATTTCATAGTCCACCCCAAAATACTCATGTGAGACACTGTTTCTCAAGTAGTACATCTCCTGCCATGGCACATCAGGATAATTTTCCTTTATTTTTTCGTCCAAGTTTTTGGGTGCCTCTCCAATAATCTCAAAATTCCTGATGACCGCATCAACTGTTTTATAATCCTTCTTAAAATGGTCAAAATTGTAGCCCTCAATATATTCCGCAATCCGAATCATCGCAGTTTGGATGTCGGCAAGGAGCATTTGATAATTGCGTTCTTCTTTCTTCACCTTACACGTATTCCACCTGGTTTAAAATTCGATGCTTAATTTGTTCCTTTAATGCGTTTTTGGTTACTAAATCAATCTTACGCCCGAAAACCTGCTCGAGATATATTTCTAACGAAAAGTATTTCCAACCAATAGGTTTCTCAAATTCGACAAGCAAATCAATATCGCTTTCATCGGTGAATGAATCATCAGAAAAAGAACCAAATAATCCAATTTCTTTCACGGCGTAATCTTTATGCAAAATTGGCTTCAGATCGCTCAATTTATTCAATATTTCACTTTTGGTAGTCATGTGTACAAAAATACATTTTTATGATTACTTGAAAGTTGTTGGTAAGAACGCCCCGCTAAAAAAACTCATACAGATATTTGAGGATGTACTTTCTCGGTGGCATGCCGGGCTGGCCGACGGTGGCGCTTGCAAACAGCACATTGCCATCGGCATCGTATTCGCGTTCCACCTCGCTCACCAACTGATCGTTGCGGTCGGTTTCCATTTGTCGGATAACGTTGCCGGCGGCATCCAGCTTCATCACCACATTATTTTTTTTGTAGGGCGTCTCCTCGCTCATCTCCGTCAGTTGTCCTTTTTCGTCGTAGGTCATCAGGTGCTTCTCGATGAGTTTGTCGGACGCATCGTACCTTAGCGATTTGATGCGGTTTCCTTTGTCGTCGTATTCATTCACCAGCGTGGCTTCTTCACCCGGAGAATTCAGCGTCACTTCTGTCAGGTGGCCATTTTCATCGTACTCATAAAGGTTCTCCGTCGTCGGCTCGCCGTATTCGAAATGCCTTTCGGCAATACGCTTTCCATCTTTATAATCATACTCCTCGCGGTACTCTTCCTCACCATCCTCATCTTTTTGTAAAACTCGCACCAGCAGACCCTCACCGTTATATTCGTAATGAATGGTGTCGATGGTGTCGTCGAGGTAGTGCACAAACTTTTTCAGAATCTTCCCGTTTCCATCCACTTCCCAGCTTACCTTTTCTTCCGTCTGGCCTTCCTCATCAAGGGTTTCTTCGAAAATTAAAAATCCCTTGTCGTCATATTCGTAAACGGATGTTCCGGTGGTTTGGCCATAATTATCAAATTTGATGTCGGTGAGCAAATCCCCATTTTCGTTGTAAACGGCGCTGCTGTGCTGAACGCCCTCAGCATCTTTGAAATCTTTAAACTCCGCTTCCGGGGCCACGTCAATTCGATAGACTTTCTGCGATTTAACCTTTTTCATTTTCAAGGTGTTTTTATATAGTATGAATGATTTGTGATTATTTACTTTTTTTTATCAATGCCAACCAAAAATTCGCCATTTATGACCCTCTCTAACTCCCCCTGAAGGGTGAGAATGCCCACGCACACGCCGCTGCAGTGGCTTGTGCCGCTGATCTCCCTTCTCCTTCAAGGAAAGGGTCGGGGATGGGGTCATGACGATTTGGTGTTCAATTCCACAACATAATTAGTTAGAATGATTTCCTATTTTTGCAAAATAAATTTTCGACAAACATCCTAAAAATTAACATGATGAGAAAATTGATTTATGTACTATTTATTACAAGCGTAATGATTACACAGAGCTGCCAGCAAAAGGAAGAGCGGATTAAATATCCCGAAACAAAAAAAGGCGACGTGGTGGATACCCTTCACGGACAGGCCATCGCCGACCCCTACCGCTGGCTCGAAAACGACACTTCTGCCGAAACTGCCGAGTGGGTGAAGCAACAAAATGAGGTCACCGAGAAGTATCTTTCGAAGATTCCTTTTAGAAATGACATCAAAAACCGCCTGACAAAGATTTGGGATTACCCGAAATATGGTGTTCCTTTCAAAAAAGGCGATCGTTATTTTTATTTTAAAAATGATGGCATGCAAAACCAAAGCGTGCTCTATGTGCAGGAAAACCTCGACGCTGAGCCTGAAGTGCTGCTCGATCCCAACAAATTATCCGAAGATGGCACCGTAGCCTTTGCCGGCATGGATGTGAGCAAAGACGGCAAATACCTTGCTTACGCGATAGCGCGCGGCGGCTCCGACTGGAACGAGATAAAGGTGATGGAAATCGACAGCCGCAACCAACTCGACGACAACCTGAAATGGGTGAAGTTTTCGGGGATGGCCTGGAAAGGCGATGGCTTTTATTACAGCCGCTACGACGCGCCTACCGGCAGCGAGCTTTCTGGAAAAAATGAATTCCATAAAGTCTATTTTCATAAAGTGGGCGAGCCACAAAGTCAGGATGTGCTCATTTATGAAGACCCTGCTTATCCGCTGCGCAACTACAGCGCCGACGTTACCGATGACGAGGATTTTCTGGTTTTGTACCAAACCGAAAGCACCTCCGGCAACTCGCTTTATTTTAAAGACCTGCGTAAACCAGCTAAGGATTTCACAAGCATCGTAACTGGTTTTGACAATGACTTTGCTGTGGTTGATGATTACAACGGTAAGTTCCTGGTGCGTACCAATTACAATGCGCCCAAATATCAACTATTACTCATCGACCCGGCGCGCCCGCAGCCGGCAAACTGGGCCACGCTGATTCCCGAAAAAGATGAAGTACTCGAAGGTGTGACGCTGGTGGGTGGCAAAATCGTGGCGCAATATCTCAAAGATGCCTATTCGCAAGCTTTCATCCACGACATGAAGGGCAACCTCATCGACACGCTCGATATCCCCGGTATAGGAACAATGGCCGGCTTCAATGGCCAGAAAGACGAAAACACCGCCTTCTATGCATTCACCTCTTTCACCATCCCTACCACCATTTACCAGTACAATATCGCAACCGACACATCCATCATTTACCGCGCCCCTGAAGTAGAAATTTCAAATATGGCATTTGAAACCAAACAGGTTTTCTACACCAGCAAAGACGGCACAAAGATCCCGATGTTCATCGTGCACAAAGCAGGCCTCACCCTCGACGGAACCAACCCCACGCTTCTTTATGGCTACGGTGGTTTCAACATCAGCCTTACACCCTCCTTCAGCGTCAGCAGGCTTATTTTACTCGAAAAAGGTGGCGTGTTTGCCATGCCCAACCTGCGCGGTGGCGGCGAGTACGGCGAAGATTGGCACCTGGCCGGCACCAAAGAGAAAAAGCAAAATGTATTCGACGACTTTATCGCTGCCGCTGAATATCTCATCGAAGCTGGATATACCTCGCCCGATTACCTCGCCATCCAGGGCGGCTCCAACGGCGGTCTGTTGGTGGGCGCCGTGATGACCCAGCGTCCCGACCTGATGAAAGTAGCTTTCCCGGCTGTGGGAGTGCTCGACATGCTGCGCTACCATTTGTTTACCATCGGCTGGGCGTGGGCCACCGACTATGGCACCAGCGACAATGCGGCAGATTTTGAATATCTGATAAAATATTCACCGCTGCACAATGTCAAAGCTGGCACATGTTATCCGGCAACGCTGGTAACCACTGCCGACCACGACGACCGCGTGGTACCGGCACACTCTTTTAAATTCATTTCCGAGCTGCAATCCAAACAAAGCTGCGACAACCCGACGCTTATCCGCATAGAAACCAAAGCGGGTCATGGAGCCGGAAAGCCCACTTCCAAAGTCATCGAAGAGTACGCCGACATCTACTCCTTCATGTTTTACAACATGGGCATTACGCCGGTGTACGAATAGAGAATAAGTCTTGATACAAACAAAAAGCCTCTTGCATCGTAAAGATATGAGAGGTTTTTTTTTACGATGCTCTGCAAGCGCTTTTTGCTTTGCGCCCTGCGCCATGCAATCTGTTGGATAATTCTGATTAGCATCCTGAAAAAGATAAATATTCGGTTAGAAAGATTAATTTTGTACCATTATTCGTTAACCTTGTTACATGGATAAAAAACGTCAGATATTATATTTCAAAGAATATTTTTGGGACTTTTTCAATCAGCAGCCTGAGAAAACCAAGGACAAAATTGATTACGTTCTATTCCTTGTTACGGTAGCTGATAAAATTCCAAAAAAATTCTTTGAGCAAATGACTGGATACGATGGATTGTTTGCTATTCGGATTGAATTTGAAAGCAACATCTACCGGATATTTTGCTGCTTTGATAAAGGAAATTTGGTGGTACTATTCAATGGATTTCAGAAGAAAACTCAAAAAACGCCAAAAAAAGAGATTGAAAAAGCCATTCAAATTATGAAAGAGTATTTCGATTTTAAACTGAAAGGAGACACAAAATGAAAGATATTACAACATTTGATGAGCATCTCGAAAATCGTTATGGAAAGCATGGTTCCAAAACAAGGACTGAATTTGAGATCAAGGCAAAAGCATTTGCAATTGGTGAGATTCTAAGAGATGCAAGAAAAGAGGCAAATATGACGCAAGAGGAACTTGCAAATAAGACGGGAACACGGAAAAGCTTCATCTCCCGAATTGAAAATGGGCACACCGATATTCAATTATCCACTTTGTATCGACTTGTTGAAATTGGATTTGGAAAAAGGGTTAACCTGACAATTGGTTGATGGGATTTATCACCTGCGGTCATAAAACGTTACTAACCGGACGAGCTTCCTGCGCCACGCGCCCTGCACCTTTCGAAATTAAAAATCATTCCAAATGAAATGTTTCCTAAGTTTGCCGCGTAATTAAAATTAACTCAGCAAATGAGGAATCCTGTCTTTACATTGGCTACCTACTACCGTCCCGAAACACCGGTGGAGAGGATGAGCTTTGAGAAGGAAAGTTCGAAATCCACAGATATTTACACACATCTTATTGACGATTCATTTAGGAAATTAAGACCACTCATTTCGACAGACAAGTACAAAATAAAATACTATTACCAAACTAAACAAAAGATTAAAAATGCAAATACAATTTCAATATTTAGCTGACCTCGCAAAGCAGTATAACAATTATTCCGAAAAGCCGGAGGATTTGTTTGATGCAATTAATAGTTTGGATAAAAATGTAGTCGAAGAAATCTACAAAGAATATGGCGACCCCGACCGTAGTTTTAAACCAGTGAATTTATTAAGGGCTGAAATTTCGCGAAAACTATTGCAGGGCGATACAATAAGTGGGGCACTTGTAGATGAAATCAAGGATAAAATTAGAACTAAAGATGTTGAATATTTCAATCATTACAAAGAAGCCTTCTTGAATCAACTTAAAGATTATGAGCTTTTTAAAAGAGATTTATTTGCAAATTGGCAAAAACCTTGGAGCATTTTTCATGGATATTTTTATAGAGGGATTATCAAAGAAACTGTGCAAAGCTATTTAGAACAAATTGCAAAAGATTTACTCCAAAAACTGAATTTAAATGATTACACTTTTCATACGGTAGATTTTTATGGAGCCACTAATTTTGGTTCCGATTTATGTTGGTTAGCTCTATACCCAATAACTAAAGAATCGCACAAAGAAAGCTATCAATTCTTTTTACGATTAAGTTCTTCGCCCGAAGCAGGAAGAATTGCAGGATGGTCTATAAAAGATCCCAAACCAAATAACTTAATAAAAGTTTCCTCCTATGAAAAAGTTATTGAAGTTTTAAAAGACAACAAACAAGATATCATCAAACTTAATAAAGAAAGCAAAAGCTATTTCAAATTTTCTCCAGGAAGTCAAGCATCTGAATGGAACACTTTTTACAAGGAAGGTGTTGCTGCTATTCGATTTATTGATTTAGAAGTCGGGGATGTTTCAATGTGTAATTCAAATGCAGAAATAAATATAAAGGCTGGATTGCCACCAGAAAGTCAATCAAATCAGACATGGAATCTTTGGCTTTTAAAATCTGCAAATATCGGAGATGTCGTATTTGCAAACAAAGGGGTGAATACTTGCTTAGGCATCGGAATCATAAAAAGCGATTATTATTATGATGAAAAAGCAGGTGGTTACAATCATCGAAGGAAAATTGATTGGATTACTGACAAGGTTTATCATTACAAACCCAATTCATTAGATTATCCAACTGGTGGAAAGTATAAAACACTTTTCAGACCTGACACATTCAGTCCTACAAAAGCATGGGAATTTTTATTAAATGAATACGCAAGATTGTATCCCGAACTGGTACAGGCATTCGATGAGAATAATTTGAAATACAAGGAGGTGAAACCAGGTAAGCCCTCAGATGAAGTTCCAGGAAGCGATCCCCCCGAGGGTATAGAAGACCTCGAACCTTTAAATTTCTGGTGGCTCAATGCAAACCCGAAAATTTGGAGCATAAGCAATCACATTGAAGGCCAAAGACAAACCTATACAACCCACAACGAGAAGGGAAATAAACGTAGAATTTACAAGTATTTTGAAACTGCAAAACCGGGTGATCTGATAATTGGATACGAAAGCACTCCAACTAAGCAAATTAAAGCAATCTATGAAATAACAAAAGGAATTCATACAACAAGCGAAGGTGAAGAAATAGAATTTGAATTGGTTGAAAAATTAGAAATTCCGGTTTCTTGGAATGATCTAAAAAATAATCCTGCTTTGCATAATTGCGAGGTATTTATCAATAATCAAGGAAGTTTATTTAAACTAACTGAGGAAGAGTACGACATTATCCGTGAAATTATTGATAATAAGAACATCATAACCGAAAAATTGCTATTAGGTAGTAATGTAAAGAAATACAAGTTTTCAGAAGACACTGACAAACCTTTTATTAGCGAAACGGACTTTTTACAGACTGTCGCTTTACTGAGAAAAAAGAAGAACGTCATTTTGCAAGGATCTCCGGGCGTTGGCAAAACTTTTATTGCCCGAAAGTTGGCTTATGAAATAATGCAAGAGGTAAAAGATGCAAATATTGAAATGGTTCAATTTCACCAATCATATAGCTATGAAGATTTTATTCAAGGGCTAAGACCAACGCAAAAAGGTGGCTTTGATTTAAGAGATGGTATTTTTTATTCATTCTGCCAAAGAGCATTGGCACATCCTGACAGACCTTTCTTTTTCATTATTGACGAAATAAATAGAGGAAACCTAAGTAAAATTTTCGGCGAATTGTTGATGCTTATTGAAGCAGACAAAAGGGAAGAAAAGTTTGCCTTGAAGCTAACTTATGCAGAAGATGAAGAAGACCGTTTTTATGTACCTAAAAATCTTTACATTATTGGGACCATGAATACGGCAGACCGATCCTTGGCAATAGTTGATTATGCGTTAAGAAGAAGATTTGCCTTTGTTACACTTCAACCCGACTATGGGGATAATTTCCGTTCATTCCTTTCTTCAAAAGGATTAACTGTTTCAATGATTGAACACATTTGTTCATCGGTTACAAAAGTGAATGGCAAAATAAAAGAAGACACAAATCTTGGCGAGGGTTTTCAAATCGGACACAGCTATTTCTGCACGTTTATTTCAAACGAAGATGAAAACAACTGGTGGAATGAAATTTTGAGTTTTGAATTGAAACCACTTTTAGAAGAAATATGGTTTGATGATTCTGGAAAAGTCGCAGAATTATTAAAACAACTATCACGGTGACAAATGCAAATACCTATTGAAAATATTTACTTCTTACTTTGCTATGCTTGGAATAAGCTGGACGAGAAGGAACGCGTAAATGTTGCCATTGACGATAAAACCGAATTGATTGACCTTTTTGCAAAAATTTTAGTCAACGCTACTAAAATGCTTTTAAAGCGTGGCATTGACAAAAACTATATTGACCATACAGAAGAGCTTGCAGGAGTTAAAGGGAAAGTTCAAATCAGCCAAACACTAAAAAGCAACTTGCTTTTCAAGCAAAGAACCATTTGCAATTTTGATAATTTCTCATCAAACATAATTATAAACCAGATTTTAGTTTCAACAATTTACAAACTTATACGAACCAAAGACCTTGACAGGCAACTAAAAAACGAGTTAGTCTCTTTACAAAGAATGCTATCCGGTATTGACCAAATTGAAATTACCAATCCATTATTCAAACAAGTTAGACTAAGCAGAAATAATCATTTTTATGGCTTTATAATGAATGTTTGCGAAATCATTCACGAAAGCACATTTCCTTCAGAAGAGCAAGGAAAGTTTAAATTTTCAGACTTTACAAGAGATGACAGAAAGATGAATCAACTATTTGAAGCATTCATCAGGAACTTTTATAAAATAGAGCAGAAGAAATATAAAACCGTTAAAAAGGAAACCATTAGGTGGCAATTTGACAACATCGAAAACGACAGTTATCAGTACTTGCCGCAAATGGAAACAGACATTACTTTGGAAAATGACACGGAGAAAGTAATAATTGATGCCAAGTTTTATCGGGAGACAATGACTTTGAATTATGACAAAGAAAGAATTAAATCAGCCAATCTTTATCAGTTATTCAGTTATCTCCTAAACCAACGAGACAGCAATTTTAAAACTCAAAATGCAACGGGCATTTTACTTTATCCGACCATCCAAACTGACTACAATTTAAGCTTTAAATTCAAAGAACATAAAATTCAGATAAGGACAGTAAACTTAAATTCAAATTGGAGAAACATTTCATCAAGATTAAAAGAAATCATTGAGCTTGAAACAATTGTAGCTTGATGGTGTGTTTTAAAGGTGAAATATCAGGTTATTAATGAAAAGTAATCAGCACCAGCTGCCAACAGTGGTTAGCAAACCACTTTAAAACACACACCAAAATGCAAAGAGACTTAAAGGAACTTGTTGCCGCCAACGTTATCTCGCAGGAGGTTGCTGACAAGATTCAGGATTACTATGGTAGCAAAAAAGGGCTGTCGGCGAACCGGCTTTTTGTGGTCTTTGGCATTCTTGGCGGCATTCTGATTGCTCTTGGAATTATTCTGATCATCGCGCACAATTGGGATAATCTTGCGCGAACGACTAAAACTGTCCTGGCTTTCTTACCGCTACTTTTCGGGCAAGTGCTCGGTGGATATGTGATCCTCAAAAAGCACGGAAATATTACCTGGCGGGAGAGCGTCTCAGCTTTTGTTTTCTTTTCAGTGGGCGCAACCATTTCTCTGGTTAGCCAGATTTACAATATCCCCGGCAACTTAAGTTCGTTTCTAATGATTTGGATGCTCCTCTCTCTTCCGTTGATTTATTTAATGAAATCTCCCATCACTTCCCTTCTTTACATCATTGGGATAACCTACTTTGCCTGTGAAACCGGCTATTGGGCCTACCCTACTTCTGAGTCCTACATTTATTGGATCCTTCTGATTCTGGTTTTGCCCCATTATTATCTGTTAATAAAGAAAAGGCCGGAAAGCAACTTCACGCTTTTCCATAACTATTTTATCCCTCTTTCAATTGTAATTGGACTGGGAACAGTTGCAAATACAATGGGTGAGCTCATGTTTATTGCCTATTTCAGTCTCTTTGGTTTGCTTATTCAAATTGGCAGCCTGGAACATTTTAAAAAGCAAAAACTGAGCAACAACAGCTATTTAATAATTGGTTCTCTCGGTACAATCGTGCTTTTATTGGCTTTGAGTTTTGACTGGTTTTGGAAAGATTTGAGATCCGAAACCTTCCAATTATCTGAAATCATTGTATCGCCTGAATTTTATGTAGCAGCCTTTCTAACGCTCCTGGCAGGAACGCTCCAGTACCAGAAGCATTATCTAAGAGATTTGGCCGGCATTAAACCCATTTCACTGGTGTTTGTGATTTTCATAGTCACCTTTTTAATAGGGCTTACTTCGCCAATAACAGTAGTGATCATCAACATCCTTGTATTGGCTTTGGGGATGGGTATTTCGGTCTGACCATGCCACCCTTTTCGGTTGAAATGGTGCCACTTTT
>CAZTCX010000051.1:6702-21636 GCA_964612515.1 uncultured Lentimicrobiaceae bacterium | reverse complement strand
AAACATGAAAATAGGACTGATTTTTCCGAACAAGGATAGAAGGTACAAAACAATGCATCTGGGATTGGGGTATCTGGTGGCGTATGCCCGATTGCATCACGACGATGTGGAGTTTGTTTATCTCGATACCCGCGTGGCCAAAAGTGCGGAAACCAACGCCTTCTTCAACACCCACTTCGATTTGATCGGCATGACGGTTTTTTCGCCGGTTTATTTTGAGGTGAAATCTCTCTTCCGTCGCATCAGGAAGCAACAGCCTGCCACGCCCATTTGCTTTGGAGGGCCTTACGTAACCACGATCATGCAGGAGGTTTTTGCCGAAACACCCGCAGATTTTGCGGTGTATGGTGAAGGCGAAATCACCTTTTCGGCTTTGATAGACCATTTGAAGGGAAGGTGTAAAATTGAAGCGGTTGATGGACTCATGTATAAAAGTGCTTCCGGTGAAATAATTACCAACCCACCCAGGGCGCAGATCAAAGATATCGACACGATACCCCTGCCGGCCTATGATATTTATCCCATGCACAAGTATCCGCTTCACCGGATTGTGTCGAGCAGAGGCTGCCCGTATAACTGCGCTTTTTGTAATTCATCTTCCATCTGGGGCGACAAATGGCGGAAGCGCAGCGCGGCAAATATTATGGAAGAAATTAACCTGTTGATAAAAGATTACGGCAAGAAGATTTTCATATTTGGCGATAATAGTTTCAATGTTGATTTGCAAAGGGTTGAAGATTTTTGTGATTTGCTTTTAGA
Organism: uncultured Lentimicrobiaceae bacterium; assembly: GCA_964612515.1. Classification (GTDB taxonomy): domain Bacteria; phylum Bacteroidota; class Bacteroidia; order Bacteroidales; family 4484-276; genus SABY01. Next base: position 20,877 of record CAZTCX010000051.1, on the reverse strand, counting down.
AAATAAGACCAAAATATTGTGGTCGGCATCCATCCGGGCCGACATCATCAACCAGCCGCTTGCCGACAAAATGAAGAAGGCAGGATGCTACAATGTGGCCATTGGAATAGAATCGGCAAACAATGAGATTTTAAAAAAGATCAATAAAAAGTCGTCGATAGAAAAGATTAGCGAAGGCATCAAAATTTTTAAAAATGCAGGCATAGAAGTGCTGGGTCAATTTGTTATCGGAAGTCCGGACGACACCCTCGAAACCGTTACAGAATCGATAAACTATGCAAAAGAGTCGGGATGCGATTTTGTGAATTTTTATTCTGTACTCCCGTTCAAAGGAACTCCGCAATGGGATTATGTGAAGGAGCATGGCCATTTCTTTACGGATGTCATCCACGACTTCCATTCGGTAGAGCCGCGCATTGTTTTCGAAACGCCTGAGTTCTCTTACGCCGACAGGCTCAAAGCTATCAGGTTGGCAAAGAAGGCGGGCTTTTACAGCAATCAGGACAAGAAGAACTGGTGGTTTGATGTGGCCAAAGAAACGTCGAGAAAAATGCAGAATCTGTTGCCAGCGGAAGTGGGAGAACAGGTGTATATGCTAATGAAATCGGTGTACCGGATGAAACTTGTGAAGAAGAACAACTTTTGAGGAAACAGGCCTATGGTAACGATTCTATGGATAACCGCTATTTTCATTCTGCTATATTCGATATACCCACTGATATTGTGCATGATATTTTCTGCGCGAAGCACACCACAAGAAGAAACTGAACAAATAGATGGCGTTTCCCTAATCTTGCTTACCTACAACGCAGAAGCATTTCTGAAAGACAAAATCGATTTTCTTATGTATGAACTTTCGGTATTCGAAAACCATGAAATGATCATTATTGATGATAACAGCGGTGATTCCACGCAACAAATACTCGATCAATACCGCCATCAGCCGGGCCTTACAATTATTAGAAAAGAGACGCACCGAGGCATTGCCGATTCGATGAATCGTGGCGTCCAGGCGGCACGATTCCAAAATATTATCTTTTGTGATCAGCGTCAGCAACTCTGTTCAAGCTGTCTCCACCGTATAGTCGCACCACTGAAAAATATAGCTGTCGGAGCGGTGACGGGGTGCCTGTCGCATATCGACAAAGACGATTGCGATTCGGTTGCCCGCCGGCACGAAAACTTTATAAAAACCTGCGAAAGCAAGCTCGGCAGTACCATGGGGGTTTACGGGCCTTTGTATGCCATCAAAAAACAATATTTCGCTCCAATCCCCAATCATATTATCCTTGATGATTTGTACGTGAGCCTGCACATATTGAAATCAAAACAGATCGTTATGATGAAGGATTGTGCCATCATCGATGATAACTTTGCTGAGTTATACAATTACCAAAGAGCCAAAAGATACCTCACCGGGCTTCTTCAGTTGCTTTTTCAAAAAGGTATTGTTTTTAATTTAAGCAATTTTCAGATCACCATGCTGCTCTGGCACAAATACTTCCGAATCTTTGTTCCTGTGCTCTTGTTCCTAAGTTATATTGCTTGCGGAATTCTTATCCCGCAAGGCCTTGCATTTCTTGTCCTGTTTGGTTTTATGTCGTTATTTGGAATCCTGGCCATTATGCAAATGATTACTAAATTTCAATCCGGTATAATTGATCTTGCCAGGATAAATCTCTATTATCTGGTGGCTATGGCTGATATTTTAACGAGCCGAAAAAGTTGGTTGGCCGTATTTCCCGTTCGGGATAAACCATCCCGATCTGATGCCGAAAATATAAATTACAGTGTTAAATGATTTTTAAAACAAATATTAAATACGCTTTTATTAATAATGGACGACACCAGCAACGATAAGAAGATTTTTGTAACGAAGCCGTTTTTGCCTCCCTTTGATGAGGTTCGTCCATATTTGGAAAAAATATGGGCGTCGCGGCAGCTAACCAATGACGGGGTTTTTCATGCTGCTTTTGAAGAAGCGCTTTGTGAATATCTTGGCGTAAAATATATCAGTTTGGTTTCAAATGGTACCATGGCTTTGCTTTTGGCGCTAAAGGCACTCAATCTGAGTGGAGAAGTAATTACCACCCCGTTTTCGTGGATTTCGACAGCACAGAGTTTATATTGGAATAATCTGAAACCGGTTTTCGTGGATATTAGTAGTAGCGATCTCAATATCGATAGTAGTAAAATTGAGCGTGCCATTAGTCCCGAAACTTCCGCCATACTCCCGGTGCATGTATTCGGAAATCCCTGCAACGTAGCGGCCATCCGCGAGATTGCAGAGAAGCATGGCCTGAAGGTAGTGTACGATGCAGCACATTGTTTTGGCGTGAATATAGGTAGTAATTCTGTTCTTAATTTTGGTGATTTATCCATTTTAAGTTTTCACGCCACCAAAGTGATGAATAGCCTCGAAGGGGGTGCGATTATCAGTCGCGACGCGGCCACGAAAAAACATATCGATGCATTGAAAAATAACGGGTTCAACTCCGATAAAAAACTTATTGGCTATGGCCTGAATGCAAAGATGAATGAAATACAGGCGGCTTTCGGATTGGCACAACTGAAACACATGCACGAGGTCGTTGCTTTGCGCAAAGCTGCTGTGCTGCTATATCGTGAACATTTGAAAAACATAGAAGGTCTGAGCCTGATTGATGACAAAGAATCGGTAAGCCATAATTACAGCTATTTCCCGGTAATCGTGCATCCCGAAAAGTTTGGCGCCGGCAGGGAAGAATTGTTGCATTATCTGAATAGCAGAAACATATTTCCGGCCACCTACTTTTATCCACTCATCACTGATTTTCCGGAGTTTGAAATATACAAAACAGACGCTATGCCAACCGCCCGTTTCATCGCTGACCGCATATTATGCCTTCCTCTTTTTCATGATATTTCAGTGGACGAAATAAAACATATCACGCAGGCCATCATCGAATTTCAAAAATCAAAGCTTTGAAAATATTACAGCTCAGTCATAAAATTCCTTATCCGGTGCAGGATGGCGGGTCGCTTGCCATCTACAATGCCGCAATTGGCTTGCTGGAGGCCGGGGCTGATCTGCATGTTTTGGCTATGAATCCTTTGCGCGACAAAATCGACATCGAAACGATCCCGATATTATTCCGCAGCCAGACAAAATTTGTGGCCGTACCCGTCGATACCAGGCTTAAACCTGCGAGAGCGTTTATAAATTTGTTTGGCAGAGAGTCCTATTTTGTGGAGCGGTTCAAATCCACAAAGTTTGAAAATACACTTATTGAAATCCTAAGCAAAAACACCTTCGATATTATTCAGCTTGAGCATCTTTACCTCTGCCTATATATTCAAACCATCCGCCGGCACTCGAAAGCCAAAATCGTATTGCGGCCTCAAAATGTTGAGTTTGTTATTTGGGAGGGAATATTGGAAAACCTGCGACATCCTATCCAAAAAATGTTGCTGCGGATTGCTTTATCACGACTTAAAATATATGAGCAACAAATCGTTTCGACAGTGGATGGAATCATTGCCATATCGCCAATTGACGCACAAATATTTGAAGCCTTTGCCAAAGGCATCCCCGTTGTTGATATCCCTGTCGGGTTTATTTTTGATAAATCAAAAGCATATAATTTTGAAAAGCAACACGAAACCTTCCCGGTGGTATATCATCTCGGATCGATGGATTGGCGCCCCAATACAGAAGCAATGCAGTGGTTTATTTCTGAAGTTTTGCCGCTGCTCGAAACGGCATTGCCTGATTTAAAAATATATATGGCTGGCAAGAAAATGCCTGATAGTTTTTTAAAGTTGAAACGCCCAAACCTCATTGTTGAAGGCACTGTGGCTGATGCTATAAAATATCAGGAAGACAAGGCAATAATGGTTGTCCCTCTGCTGAGTGGAAGCGGAATCCGGGCGAAGATAATTGAGGGAATGGCGCTGGGAAAATGCATCATTTCAACCAGCGTGGGTCTGCAAGGCATGAAATATACGGATGGTAAAGATGTGCTGGTTGCGGATACCCCCGAAGCGTTCGTTCGCCAAATTAAGAGGTGTGTCGAATCCCTTCCATTCCGCCAAAAAATTGGTACGGCTGCTTATGACCGGGCATTTACTGACTACCACTACCTGAACTGTGCAAAGCAGATGATTCGGTTTTATGAAAGGCTTTCACCCTTACATGCGATGGTTACAACAACACGTCTGGCCTGAAATGATAAGCCAATAAGGTTGAATAAATCCGGCGATGTGTTTTTCTACTATGGTTAGAAATGCGATAAGGTTATGGGCAAAAAAGAACAACTGATTTTCCTTTTCCTGGTTAATCGGAAAATCATTTTTCAAATCCGCATGGCAAATACCTGGGAACATCGAAAACCTTATTCTTCTCATCCCAACCCAACCTTAGTAGAAATATCTGCCCCCACGGACTTAAACCTTATTTTTTACTTTACTAAAAGGTCGATTTTTACAATGCTTTTACCACTCAATCTCCTGCCGGTCTCTATAAAATTTACCTGTAGGAATTTCTTTTTCCGTGGCAAGCCAAACGGCTGTGTCGGCCCCCTGGCCAACATTTCGTGGCGCATCGGGGCCTCCCATATCGGTTTTCACCCAGCCCGGGCACATCGCGTTTACGCTTATTCCTCTTCCCTTTAGCTCGTTCGAAAACATGATTGTTAAGGCATTCAGCGATGATTTTGATAAACTGTAGGCAGGCGAATCACCCGTCAGGCTTTGCAATTCGCCCATGCCACTGCTCACATTTATAATCCTGCCCTCTTTACTTTTTTGCAATAAGGGTAGAAATACCTGTATCATGCGCCAAGTCCCATAAAAATTAGTTTCCATTATTTGTTTGACGCTCGAAATGGAAACGTCTTTGGCTCCTTCCTTTTGTGCGATAATGCCCACTTTTCGTAATACAGGAACGGCTGTTTTAACTGTTTTCCAAACGCCGGGCATGTTTGCTTTGAAAACATTTTTCACTCCATTTGCCATGGTGTCTTTTTTCTCTTGCGCATCTGATCCAATTCCGGCATTATTTATTAATACATCAATCTTCCCAAAATTTGTTTTAATAAACTCAAACAGGCTTTGGATGCTTTCTTCGCTGGTAACATCAAGTTGTTTTACAACGACATTTTTACTCAGCAAGGCCGCAGCGGCCAAGCCTTTTCCCAGATCCCTCGACCCAAGTATTACTGTGTGTCCGAGATTATCCAGTTGCCTGCAAATTTCAAATCCTATTCCTCTGTTTCCACCGGTAACCAATATTATTTTCATACTAAGTCATTTTAAATTTTTTCATCACACCCCAAAATGTTCGTGCAAATATCAATGGAAAAATGCTGTAAAAGGCACGCCTGTTTTTTATGGGATGTTTCATAATCGAGGCCAGCATATTCCGGCTAAAGTGATGACAGCATCCATTGCAATATTCACGATACCTTTGGTTTTCTATATCCTCCTTAATCTCTCGCGTTGCTTCCGCCCAAAGAGCCAATAACCCGGGCTGCCGGTTTTGATGTATGTTTATTGAGGCCAGCACCAGGCCGCAAGGTTGTATTCCGCCATCGTAAGCAATATCGATGATGGCATCGATTTCTCTGCAATAAAATGCATCAAGCACTTCATCAAAAAACCATTCCCTGCCTTGTCCCGCCGCTGTTTTCAGGTAACTTTCAATCCAGGGTAAAATCCGATATACGTTTGTTTTTATTTGATGTTTTCGTTCAAAATATAAAATCTTTCTTAATTCAACCAAAAGGGTATCAATATTTTCAATGCCTACATTTAGTTGTGATTTTTCATCAATGGCAGGTCGATCAGGGAAGTTAGAGAAATAAATTATTGGTTGAAACAAAACTTGTTTAATTCCTTTTTCCCATGCCTGGGCAAAGAACTCTGATAAATCGTGATAGTTATATTTTGAGATGGCTGCGAGCAGGGTAGGCTGAATATTGTTATCGCCGAAATACTTTATCGATTTCAGCGCATTGGTGAGGGCAGCCGGGGTGCCGCGTGTAACCGACTGAATGCTATCCCGAAAAGAGTCGATGGAAATATTGATTTCGGTCTTGTGTTTTTTCAACAGGATAAGCTCTTCCTTGCTGAGTTTGCAGGCGGTCATGCCGTTTGTGGTAATGGCGCATCGAATATTGTTTTTTCCGGCATACGCCACAACCGCCATGAGACCAGCAAACAAAAAAGGTTCGCCGCCACACAAGGCCATTCTTCGGATTTTATTGATAGCCATTTCATCTATGATCCAAAATAAGTCTTCTTTGGTCAATTCCTCTCGCGAGAAACTTGGTATCTCTTTACCGATTTCGCAATAAATACACCTTTGGTTGCAGCGGCTGGTGAGGTTGACGGTTACTACGCTTGGTTTCGAGCGTCTGAAATTCAGTGCAAATAGTTCAGGGAGATAATGTCTTGTAATTTTGGGTGTCATCCTGAAAACAAATTTTAGTTATGCTTTTTATCATGCAAAGCGACCTCGAAAAGTCCACTTTTTTCAAGGGCTAAAAGTAGGCACTTTTTCTTTAGATAATCTTAACACTCTCAAAATTCGCATTTTTAATTTTAAAGTATCTTTGCAGCCTGAAAATCAAATCATAAAAATCGCTATTACTATGAACAGTGAAAACCTTAGAAATGCATGTGCCGACGCTTCAGAAGCGATGGCCAAACTTAATCTGGATGCTCATGCCGACATCCGCGCCAAGCTCGACTACTGCGTTGGCAGTTATGACAACGATAAGAATCCCGAAGGCCTTTACCATTTTGGAAAAGTTGCCCTCGACGAGTTGAAGGCTTTTAAAGTCAAGAACCCGCGCAAAGTCAGCAAGAAGATTATTGATAATCTCGAACTATCGCTCAAAAGTTAAGAGCTTTAATCTGAACGAAACCTACAAAGCGTCATCCTCACGGGCGACGCTTTTTTTGTGCCTTTTGGCGAGCAGAGATGCGGAAGATGATACCACTGCTTATGCTTACGATTTCTAACAATGACATCTTTCACCGCTTTCAATTACTATCCAAAGGGGTGGCACCAATACGAATAAAAATAATTTTGCTGTTATGGCTTTCACAATTTGAAAGCCGGGATCAAAACCAACATCAGATGCATAAAATCAACGTACATCCCATTCTGAATGTTCCTCAGGTCGAAAAGGTTACATTCCTGTTTAACGGCGAAAAGGTGGAAGGTGAAAAAGGATTTACCATTGCTGCGGCGCTGCACCAGGCCGGACACCCTGTGCACAGCCACAGCCTGCGCAACCGCAACCGCTCGCTCGAATGCGGCATAGGCAAATGCGGCGCCTGTGAGATGCTCGTGGACGGACGCATTCGGCGCATCTGCATCACCAAAGTGGACGGTGTGCACGAGGTGTCGGAGATACTGCACGACTATACGCCCCAGCCGCAGCCCTGCGACGAACAATGCCAGACAAAAGTTTATAAGACTCAGGTAGCAATTGTGGGCGCTGGCCCCGCCGGACTTGCTTGCCGCGAAGAGTTGATGAAAAATAATGTGCAATGCATCGTGGTGGACAACAACGACAAGATTGGCGGCCAGTTTCTGATGCAGACACACCAGTTTTTCTTTTTTGAAAAAGAAAAGAAATTTGGAGGCATGCGTGGTTTCGACATTGCCCACACGCTGGCTGGCGACGATCACATGGGTATTTTCCTCAACTCCGCCGTGTGGGACATTCTGGAAGGAAAGCGCCTGGCGGTAAAAAATATTAGCACAGAAGAAATCTATTATATCGACGCGGAGTTTCTGGTGGTAGCTTCGGGAGCCGTCCCTTTTATGCCCACTTTTGAGAACGACGATCTGCCCGGCGTATTTACGGCTGCCGTGGTTCAAAAGATGATGAACAACGAGCTGACGCTGCTCGGCCGCAATATCCTCACCGTGGGCGCCGGCAACATCGGCTACCTCACCTCTTACCAGTTGATGCAGGCGGGAGCGCAGGTGAAGGCGATCATCGAAGCGATGCCCCGCGAGGGCGGCTTTCCGGTGCAGGCCAACCGCGTGCGTCGGCTTGGAATTCCTATTCTCACGTCTAAGATTTTATTAAAAGCAATTCCTAACGAAGATCATACAGGCATCGTTGGTGCCGTAATCGCCGACTGTGAGAATTTTAAACCCGTCCCCGGCACCGAACAGATAATTGATGGCATCGATGCCATCAACATCTGCACGGGTTTGGTTCCCGACGATCAGCTTTTTATAAAAGGAAAAGAGCTTTTTGGGCGTCAGGTGTATGGCGCCGGCGACGCCATCCGCATTGGCGAAGGTACCAGCGCTGTATTGCGCGGCCGTCAGGTGGCTTTTGAAATCATGAACGACATGGGCACCCGCTACGATTACGATCAGTTTTTGGAAGTTTCTAAAGAATACATCGACTCGCAGCAGCATCCTGTACGCATCATCGAAAAACCGATGACGCCTTCAGCCGATCGCGCCGCCGAAAAACCCTTCGTACTCATCGACTGTCTCTATGGTTTTGCCTGCAACCCGTGCGAGTTTTCGTGCCCTCACGGAGCCATTACCAAAACCTCCACCAGCACGGTGCCGCGCATCGACTTCGACGTGTGCATTGGCTGTATGAAGTGCGTTTATCAATGCCCCGGCCTGGCCATCTTTGGTTACAACCTCAAAAAAGATTGGCTCTTCCTGCCGATCGAATATCATATCGAAGAAAATACGGAGGTTTTCCTGGTTGATAATAATGGAAAGAAGTTGGGCGAAGGGGTAATAGAAAAGATTCTGGACAAGCCCAATAAAACCAATGTGGCGCGGGTTAGATCTATCAGCGTCCATGGCGAAGAGCTGATGCAGGTGCGTGGTTTTATTGCAAAAGATAACTTCCCCGAAGCCATCGATTTTAAAACTAATGACGTCGAAATAGAATCCGAAACCTACGTGTGCCACTGCGACGACGTGAAGCTCGACGAAATTCTGGCAGTGATCGGCGACCGCAAATTTATCTCTGTGGATGAGGTGAAACATACTACCCGTCTGGGAATGGGCGCTTGTCGCGGAAAGCGATGCATCAAACGGCTAAAACAGACTTTGGCAGGATCGGGAATTTCCATTGTCGGCGAGCCTACCCCGCGCGGCCCGCTGAGCAACCAGGTGAACATGGGTGAGCTTTACCCGCACAAAACGCACGATAAAATTATTACCACGCTCAACGGCAACAAAGGCGAAAAGATAGCTGTGAAAAGTCTGGTGGCCGGTGGCGGCATCGGCGGCAGCGCCTTGTTTCGCTACATGGCCGAGGCCGGCCTTTCGCCCGTACTCATCAACAGTGGACGCGGAGCCTCATGGCGCAACATCGCCGGTGGGCGCCCCAACTTTAGCCTGCCCGAACTTTCGGATATTGCAGAGAAAAACCTGGAAATATTCCACAGCCTCCAGCAGATTCATAATATCGATTTCCGACCCATCGACTACGTAACTTTTGCCCACGACCAGAATATGTTCGATGCACTCAAGGCTTCGATGGCCTGGAGCGATGCACAGATGATAGAACCCGCCGACTTTAGAAAATACGTTTCTCCTTATTTTAATTCAAACCTCAGCACTTACCAGGCAGCGCTCATCACGCACAACTGCTGGCAGGCAACGCCCGGCAAGGTGGTGGACATGATCCGGCAAATCGGCATCAGTTGCGGCGGGATAATCCAAGAAGATTGCGAGCTGATCGACGTGCGCCGTGAAGGCGAGAAATACCTTGTGCTTGTAAAAACCCACGACAAGAAATATATCACCTATCTGTCCGATCATTTTGTGAATGCGCTGGGGCCACAAGGCGATAAGTTTGCTAAGATGCTGGGCTACGAAACCGGTATGTATCCCGTAAAACATCAGGCTTTCATCACCCGCCGGCTGCCCATGATGGGCGTGGATGGCATCCCGCTGCCCATGCTTATCGACCGTCGCCACTACAAGGGATTCACGGCGGTTTATGGCCAGCAACTGGGCGAAACGGGTCAGATTATAGGATGCGCTTCACCGCAGGTGGAACCCCGCGAAGCCGGGAAAAATCTGAAAGTCAACTCCAAAGATTTCCTGGAGATTGCCGCCGAAGTTTTTGTGGATTGGTTGCCCGAACTCTCTTCGGTAGGATTTCAGGCCGTGTGGGCTGGCTACTACGTGGAGCCGCGCATGATCCTCGACCCGGAGGCTGGACTTTTCCTCGGCCTACGTGGTCAAGGTTTTATGCTTGGGCAATATCTGGCCAAAATGTATGTGGACAAACTCGTGGGCAACCACGTGCCCGCCTACTTCGAGCGACTCACGCTGCAAGGCGACGGATTGCTTGAGAAAGCTTTTAAATAGCGTTAATTTTTAGTGTGAAAATACTAAAACCCTGATGGTACGATGCTGTCAGTGGTTTTTAATTGTTCTCATTCTCCTATTTACTTGGTTTAGAAATGCGTTAGGAATCTCCTAATCCAATTTTTTGTAATTTTGCAATTGACTTAAAAATTATATTTATGGCAACAGTGAATATTTCAGTAAACGACAGCACAAAAATTGGGGCAAGCCTTTGAAAAATCCCTATAAATAAATTTTTAAATTTATGCACAAATATGACTGAACAGGATAAAATATTATCGGAAATCAAACACTCGATTGAGAAAGAGGACGCAAGTGCTGAAATCATTTTATTTGGTTCCAGGGCAAGAGGAGACAATAAGCCTACCTCGGATTGGGATATTCTTGTTTTGATCAATAGTATTGAAACCTGCGCAGCAGAAGACAGATTCCGGAGTAATTTATATGAACTGGAACTGGAATCAGGACAAATAATTTCACCTTTGGTTTACTCAAAATATTATTGGCTGAATAGACTGAAATACTCGCCATTATTTCACGCTGTAAAAAAGGAGGGGATTCGTTTATGAATGAATTAACTAAACATGAGTATATTAAATATCGTCTTGAGAAATCAGATGAAAGTTTAAATGGCGCAAAATTATTGGCTCAAAATCAAAGATGGAACGCCTGTGTTAACAGATTGTACTACGCCTGCTTTTATGCGGTAATGGCGTTACTATTAACTGAGAACAGTAATCAGTTAACGCACATTGGTACAAGAAGCCAATTCAACCTAAAGTTCATCAAAGAAGGAAAAATTAAAAAAGATTATGGAAAGCTATACTCAAAAATATTCGACTGGAGGCATAAGGGAGATTATGGCGATTTGTTTGATTTTACGGAGGAACAAGTTAAACCGCTTATTGAACCCACCGAAAACTTCTTGAACGAAATAAAGCTCCTTCTTGGATAAGGTGATTGGAAAACTTGTGCCGGTTTGTTTCGACAGATCCAGAACTGCTGGAGAAAGCTTTTCAATAACCTAACGATTTTAAACAAAACCCCCCGAAGATTTTCGGGGGTTTTTTGGTTTATTAATGTAATAAGAAAGTTTATCCAGAAGTTATTGTTAAGGATTATTCTTCAACTCCCGCGCTTCAACTCTATTTCTCGCGTTTTCCAAAGTAGTATTTCAATCCAATTTGCAACTGGAAGGCATTCATGCTGACGCTGGTGGCATATATCGGTTCGGCATCAGAATAGTGCGTCATGGTTTCGTAATAAACGGGGTTGAAATTTGCCAAATAGCTGCCTTTGAGGTAAATGTCAGCTTTCTTTTTGAAGCGATAACCAGCGGTTAATCCCGGTTCGATACCAAAATTCACCCGGGAGGTGACGTAGCCATAACCTCTGGTCGAATCAGGTGACATAGGAAAATGATTCGGATCACCCTCGATTGGATATGGCATCACATTCTGGCCAAAACCAATATTTGGTTGGTCATCGGAATAATCACGGCAGATAATGGTGTTGAAGCCCAGCTCTATTTTTGCAAAAAACTTCTCGCTGGAAGTAGTAATTTCTTTGCCCAGCCGGATGGGGATCATCCAACTTTCCGCACCACTCGACATATTCAGCGATTTGTGCGGGTTGCCTGTTGCGTAGTCGTAGTCGACAAATACATGGGATGAAAAGTAGCCATAGAAACCCGTTTCCAGGCTGTAGCTATTGAGTTTGTAGCCGACATAGCCGCCATAAACGCCACCAATGGAGCCTTGCGATAATTCATACCCTTTGCTGTTTACGTAATGATGCCTGTCGAAAAGGAAACCATTTTCGTAGCCAAGATAGAAGCCGTTTTGCGCTAAGCAGCTCACCGATATCAGTGACGCCGCAAGAATTACAAATAATTTTTTCATGACGTAATGGATTTTGGTGAATGGTTTTGATGAATGATTTTTTTATGCAAGTCATCGGCAACAGACCTCTGATTATTGCTGGCCAAAAAACGCCTGTGTACAAGTAATATTGCTGCCTTTTCTAAAATTTAATCTTTCTAAATAGCACCCGCTCTTATCATCGCATTAACGCGTTGCACAAAACTCCTTTTCCAATTATTCTGTACATTCGCCAGCTACTATTTTTTTATAAAAAACGTAACTGTTTGCCTGATGTCTTTTAAAACACAAGTTTCAGATAAGAAGCTTTATTATAAAAAAGCCCACGCTACCCCTCATTTCCGCCAGCTGGCGGAGAAGCCAGCCCACATACCTTCGATTGCGCGTTGGCAACTCCCCCTTTAGGGGGTTGGGGGGTGGGCGATGAGTTTTCCTAAATCTATAGTATCTATCACTTGATGTAAATTTATAAAAACCAACCACCTAACTGCTTACATTAAAACACAAAAACAATGAACGAAAACAGAAACTTTACGCTGCAATTTCTGGGAGCTGCTGAAACGGTTACCGGTTCCAAATATCTGCTCACCATCGGAGACGAGCAACTGATGATCGACTGTGGTTTATTTCAAGGGCTTAAGCAGTTGCGCGAGCTCAACTGGAAGGATCTGCCACTCGACGCTTCCACGGTCAAAAACATCGTGCTCACCCACGGCCACCTCGACCATGTGGGTTATCTACCTCGGTTTGTCAACCAGGGTTTCAGCGGGCGCATCTGGTGCACAGAACCTACGGCCGATCTGGTTGAGATTATCCTGAAAGACAGCGGGAAGATACAGGAAGAAGATGCCGAACAGGCCAACTACCACGGCTACACACGCCACAGTCCGGCTTTGCCGCTTTACAGCCTGGCCGATGTGGAACGTACGCTGCCACTTTTGCATCCCGTTGCCGACAATGCCTGGATGGAGATTTCGCCGGAAATAAAATTTCGTTTTCGCAAAAATGCGCACATCCCCGGCGCTTCCTTTATAGAAATGGATGCTGGCGGAAAACGCATTGTTTTCTCAGGCGATCTGGGCCGCCCCGGCGATGCCATGCTGCTGCCTCCCGAACAACCCGAAAAAGCCGATTATCTCATCGTCGAGTCAACCTACGGCGATCGGCTACACCCGACAAATTCGGCCGAAGATCAGCTTTTGGAGATCATCCAGAAAACTATCTATAACCACGGCCCGCTGCTGGTGCCCAGCTTCACCGTGGACCGCGCACAGGATTTTATGTATTTAATATGGAAACTGAAAAGTGAAAACCGCATCCCCAACATCCCTGTTTATCTCGACAGCCCGATGGGGCTGGACGTGAGCAAGCTCTTTCTGAAATATCCCGAATGGCAACGCCTCGATCCGCAAACATTCGAAGAGGTTTTTAAAAACACGCGCATGGTCACTTCGATAGAAGAGACGAGGAATCTTTCACGCAACAAACACCCACGCATCATCATCGCTGGCAGCGGTATGATGAATGGCGGACGCATCCTGCAATATCTCGAGGAGCAACTCGACAACCCAAACGCCACCATCGTCATTCCCGGTTACCAGGCTGCAGGCACGCGTGGCCGGAGCCTCTCCGAGGGAGCACCAGAGATAAAAATGCGCGGTAAATATATTAAGGTGCGCGCCAACATTGAGCAAATGCACAACATGTCGTCGCATGCCGACCAGGGCGAAATCCTGCAGTGGATGTCGAAGATAAAGAACACACCGCAGCGGGTTTTTATCACCCACGGTGAACCGCACAGCGCTAACGCACTGCGCGTCAAAATAAAAGATACTTACGGATGGTCGTGCAAGGTACCGCGGCTTTTTGAAGAGGTAAATCTTTAAAGTTCTAAGGCCTCAATCTTCAATCGGCAGGTCTTTGTTCTAATTTCAATTC
>CAZTCX010000051.1:0-6692 GCA_964612515.1 uncultured Lentimicrobiaceae bacterium | reverse complement strand
TGTGGTTGCTAAGGTGGCTGAGCTTGTCGAAGTCGGCTCAGCCACCGTAGCCACCGCGACAATCGCGTGGAATGTTTTAATTAATAGCTTGAGGTTGGATATTTTTAAAAAAGAAATGTGTGAGAAATGGAATGAGCGTTACTTGAACGGTACTTTCTTGCTCTCTGCGCCATGCTCTCTGCGCCATGCCCTTTGCGCCCTGCGATGTGCTTTCGACAACTTTTTGGATACACCGCAAAAGATGACCCCTGCAAATAGTTTTGTTCTATTTTTGCCCGATGATAAATAACGAAGACCTTTTTAAAAAAATAGTAGCCCATGCCCGCGAGTATGGGTTTGTGTTTCAATCGAGTGATATTTACGACGGCCTGAGTGCGGTGTATGATTACGGCCAGATGGGCGTGGAACTCAAAAACAACATTAAAGCCTACTGGTGGAAAGCCATGGTGCAGTACAACGAAAACATCGTGGGGCTTGACACGGCCATTTTTATGCATCCCACCACCTGGAAAGCTTCGGGTCACGTGGACGCGTTTAGCGATCCGATGATCGACAACAAAGACTCCAAAAAACGCTACCGTGCCGACGTGCTGGTGGAGGATTTCCTGGCCAAGCTGGAAGATAAGATTAATAAAGAGGTCGAAAAAGCTGCCAAACGTTTTGGCGAAAGCTTCGACGAACAGCAATACCTGGCCACCAACCCGCGCGTGATGAAATACGCCGAAGAGATTCAGGAGATAAAACACCGCTTGTACCAATCCATGGAAGACAACGACCTGGCGGCTATGAAGCAGTTGATTGAAGACCTGGAAATTGCCTGCCCCATCTCCGGAACCCGCAACTGGACCGACGTGCGGCAGTTCAACCTAATGTTTTCCACGCAGATGGGATCGCTTGGCGACAGCGCCAACACCATCTATCTGCGCCCTGAAACTGCACAGGGAATCTTCGTCAACTATCTTAACATACAAAAAACCGGTCGAATGAAGATTCCTTTTGGCATTGCGCAGATAGGAAAGGCTTTTCGCAACGAAATTGTGGCGCGCCAGTTCATCTTCCGCATGCGCGAGTTCGAGCAGATGGAGATGCAGTTTTTTGTGCGCCCCGGCACCGAGCTTGAATGGTTCGAATACTGGAAAAACCAACGCATGCAGTGGCACCTGAGTCTGGGCATCCCCGCCGAAAACTACCGTTTCCACGAGCACGAAAAGCTGGCGCATTATGCAAATGCTGCTTTTGATATCGAATATAATTTCCCCATCGGATTCAAAGAACTCGAAGGAATCCACTCCCGCACCGACTTTGACCTGGGTGCCCACCAGAAGTTTTCGGGTAAAAAACTGCAATATTTCGATCCGGAACTTAACGAGAGTTATGTGCCTTTTGTGGTAGAAACTTCCATTGGCCTCGACCGTACTTTTCTCGCCATCCTATCGTATGCTTATCGCGAAGAAACCCTTGAAGATGGCTCCGAGCGCACGGTGCTGCACATTCCGC
Source organism: uncultured Lentimicrobiaceae bacterium (assembly GCA_964612515.1). GTDB lineage: Bacteria > Bacteroidota > Bacteroidia > Bacteroidales > 4484-276 > SABY01. The sequence continues at coordinate 5,195 of CAZTCX010000051.1, read as the reverse complement.
CGGTACTTGCTCCCATAAAAGCAGCTGTGTTCCCGCTCGTCAAAAAAGAGGGTCTGCCCGAAAAAGCACGCGAAATATTCGACGCACTCAAGATGGATTACATGTGCCAGTATGACGAAAAAGACGCCATCGGCCGGCGCTACCGTCGCCAGGATGCCATCGGAACGCCCTATTGCATCACCGTAGATCACCAGACGCTCGAAGACAACACCGTGACCATTCGCGAACGCGACTCGATGAAACAGGACAGAATCAGCATCGACGAGATTTCCGGAATCATCGCCAAACGTATCAAAGAGAATAAGTAGCGTTTGTTTGTAAAGTTGAGATTTTTATAACCAAAAATGAAATAAAAATAATCAGTTAGCAAAACTGTTTATGACCTAACTCGTTTAACTTTGAGCGATTAAAAAAAGCTATTATGCAAAAGATCGTATCAAATCCTTAAATACTTGGAGGGAAACCAATTATCAAAGGGACCAGATTGTCAGAGGATTTCATACTAAAATTACTAGCTACAGGAACTTCATACCAGGAAATTCTGGAGGACTATCCTCACATCACTCTTAAAGATATTCATGCATGCCTGGACTTTGCTGCAAAGCCATTAAAAAATGACATTTACTTTGAAGTAGAAAAATCGGAATGACATTCACCGAGATAAAAATGCTTCTCTTATCAACAATTAAAGGACTTGCACACTCTCAACCTGATTGAATGAGAAATTTCCAATTTCGGTCTGTTGCCTGGCATGTTCAATGGTCAAACTTACAATATTTCCATCCTGATCCATCTCAATCAATACATTTTCGTTTAAATCTTTTGTCTCGGTAATTAAATTGTCATTGAAATTTACCAGTAAAGTGTCTGTGTCTTTAAGGTATGTAATCTTCATAATACTATTTTTTTAAAGTCCCTATCAAAAAACGCGTTGTGAACGGTTTCGTCTCTTTCATTAATAAGAGCAAAGTTAACAGTATTATTCTCACTTAGGATTTGCCGCTGCCATCATTCAATTTCTAACGTTCCCTTTCATTGGTTTCTGTAATAATATTTTTGCAGGGCGCGATATGTCGGGCCGTTCATATCCAAAGAATAAATTATTTTTGAAAAAATAATAACAAAAGCTGACGCCGCAGGATTGATTAATAAAATGAATGTGATAAAAATAGAAATATGACCATTTTAATGACAAAACTTAAAAACGTTTTTTTTGCGCTTATCGCAATGTCCGTGTTGCTTTTTGTAGCCTGCGACAAAGACACCGATCGCAACCCGCCCACGCTGCAACTGATGAGCGGCGCCAACTACACCGCCGACGGCACGGTGGCAGCCATTGGACAACTGCTGTATTTTGGGATAGATGTGCAGAGCGGCGATGCCAATATCACCAACTTTACTGTGAAGATCAAAACCAGTCAGGGTACCCGCACGGTGCGCGATTTGGGTCTTAATGCGCGCGACTTCACTGTGAACGAAATTTTTTACCAGGGTGTGGACGATACCGCCCAATGGATTTTTACGGTGATGGACAAAAACCGCCTCACCGCCTCCAAAACGCTGACGATTTACAAAGACCCCAATTCCACTTTTGGCGGCATCCGTCATTATCCTTCCGTTGTGATGGGAATGAACGGAAACACCCAAATCGGACAATTTATGGATCCCACAACAGGCCATGTTTTCATGCTCGATTCCGCCACCCTCATGCAATCATCGATTGATATAGTGACCTATTTTAAAATGTCGGATGACAATGGCGTTTTAACTCCTTCGCCTACTTTTTCATCACCGGCCGAAGATGGAGATGGTGTGTTCGAATTTTATCCTGCCCTGGCGCAGTGGCAAACGCGCAACTACACCAAATACGATATCCGCGCAAGCAACGGCGTAACACCGCTGGCCTTTGAAAACGCCCACAACGACAGTCTGCTCATCGTTTCGTACGACGACGTATGGGGAAAACGGAAGTACAAATGGGCAGTGGCCGGAACCATCATCCCATTTATGACCCAGCAAGGCAAAAAAGGGCTGATACGCGTAATCCAGGCCGACGAACAAGCCACAGGAATCATCGAATTTGAAATGAAAATTCAATATTAATCTTAACCATAAAATTCAGTATCAAATGAAAAAACAAATCTTTACCATTGCTTTGGCCTTTATGGCATTGTTTGCTTTTGGGCAGGAGACTATTACCGGCTGGGACTTTCCCGTCAACAGCGGCGCCGACAGCCTCAACGCCAACATGGGCACTTCACAAAACCAGGGCTACGACATCCGAATGGAAAATGACGCGGGTACCAATGGCGCAATAATCCTTACCGAAGGCTTCGAAACCTTCGCCGCTACCGCTGATGGTTGGGACGATGGTGTCGACAACAAATATTGGTCGATAAAATTTAAAGCCAAAAACTACAAAAATTTTAAAGTTTCCTCTCTGCAGCGTAGCGATGCGGAAATGCCCGGCCCGCGCGACTGGAAACTGCAATATCAACTGAGCGGACAAGAGGTATGGACTGACATCCCTGGGGGCGAAGTAACTGCCGCCAACGACTGGACCAGCGCATCCGTTACCAATCTGCCTTTGCCTTCCGAATGCAACAATCCGTCAGGCTCCGTTTATGTACGTTGGGTAGTTACCTCTAACCTCGACATCAATGGCGAAGAGTTGCTTTCGTCGGGCATGAGCAAAATCGACAACATTCTGGTAACAGCTATGCCCATTCTTGATGCCGATACCCTTACGGGATGGACATTCCCAACGGGCAGCGCAGAAGACCTGAACGCCAACATGGGCACCGAGCAAAACATGAAATACGATATCCGTCAGGAAAATGAAGCAGGAGAAACAGGTGCGATAACCTTTCCGGAAATTAGTCCCGTCCAGTGGGTAGCCTCAGCACAAAGCTGGGACAACGGTGCTAATAACAAATTCTGGTCAGTAAAATTTAAAGCTGCCAACCATCGCAATTTCCGCATTTCTTCAATGCAAAGTTCTTCGCTTGATGGTCCCGCAAACTGGAAACTGCAATATAAACTGAGCGGACAAGACAACTGGACAAACATCCCCGGAGGCCAAATTACCGTAGCCAACAACTGGACCAGCGGTACCGTTATTGACGTCCAGATTCCCGACGAAGCCAATTATCCGGAAGGCTCAGTATTTGTCCGCTGGATCATGATCGACAACATCGCTGTGAATGGCACCGTGGTTACACCTATTGGTGAAAGCATGATCGACAACATCCTGATCACAGGTATGTCGCCAACCGGCATCGAGCAGCCCATCGCAATCCAGCAGGAAATGGTTTATCCCAATCCAAGCCACGGACAACTTTTCGTAAACGCTGAGAGCGGTGCAACCAAATACGCACTCTACAGCATCACCGGCCAACGCGTGGATGCTGGCATTATCAGCAACGGCGTCATCAATCTCCCCGTCCAGGCCAAAGGCATGTATGTAATTACACTTTTCGCCGCTGACGGCCAGCGCCTGAGCAGCTCCAAAGTCGTGATTGAATAATTTATTTTATTAATAATCTGATATTCCTGAACGCTGCAATTTGGCGAAAGCTCTTGCAGCGTTCATTCGTATTTTTTTAATAAAAAAATAACACGCACCCAAACCTATCCCTGCTTCCCCGATGCTCCGACTACTGCTCTCATCTTTTGCCGCTTTTTCTCTTCTTTTCTTTTCGCTTTCGCTAAATGGGCAAACCCTTCAAGGTAGCGTTACCGGCGACGACGGGCAGCCTTTACCTGGTGCCAATGTGGTGATGGCCGGCTCAGAACGCGGCGCCGTGACAGATGCCAGCGGCAAATACATTTTGCGCCTCAGCGCGCATAGAACAGCAGAAGTAAAAGTGAGTTTTATGGGATATCTCACTGCCCGCCGAAAAGTAGATTTTAGCCATGCCGACACCATCCGGCTCGACGTGCAGCTTGAGCGTGATGCCATCATGGCTGAGCCTGTCGAGATTAGAGCTGAGGCAGAATTGCGACCGATGCGTTCTCCTGTTCGTCTGGAGGTCATCACCGCCAAACAGATTGAAGCGCTGCCGGTGCAAAATATCGATCAGGCCATGATCACGTCGCCCGGCGTCAACGTCAACCGCGACTTTGGAATATACAGCGACAAAGCTGTGGTTTCATTGCGTGGCCAAAGCGGCAGCGACCAGGCGCGCACGCTGGTGCTGGTGGATGGCGTCCCCGTCAACAAATCCGATGGCGGCAGCGTCAACTGGAATTTTATCCAGCCCGAACTGGTAGAGCGCATCGAAATTACCAAAGGCCCGGCCTCGGCCATGTATGGCAGCAATGCCATGGGCGGTGCCATCAACATCATCACCAGCCGGCCGCAGCAACCGTTGCAGGTGGTGGCTGAGGCCGAAGCCGGCCAGTGGAAAACCCTTGGCGGACGCCTAAAAGTTGCCGGCACCAGCGCCGACACTTCCCGACATTCATTTTGGTACGAAGTAAACGGCTTGTTGCGCCGCAGCGACGGATACATCAACCAACCCGAAGAAACCATCCTGCAATACGATTCGGTGGTGGTGCCTTCGTTTCTGCGCGAAGAAGCTGCGCAGGCCAAGTTTGGCACACACATCAGCGTCAACCATCAGATAGAAGCCGAAGTTAGTTTTTACAACGACAAGCGCGGACGTGGCATCAAAATCTACGAAGACGATGGCTCCTGGTCGTCGCATCAAACCATCTTCAGCAAAATGGCTTACAACGGCTTGATCGGAAAAACCCGGCTACGCGGTAAGTTATTCCTGCTTCGCGAAAACTATTACCGCGTCAACGAATATTTTAGCGATGGCGAATACATTCTTTATGATGTTGTTAGTAAACGAAACGACGCCGGTTTTTTGCTGAATGCGTCACGAAGTCTGGGTAGCCATCACCAGCTTACGTGGGGTGGCGAGGTGCGGCTGGGCAGCGTGGATGCCGCCGACATTTATTACACCGCTTCCGACAAAATCGACAATGCCGGCAGGATGGATATGGCCGGACTTTTCGTGATGGACGAGATCACCCTCATCGACGAGCAGTTGCGTCTCAATGCCGGCGTAAGATTGGATGGAGCGTATTTCCATGATGGCGTTTACACCATTTCCGATCCTTCCTATTCTTTGGAATATCGGGCCGGATTTACCTATACGCTTATGACCGACCACCAGTGGTTTGCT
>CAZTCX010000050.1:14052-21654 GCA_964612515.1 uncultured Lentimicrobiaceae bacterium | reverse complement strand
AACCATCCTTGCTAACCAATAAACCCAGAACCACTTGTGGCTGATTATGTTTTCCATCTTTTGAAAAGCCTGGCTCTCGGAATTCATCACCATAATCTGCCTCAAAATAGAGTGTAGTTACATCGTAAAACATCAAACCGATTTTTCCTCCCAGGATTTTCCGTGTGTGCTCAATGCTGATTTGTTGAATTTTATCCTGCTGAGTATTGTATAGTTTATCCAAATAGCGGTAAATCTTATGCAACTGCACATCCTCATCAAAATGCGATTTCAAATAGTCTACCGTTGCCGATTTGCTGAGAGGTTGGCTTAGGCGGGCTGTTACCAAATGCTTCAATATGTCATCGTTCAACTCATTAAAACCTATGGATTCGAATACCCTATCCAATATCAACTGAGTACCGTTTATTAGGATGTTTTCAACGTTAGAAAGTAGAAAATCGGTCACTTGCTTTTCATCGGTTTCCTTTGTTACTATTTCAAAAATATCCTGTTCGCCCAAATGATCGGAAATCCACCTTTTTCCTTGATGGTACAGCATATCAAGGGTACAGTTGTCCGAACTGCTACCAATGGTTTTAAATACACGGTACTTGCCATGGCTTTTATCAATAACCTGAACACTAATTACCCCACTTGGATTCATTTTCTTTCGTACAAACATCCCCTAAAAATACCGCTTTTTAGATCTGGGACACCCAAAATGGTGTCCCAAAAATCATAATACAATGATTATGTGTAAATTGTAAAACCTGCAAAATAATACTGTCGAAGTCAGGTGTCCCAAAAATCATAATACAATGATTATGTGTAAATTGTAAAACCTGCAAAATAATACTGTCGAAGTCAGGAGACCAAAAGATTTATTCCTTTTGTTTATTAAAACCCATTACAAAGCCGTTTTTGGCGCGACTTAAAGCACTTTTTTATCTTTATTAAAAACGCCACTTCCTCCTTTTTGTCTATTACGCCCGGAAGTGGGAAAAATAGTTATTACCAAGGTATCATTAAAACCATCATTTAAACCAAAAATGCCGGAATCATCTTCCGGCATTTTCTTTTTTTTAATAATAAAACACTTCTTTCCTACACCCACTTTTGCAGGCAAAAGTCCTGGCGGTGGGGCATAAGCTCGTGCTTGGGGAAGATGCGGAAAGCATAGCTGTAGGTGCCGGCTTTGAAAGCATGAATATCGGCCGCATATCGCGCCATGTGGTCTTTAACTTCCACCAGCGGCATCTCTTTGCTGAGGAGTATCTTGCTCACTTTTCCCTCCGATTTTTTACCAAAGATAACTTCTACGCCCAAATGTTCGGCTTTGATGCCGTTGGTGTAGATGACGACTTCCGTCGAAAACTCATCAGCGATGGTAAGCGCTTGTGTGGTAGCGTCGGGGACCATCAGTTTTTCGAGGCGGATGTGAGGCCATTTGCTGGTCATCTCCTGTTTCCAGGCTGCATATTCGCCTGCCAGCTTGTAGTCGTCGCGGTTCATGGTTTCGGCACGGGCAATGAGTTTATCATAAAATTTAGTATGATAATCTTCGAGCATGCGCTTCATGGTAAAGTTGGGAGCCACCTCCGAGATGGTGTTTTTGATATACTGAACCCACCGCTCGGGAACTCCCTGCTCATTAACATCGAAATAGAGCGGGGCGATTTCGTCTTCAAAAAGGTTGTAGATAATCTCAGCATCCAGCTCGTCCTGGAACTGTTGGTTGGCGTATGTCCGCGCTTCGGAAATGGCAAAGCCGGCGTTGGGTTGGTATCCTTCGCCCCACCAGCCGTCGAGAACAGAAAAGTTCACCACGCCATTCATCACAGCTTTTTCGCCACTCGTTCCGGAAGCTTCCAGCGGTCGGGTAGGGGTGTTGAGCCAGATGTCAACGCCCGGGATGAGTTTTTGCGCAAGCTCTATATCGTAATTTTCGATAAAGACAACCTTGCCGATAAAATCAGGCGTTCTGCTGATCTCGATAATTTTTTTGATAAGATCCTGACCCATTGTATCGCGTGGGTGGGCTTTGCCGGCATAGATAAACAGCAATGGTCTTCCTGTGGCGTTTACCAGTTTGGCCAGACGCTCAAGGTTTGAGAAGAGTAGCCTGGCGCGTTTGTAAGTGGCGAAACGACGGGCAAAACCAATGGTCAGCGCGTTTTCGTTGATGGCTTCTATGGTGTTGATGACCAACTTGGGGTTTTCCTGACGTCTGGTCATTTCACCTTCCAGGCGGTCGCGGATATAGTCGATGAGTTCCTTTTTGAGCTGCTTTCGCGTTTTCCAAATCTCGATATCGTCCACCTGCTGTATGCGTTTCCACATGTCGAAGTTGAGCTGATTGGATTTGTAGTCTTCGCCAAAAACCTTTGCGTAAAGCATTTTCCATGGCTTGGCAGTCCAGGTGGGCAAATGCACGCCATTGGTCACATAGCCGATTTGGTTTTCTTCGGGATAATATCCGTCGTAAAGCGGAGCAAACATTTTCTGCGAAACGCGGCCGTGGATGCGGCTCACACCATTGATCTCCTGCGACAGGTGTGCTGCCAGCACACTCATCGAAAACTCTTCATGCGGATTGTTAGCATGGAATTTACCAAGATTCATCATGTCGTCCCACGAAATGTTGAGCCTGTCAGGATAGTGCGGGAAATAGGTACGCAGCAAGTCTTCATTAAAATAATCATGACCTGCCGGAACGGGCGTATGCGTAGTAAATAATGTGGAAGAGCGAACTACTTCAACTGCTTTGTCAAAATCGAGTTTTTCGGACTGGATGAGATAACGCAATCTTTCGAGTCCGATAAATGCCGCGTGGCCTTCGTTGCAGTGGAAGATGTCGGGTTTCAATCCCAGCGCTTTTAGCATCCGGATACCACCTACACCCAATAGGATTTCCTGCTTGAGCCGGTTTTCAAGGTCTCCTCCATAGAGCTTGTGCGTTATCGAACGGTCATGTTCGGCGTTTGCTTCATAATCAGTGTCAAGCAAATAGAGCGGGATGCGCCCCACATCGCAAAGCCACACGCGGGCAATAAGTAAACGTCCGGGCAGCCCTATTTTTATCGTTAACTGGTGCCCTTGGTCATCCATGACTTTTTGCACAGGCAATTGTGAAAATTTCTGTGTCTGGTAGTCCGCCACCTGATCGCCAAAGAGTGAAATGCTTTGCTGGAAATAACCAAAACGATACAACAGCCCAACGCCCACCAGGTTTTCGTTGGAGTCGCTGCATTCTTTCAGATAGTCCCCGGCCAAAATCCCCAGACCACCCGAATAAAGCTTCAGCGACTGGTGCAGGCCGAACTCCATGCTAAAATAGGCGATTTGCTTGGCCGGTTTATTTTTGGATTTATCCAAATATTTCTTAAAGTTGTCGTAAGTTACGTGGTAACGCTGGATAAAATCCTGATTTTTCTCAAGCTCTTCCCATTCATAAATATTCATCGAGTCGAGCAGTGTTATTGGGTTGTGGCTAAATTCTTTCCACAAAACAGGATTTATGGACTCGAACATCTCGGCTGCTTTATAATTCCACGACCACCAGAGATTGCGCGAAAGCTCCTGTAATCCTTTGAGTTTTTCGGGAATGCTTGGCTCTATGGTCACCCGTTTCCACACCGGCAGATCTTTGTAGGGTGCTTCGGTGAGTTTCTTTTTCTTGCCTTTGATAAAGCTTGTAGGGAATGTCTCTTCGCGTCCGGCAACTTTGTCGAGCGCCATAGAATATGCCTGACGGTAAAAGTTGATGAAGTTTTCCCATCGGGCAGCAGTAGCTATTTGCGCGGCATTTTCCCGTGCTTCGAGCATTTGCTTTTTATCCATGTCCGCATATTGGAGTAGCGTGTGGATAATCTGTGCTATCATTTCATCGTCGTTATCGTCGGTACGATCGGCAACCACCACACCCGGATGATTGTTGCCAAAGGAGGCTTTCACCCATTGTCCGAATCCCGCCTGTTCGGTAGTGAGCGTGGGCACACGGAAGGCAATGCTCTCCAGCGGTGTGTATCCCCATGGTTCGTAGTAGGATGGGAAAACCGTAAAGTCGCAGCCGGTAAGCAATGCGTAGTATTTCATATCAAAAATACCGTCCCGGCCATTGAGGTAGGCGGGTACAAAGATGATACGCACCTTATCGCCAGGTTGGTTTTTAATACCTGCTTTTTTAATCGCTTTCAGAATGGCATCGTTTTCTATTTCGTACAAGCCATGCGTCAAATACTCGCCGGAAGTAGGAGCGTTAAAATCCGGTTTCTCCAGGCGCTTTTTTAGTTCTGGAATCGGACCAGTAAGATTTGCGGGAATTTTTATAAATGCCAGAATTTCTTTCTCAGGATGTTCATGCGCTATTTGCCCGATGGCCTTAATGAAAAGATTGAGGCCTTTGTTGCGAAATTCATAACGGCCACTGGTGAGGGTGATAAAGGTATCGCGCGAGACCTTCTCATTGAAGAGTGCGTCGGCAACCTGAAAAAGTTTTGCGCGGGCTTTGTCGCGCATCCCTGTGGCATTTTTTTCGTCGAGGATCAGCGATTTTGAAAATCCGTTGGGAGTAATTACATCAGCAGCCTTTTTGAGCAGCTTTTCGGCTTCACGGGCTGTGGTTTCGCTTACAACGGTAAAAATATCAGCATTTTGTGCAGTTTTTTGTTCGAGCGAAAAGCGTGAGATCATCCCAAAACCGCGGGCCATATCTTCGCCGTTGTATTGGTCTATTTTACTATACAGTGCCAGTTCGTTGCCTGAGATGGCGCGCCCGATGGTGGTGGCGTGGGTGGTGAAAACGGTAGCTATTTGCGGTGCAAACTCGTTGAGGTAAAGCACCCCGGTACCGGTCATCCATTCATGAAAATGCGCTACCACGCGATCGGTGAACGAAAGGTAGTATTTGTAATAACTTTCGATGACTCTTCCTACGGCATAGCCAAACATAGCAGGCTCCACGTAGTCCCAGCCGCCACTGATAGAATCGACCTGGTATTTTTCCCACAGCTTCGAGAAAATAATATCCTTTTCAGGAAATAATCCGGTGAAATCCACGAGCAGCGCAATGGGCCGGGCGGGGATATTCCATCTTCCAACTCTGAAGTGCAATCCCTCTTCTGCGGCAGCTTCACGCCAGTCGGCCAGCAGTTCGCGGTCTTCGATAAAGTCGGGGTTGGTGCGGGTTTCTTTCAACACATCAGGGCCAATGGTAATGTAATGGTTGCCGTATTCTTCCTGCATCAGCGGCGCCTTGGTGGATAGTACCGTGTAGATGCCACCGATCATGTTGCAGATTTCCCAACTCGTTTCAAAAATATAGTTGGGCTTATTCAATTCCTTAGTTTGCATAGTGAAAATTAAGTTTGTTAATGCTTTTCCAAAAGCCGGCAAAAGTACGCTTTTGCTTTATACCAGCCTTGGTGGTCTATTAATAGATTAATGTAGCAATTGTTGTGATGCATAGATTTATTTGGCGGACATTATCTTCAAACCCTTGCCAACAGGACGATGGGAGTCCCTTCCTTTTTGTTACAATACAAAATGATACCTATTAAAATCCTAAAATTAGGACAAAAGGGAGGGTGATAAAATGGGGTTTCGGTTACAATCTTTTTTTTGACGTTCAGACGTTTCGAGAACCTTCGGATGCTCGAAAGTCTATGGGAAGGGGGCAGCTTTCTATCCCGCACGTGCAGGACGAAAAAGGAGATAGAAACGCTAAGACTTAAAAAGCCGGTTGAACGCTTGCACAATCTTGTCGCGGCCACGGGCGATGTCTTCTTTTTTAATTTTTTTCAGATTCTCCATCACCTGATCATACTCCTCCCGTGCCGATTTGGTAAGATTGGGCAGCACGCGGTCGCGGATATCTTCACTGGCATCGCGCAGTGCATAAGCCAGATTCTCGGCATCGATGTCTTTCAGGAGCTTTTTCAGCTTTGCATTGGAAATATCTTTCAGATGTTCAAATGAAAAATCAAATCCAGACGATTCCTTCTTTTCTTGGTTTTGATGCGAATCCGAGGTTTGGCTTTCTGATTCCGTTTGTTGAGCGGTGTCGGCATCAGTAGCTTCTTTCTCATTTTTCGCGCCACATTGCTCATCCACGCGAATGGTAAAATCCGAAAGTACATTCATATAATTGATAAAGGCTTCGTAAGGCGTGGTGTACGGATTGAAATATTTGTGCACATCGCCGTCCGAAAACCATTTGGTACACATGTAATAAAAGTGATCGCTGTTTTGCAGGCGGTACCAGTCGCGCAGGATGTCGGTCTGCTTGCAGTGATCGATTTTACTTTCCAGGCCAAGCAGTTTGTCAAAAGCCTCGTCCTGCATTTCATTGCCCAGCCAGGCAGTGAGGTCGCGCTCTTCGTCGGCCCACGAGATGGGATAGGGCACGTGAATCGCCGAAACTGGCTTTAAAATTTTGGAAACTTCCGCTGGTGTGCGAAAGATGAAATCCGTGTTTTTGAGAATCTTTGCCGGCAAGGCTTTCATAAAATCAAAGATGCCGGTTTCGCGCCATTGGTGCTCGCCAAAGGTTTCGTAATCCATAAAGAGATTTATAACCTCGTCGGTTTTGTCGGTTTTTGCCAGCCAGCCGGTAAATTTTTCGGGTGTCAATGGCCATTCCTTCCAGCCCTGGTGCGAAAAGCGAAAAGCGATGTCGTCGGAGAGTTTGAAATTTTTTAATAACATCTTCAGCTCTGGCCTGCGGGCGCTGCTGTAGAGGTGGTTCGGACTCTTCCAGCCAAGCACGTGTTTGGCGCCTTCGGTGAGCATGGTATCAAAACCGAGATCGTAAACCATTTCGCCAATTTCGTCCGAATAGATCAATTCAGTATTGCGGAAAGTTGTAGGCTTTTGGCCAAAAAGTTCTTCTATCGTTTTGCGGTGCAGTTTTACCTGCCGGTCAAACTCTGGCTTGCTTTTGAGCGATGCCAGCGAGTGCGCGTAGGTTTCGGCCAGAAACTCCACGTTGCCGGTGCGTGCCAGTTGCGCAAAGCTTTCGATAACTTCGGGAGCATAGTCGCGGAACTGCTCGAGGGCACTGCCCGAAATGGAAAAAGCTACTTTAAATTTGTCGCCGTAGCGGCCAATCAGGCTCAGCAGCAGCTCGTTCATCGGCAAATAACATTTTTGTGCCACACGGTTTAGGATGTGTTTGTTTTCGAAATCATTGTAATAATGATGCTCGTGACCCATCTCGAAAAAACGATACGTGCGCAGCCGGTAAGGCTGGTGAACCTGAAAGTAAAAGCAAATTGATCTCATAAATTTTGAAAAATATAGTATGAATTTCTGCGCATTTCAATGATTAAAAACTCTGTTTTTTTCAGTAAATCAAAGTTTAGTAATTTCTAAATCAGTTGGTTATTAATATCAAAGCAAGCTTTTGTAAAATTTTTGCAATACAAATAATCAGGTAAGCTGGCTTATCGCAACAACATCTTCATAAACTTTAACCACCTCGCGGGCAGCCTGATCCCAGTTGAGTTGGTTGACTTCGTTTTTGCCATGTTTTCTAAATTCATTTGTCAACGATTTGTAGCTCAGCAGGCCATGTATTGCATCGGCCAGCGCATTCACATCCCAGAAATCTACTTTCAGCAC
>CAZTCX010000050.1:0-14042 GCA_964612515.1 uncultured Lentimicrobiaceae bacterium | reverse complement strand
GCCGTGAGATTACCACGGGCACGTTGGCACGGATGGCTTCCAACGGTACCAGCCCAAAAGGCTCCGACACCGAGGGCATCACGAAGACGTCGCTCATGGCAAATAGTTGTTGCACCTCCTGCTCTTCGAGGAAACCTGTAAAATGAAACCGTGTTCCGATGCCCAGACGCGCCACCTGGCGTGCAAGTTTGGGGAGCATGTCGCCGGAGCCGGCCATCACGAAACGAACATTGTTGTTGTGCTGTAGCAGCAGATGCGCTGCTTCTACAAAATACTCGGGACCTTTCTGTAGCGTAAGCCGCCCCAGAAAAGTCACTATTTTTTCTTTAACATGGCGCGTTTGATTTCCGGTGTAATCCGTCGCCCCGGCAATGCCGTTGTGCACCGTCACCACTTTGTCCGGCGCGATGTTATATTTTTCGATGATGGTGTTGCGGGTTAAGTTGCTCACCGCAATCACGCGATCGGCAGCTTCCATGCCGCGCCGCTCGAGATCGTACACATCCTGATTTATGTTAGCCCCCGACCTGTCAAACTCGGTGGCATGCACATGCACTATCAAGGGTTTTCCGCTGATGGCAGCGGCAGCTATCCCGGCCGGATAAGTTGGCCAGTCGTGCGCATGAATCACGTCGAACTGTTTTTTGCCAGCAAGCCCGGCCGCAATCAGCGCATACCGCGACACTTCGGCCAGCAGGTCGGCGCCATAGCCTCCGGTAAAGTCGAATTTTGCTTTCAGAACCTGGTCGTCAATGGGTTGCTGTTGTTGCTTTTGCTGTTCTTCCACAATGCGACGGAAGGCCTCAGGGGTTACATAAGGAATCAGGTTTGAACCAATTTCGAGATAAGTTACACGTTTCCAAAATTCGATGGTATCCGGGTCGGCGGCATTTATTTCGATGTCAGAAGCTCCGATCAGGCGCACGGCCGACTGGTCTTCATCGCCAAAGGCTTTGGGTACTACAAAAATTATTTCAACGCCGTTGCCCGAAAGACCACGGGTGAGGCCGTAGCAGGCAGTGCCTAATCCGCCGGTAATGTGCGGTGGGAATTCCCATCCAAACATGAGTATTTTCATGAACAATATTGCTTTAGTAGCTGTATTTTAAAAATTTGAAACCAACTAAGAAGTTTCAAATTACAAATTTCAAATTCCAATTCTCAAATTCCTAATAAATCCAAAATTTCAAGTTGTTGGGATATTGGATTGTAGATATTGAGATTTATTTGTTTTTTGTCTTTTTGAATCTTATAATTTTAAAACCTATTTCTCCATTTGCCTTATCATCTGATCTATCCGCAGCAATTCGGCTACCGCGGTGGCCATGTGGGTAACGCCGGAAGCATCGTGTGGCGGATCACCGTCGAAAAACTCAGAGATGGAGCCTAACCCGGCTTTCTGAATTTCTTCTTCAAAAGAATTAAAGATATTTTTTACCACAGGCAGTCCATCTTTGCCATAAAGCATCAGATAAGCTTCGGCGTAATGCCCTGCAAGCCACGGCACCACGGTTCCCTGATGGCAGGCTTCGTCGCGTTCGTGGCTGTTGCCCTGATGGATGCCTTTGTAGCGGATGTGTTTGGGTGAGAGGGTTCGCAAGCCTCGCGGTGTAAGTAGCTCACGAGCAGCGACGTCAAGGATTTTCTTGCGTTTTATCTCATCAAGCGGCGAGTGCGGCATGCTGGCGGCCAGCACCATGTTGGGGCGCACCGAGAAATCCTTGAAATCGGCATTGGTAAAGTCGGCCAGATAGCCGTTCGCCTCACTCCAGAAGTTTTCGACAAAGCCTGCTTTGACCAAATTTGCGATACGCGTCCATTTTTTAATAAAATTTCTTTCGCCGGCTGCTTTGGCCAGATCCATCGAAAACATTATGGCGTTGTACCAAAGCGCATTTACCTCCACCGGGTTCCCTATCCTGGGCGTAACGGAGCGTCCCTGATCCACCGCGTTCATCCATGTAAGTGGAAAGCCCTCTTCGCCAGCGGTGAGCAGTCCGTTGCTTTGCATCCGGATGTTGAACCAGGTTCCTTCGGCGTATTCATCCAGGATTTTAGTAATTATCTCGTGATATTGCTGCCAAAGTTTCTGCTCCTGATGCGTATGCGCTGCATATTTTTGTAAAGCCCAGAAAAACCAAAGCTGTGTGTCAACGGAATGATACTCCGTGTGTTTGTCGAGCACGGCTGTCGGAAAGAATATTCCTTTCATGCGGGCAATCATATTGTCGATGATGCGAAGATAGGTGGCGGTGTCGCCACGCGTGAGCAGCAGGCCGGGAAGAGCCATAAAGGTGTCGCGGCCAAGTAAGCCGTACCACGGGTAGCCGGCCACTATTTCTGGTTTATCATTTTTGGTGATGACAAACTGCTGCGCAGAGTTTTCGAGTGCCGAACGGAAGTCGGTGGCAGGGGTACGGCTTTTTAGCTCCAGCGCAAATTTCTCTTCGAGCGCTTTGGGTTTTATCTGACGGATGCTGGCCGAAATGATGATGCTTTCGTCTTTTTTGAGTTTAAACTCTATGTACCCCGGCACGTACAAATCTTCCAGATACTCATAGCCCCTAAGCTTTTCGTGCGTGTATTCTATATTAAAATACCAGTCGGGCAGGTGTGTAAATTTATTTTCGGAAGAGGCTTGTAAAAACAGTGTAGAATAGCCAGGGTACATGCAAAAGGCAGCACCATTGGGTACCGGCTGATACTCTTTTCGCACGTCGTTGTTGGCTTTGCTCAGTGCATGGATTTGCCGGAAAGCCAAAAATGGCATGAGCCGCAATGTAGTGGGGGAGTGGGCTTCTTTGAGGGTGTATTTTATCATCATCATCTCTTCGTTCGATGAAAATAGGATTTCCTTCACCAGCACTACACCACCCACACGGTAAGTGATTACTGGCACCGGATCCACCTGAAAGTCGCGGACATACTTGTGGCCTTTTGGATAATAGGTGTTGTTTTGGTATTTGTGGATGCCCAGGTTAAACTCGGCATCGTGCTGAATCACTGTTTCGTGAAGCGCCGAGAGCAACACATGCGGCGTATTTCCAAACTGAGGCTGCGGAACCACCAGCAGTCCATGGTATTTGCGCGTGTTGCAATTGACGATGGTGCTCGCCGAATAAGCCCCTGCACGGTTGGTGCGTAACCACTCCCGCTTGAGGCAATACTCCAGATTGATGAGCTGTTCCTTGTCGAAATGTATATAGGCCATGATAACAATGTGTTTGTAATCAATAAGTTGGGTTTATTTTCCTATTTTAAAAACGAAAAATCAAAGATAATCAAAACCATTTGGCACGTTGGTTTTTTAAATTAATTAACAGAAGAAACGCAGGGCGCAAAGAGCATGGCGCAAAGAGCGGGTAGAGACGCCTAATTTGGGAGTTTGTACATCGTGTCTGCTGTCGAGTCGTTGTCATGAAAAGGTTGTCGGGTTTTTGATTCGGGAGGGGATAACCTGACAAGGTGAGCGCTGTGAGCAGATCACCAGACAACATCTTCATTCACTTTTTTTAAATTTCCATTATTTTTGGCCGCACAAAACAGCGCATCATGACAAAAAAACTCTTTGCTTTCCTTGCTATTTCAATGTTTGCATTTGTATTGCACGCGCAGCAATTGCCTTTGGATCACACCATTTACGATAAGTGGAAAACCCTCGAAAAAACCAACATTTCGCCTGACGGAAATTGGGTAAGTTACGAAGTGAATCCCGGCAAGGGTGACGGCATGTTGTATTTTTTTAATACCAAAACCCAACAAACTGATTCGGTGGAACGCGGCTACAATGCTCAGTTTGCCGGAAATTCACAATTCATAGTTTTTAAAATTAAACCTACTGAGGATACATTGCGCAAAGCAAAGCTTGCCAAAAAAGAGAAGGATGACTTGCCCAAAGATTCCCTGGGCATCTTTGTGCCGGGAGCATCGATGCGTAAGTTTGCACAGGTAAAATCGTTCGGGTTGGCAGAGGAGGGCGGTCAATGGGTGGCTATTCTGCACGAAAAGCTGCAGCCAGCAAAGGATACAACGGATAAAGCGGATACCACCAAAGCTGAAAAGGAAAAGCCGTCAAGTAGCAAAAAGAAAAAGAAAAAGGCCGAAGGCACACGCCTGGTGCTGCTCAACATGGCAACCGACAGCCTCTATCGCTTTGAAGATGTGACGGAATATGCGCTTTCGCGAAATGAGCAACTCATTGCTTTCATCGTCCGTACCAACGATTCCATCGACAGTACACGTGTGATCAGGTTCGATCAAAAGTTGGCTTTGGCCGATACCTTATTTGATAATCGGGGCGTGGCCAGTCAGTTGGCAGTGGATGAAAAGGGAGATCAACTGGCTTTCGTTTATTCATCGGATACATCCAAAACCAAAAATTATGACCTCGCCTATTGGCGTAATAAACAAGCGAAAGCTTCGGTGATTGTGGATAGCACAGCTGCCGGATTGCCTGTCGGATGGTGTGTGAGCGAAAACCGTGCGCCCAGTTTTACCCGCGATGGTGCGCAGCTATTTTTCGGAACGGCGCCCAGACTTGAGCCAGAGCCAAAAGACACGGTGCCGAAAGACGAGAAAGTATCGGTGGACGTGTGGAATTGGCGCGACGAATACATCCAGCCCCAGCAAAAGAAAATGGTTGACAAAGAACGCAAACGTAGCTATTTGGCGGTGTGGCATCCCGATAGCCGGCGCATGGTGCAGCTTGCCGATGAACAGGTGCAGGAAGCTACAGCTCCGGAAATGGAGAAAACGCCTTATGTGCTTGGTTATACCAATAAGCCCTATCGGATCGAGGCGCAGTGGGACGGCTTCTACCGTGATTTCTATTCCATCAACGTAAACGATGGAAGTAAAAAATTGCTTGCCGCAAAAGTTTCTTCTACAGCAGCGCTTTCGCCTGATGCTGAATATTTTGTTTGGTACGCCCCAACGGACTCAGCGTGGTACCTGCGCGACGTGAAGACCGACGAGGTGCGTTCGCTTACCAAATCGCTGCCTTATGCTTTTTATGATGAGATGAACGATGTGCCGCAACTGCCGGGCAACTATGGCTATGCAGGCTTTACCAAAGGCGACCGCTATGTGCTTATCAACGATCGCTACGATATCTGGCGCTTCGACACGCGCGGCAAAGAAGCTCCCGAACGCATCACTGGCGGAGCTGGACGCGACAACAATTTGCAGTTCAGATATTGGAAACTCGACCGGCGCCAGGATTGGGTGGAACAGGAAATGATGCTGTATGCTTTTGACCTGAAGAGCCGTGCAAGTGGATTTTATTCCGCTACAGCGGAAAAATCAGCAGCTCCGCGCAAACTCATCATGCAACCATACAGCTTCGAAAGTTTGAGCCAGGCGCGTGATGCCAAAACGCTGATCTGGCGGAAATCGGATTTTGACCTGTATCCTGATCTTTATTCTAGCGATGAAAATTTTGATAACACTGTTCAGATAACGCACCTCGACAGTCAGCGTGCGCCTTGGCGCTGGGGCGATGTGCAGCAGGTGCAGTGGCTCTCCGCCAATGGCGATTCGCTCGAAGGATTGCTCTACACACCGGAGAACATGGATGTGACAAAAAAATATCCAATGCTGGTATATTTCTACGAACGTAACGCCGATAACTTCCACCGCTTTTATCAGATCACCCCAAGCCGATCCATCATCAATCCAGCTTGGTGCGGGAGCAATGGTTATGTGGTTTTTGTGCCCGACATTCCTTATGTAACAGGCTATCCCGGACAAAGTGGCGAACGAGCCATCGTGAGCGGTACGCTGGCAATGGCGGCACAGTTCTCGTTTATCGACCGCAGCAAAATGGGCATTCAGGGTCAGAGTTGGGGCGGATATCAGGTGGCTTATCTGGTGACACAAACCAACCTTTACGCTGCCGCCATGGCGGGTGCTCCGGTGAGCGACATGGTGAGCGCTTATGGCGGCATTCGGTGGGAGAGTGGCATGAGCCGCATGTTTCAGTACGAAAAAACGCAAAGCCGGCTTGGCGCCACACTATGGGAAGCGCCATTACGTTATATCGAAAATTCGCCCATTTTTTTTGCTGATAAAGTGGAAACTCCGCTGCTCATCATGCACAACGACAACGATGGCGCCGTGCCCTGGTACCAGGGCATCGAAATGTTTTTGGCCTTGCGGCGTCTGCAAAAACCTGTGTGGATGCTCACCTACAACGACGAGGAGCACAACCTCACGCGATGGCCCAACCGCGTGGACTTAAGCATCCGAATGATGCAGTTTTTCGATTATTATCTAAAAGATGCGCCAGAACCTGTGTGGATGAAAGAAGGCGTGCCTGCGCTCGACAAGGGCGTCAAAACCGGCTATGGGCTGGAAGAATGAAGGACAAATTCCAAAAGACAATAAACCATCCGCCGATAGTCGGAGTAAGCATCACAAATAAATTTCAAATTCCAATAAAACAAGCTCCAAATAAATCACAATAGATAAAAACCAAAAAAGCCAAAACGCTAAGAGAGGTTGGAATTTGGTTTTTGGGATTTATTTGACATTTTCACATTTGAAACTTTGATATTTGGAGCTTCTTCATTAGTTGAAATTCGTGTCTTTCTATTCCAAATGATTTGGGCATATCTCCTTTTTAAGTACGACTATTGATATTCATTCTGTTAACTTAGGAGAAGTAGTTTATTCTGACCCTTTTACTACTTTTTCAATAGGTTATTTAGAATCAAAATAAAAACTTAATAAAATATAAAATCCACAGAAAAATAAATGTACTTTTACATCCACTTTCAAATTCAGTGATCAAAAAAGATATAGCTATGAAAAATGATACATCTTGAACGTGATTAGAAGTATTGTTATGGAGCCCGGTCGCCATCTAAAAAAATCGGGAAATGAAAAAGGAATTTTCATAAAAATCCAAACAAAAAACATTGGCTATGAATCTAAAATTACATTCACTCATTCTCACAATTCTTCTGGGAGCATTGCTATTGATATGGTCAGGGTGTGCATCCATCGTGAGCAAAAGCAATTATCCGATTTCTATAAGCACTACCCCTCCGGGAGCAAAAGTTACGATAACCAACCAAAAGAACGTCGACATCTTTGTGGGCAACACACCGGCAATATGCACCTTAAAATCAGGACGTGGTTTTTTCGCGAAAGCCGGATATCTGTTGACTTTTGAAAAGGAAGGTTATCAGAAAAGGGTGGTTGCCCTCAATGCAAAACTTGATGGCTGGTACTTTGGCAATTTATTTTTTGGTGGTTTGATAGGCATGCTAATAGTCGATCCGGCCACAGGAGCCATGTGGAAATTGGATCCAGGTTTTATTAATGAAATACTGGTGGAGGAAGCTCCTCTTGCAGGTGATCCAACTTTACAGATTTTCGACTACAACAACATTCCCGAAAGCTGGAAGGATAAGCTTATCGCCATAGACGGGAAGTAGCTCAATTAATGAGATTATTTGTTGAGCATGTAAGCCCCAAAAAATAATAAAATATCCGCCAGGAGTCGAAGTAAGCAGCTGCAAATAAATCCACGTTCCGCATAGGCTTGGCCTAAGTCGTATCTATTTTTACAGGCTTTGCCTGCTTTTTCTATTCGGTTTATTAATATAGGCAAAGCCTGTAAAAATACATGTGGACGAGGCTCAGCCTCGTCCAAACTCCCCGTCCAAACTCCTCGTCCAAACTCCTCGTCCAAACCACAACTTCATCCAAACGAGGAGGTTCGGCTTAGGCTGCGCCTAAGTCGTTTCTATTTTTGCAGGCTGCGCCTGCCTTTTTTGCAAATATTGTTGAATAAAAAACATAGTGGAATGAGATACAGGCACAGGCACAGCCTGTAAGAATAATGTGGACGAGGTACAACCTCGTCCACACCTCGTCCAAACACCATGACGGACAAATTTCAAATTCTAACAAACAAATTATCAAAATAAATCTCAACGATCAAAATCCAAAAAGCCTAGGCGCTGAGCCATTTGAAATTTGGATTTTGGCACTTATTTGTCATTTGTAGATTTGTTATTTGGTACTTTCACTTACATTTCGGCGGGCACCAGCTTTCGTTCTATCAGTTGGTTGTTGCGCAGCAGCGTGGCGGTTAATGATTTTCCTATGGTTTCCTGCGTGAGTATTTTGTGCAGGTCGTCAATGGAGGTGGTGGGCTGGCCGTTGAGCGCCATGAGCAGGTCGCCTTTGTGAAGGCCGCTGTTGTCGATAGACGGCACCTGACTCACTGCCGAAACATACACTGCCGAGACTTGCTTCAATTGATGCGTTTTTATCATCTCCGGCTGCAGCCGGATGGTTTGCCCGGTAATGCCCAGCCAGGCGCGGCGTATTTTGCCGTCACGGATCAGGAGATTGGAAATATAAGCGGCCATGTTGGAAGAAACGGCAAAGCAAATTCCCTGCGCCTGCTTGATGATGGCTGTTGCAACGCCAATTACATTTCCGGCAGAATCCATCAGCGGACCGCCGGAACTGCCGGGATTCAGAGCAGCGTCGGTTTGAATAATGCCATCAATCATGCGGCCGCTTTGTGAGCGAAGGCTGCGCCCCAGCGCGCTCACCACTCCTGCTGTTACGGTGTGCTGAAAGCCCAGCGGGTTGCCAATTGCTATGGCGATTTGTCCGGGCTGGAGTTTGTCAGAATCGGCAAAAGAGAGTGGTGGCAGGCTGTTATCGTCAATTTTGAGTACGGCAAGGTCGGTGGCAGCATCAGCACCTATAACCGTTGGACGAAGCATTTTGCCCGATGGCAGCGTCACGATTATTTCTTTGTGTTGGTGAATCACATGGTGGTTGGTGAGGATAATTCCCTGCCCGCCAATTGCAAAACCCGATCCTCCACCAAAAGGCTGCCCGGCGTTGGCAGGTTGTGGCATATTTTCTTTGGTGATGCGAATGTTTACCACCGACCCCGAAGCGCGCCCGGCTACATTCACAATGGTTTGTGAGTAGGCATCCAGCAGCGGCTGATCTTGTTTATCAGGCGAGCTATTTTTAAATATTGACATACAACTTTTTGTTTTTAATGAAATTACTTTAACAAATTTCAAAAGACAATAAAGCAAATTCCAAATAAATCTCAACGACCAAAACCCAAAAAGCCAAGGCGCTGAGCCATTTGAAATTTGTGATTTGGGATTTATTTGTCATTTGAAAATTTGTGATTTGAAGATTTTAAAACCTTCCTTCTATTCCTTTTTCTAACTTCCAACCTTGGTTCGGCTTAGGCTTGGCCTAAGTCGTTTCTATTTTTGCAGGCTTAGCCTGCTTTTTCTGATCAGATCATCTCACCAGGAAAAGCCTGTAAGAATAATATGGACGAGGTTGTACCTCGTCCAAACGCAGCTATTTGAAATTTGTGATTTGGGATTTATTTGTCATTTGTAAATTTGTGATTTGAAGTTTTTAAAATCCACCTTCTATTCTTTTTTTTCTAACCTCTCCTTCTAACCTGAATCATTCATAAAACAAAAAAAAGAGGGAAAATATGTAGGTTATCTCATTGATAAACAGCACTCATGAGGTGTAAAAGCAAGGCGTTTTCACAAAGCGTAAAAGTAGTAATAATTCCCAAACGAAAAGTGCTGATTCAAGCAAAAACTCTCAGGCAATGCTCTTCAATGTTGCTGAATGTGGAGGTAAAAAAGTAGAAGTGCAATTTGCTCATAAAGAGACCTCGAATAATGGCGGTTTGCTTTTGCTAAGAGAAGTAGAAAATCAAATTAAGGCAACGATGAAATCGATTCAGCTCAAGGTGTTCAAGGTAGCTGCGCAGGTAACAGTGTTGAAATCCAAAATAAAAATACAATTACCGACCGCCTTCTACAGCAAGCTTTATTAAAAACGCCATTTCCTTTATCAACATTTTGTTAATGGCGCTTTCGCTAAATTTCTGCTCCGGGGTTCACTGCGAAAAGCCTTCCAGCGTTATCAACGATTGTTGAAAAGCCCGGTTGATAACCGGTGAATTAAAAAGAGAGAAAAAGCTTGGCTGGTATTGGTTTGTTGCTGTATATTTGTCGCATCAGGCCAGAGATAAAAAGTTAGCTTGGCGTGAATGGGGACGAAGGACGAAAGCCCTGAAATCCCTGGGAAAACAAAACGCAGGCATTCAATTGCCGGTTCTGTCAATCACCAGTTCTTTAAAAATCCTTCAATCCGACCAACCCACAGCCATCTTCGGATAGCGGTGCCGGCTTGCAAAAGCCGGGATGTTTTCACAAGCATTGTTGCGACGGACATCAACACTGCA
Organism: uncultured Lentimicrobiaceae bacterium; assembly: GCA_964612515.1. Lineage (GTDB taxonomy): Bacteria > Bacteroidota > Bacteroidia > Bacteroidales > 4484-276 > SABY01. The sequence goes on along the minus strand of CAZTCX010000050.1, from coordinate 3,781 downwards.
AAGCACCCCGTGTGCCGCCCTATGATGATGAGGAAATGGAACCAGGACACCACACGCGGAGGATTCCGAAACAGGAACTCACCACAAAAGGTGTCAGATCGAGGCCACGCTCTACGGAACAACAAGGGCAGCGATCTTCACAAAATGCTCAGGTTGGCATCACTTCTTGTCTTCACCGACAGCAAGCCGCCAACCAGGCTCCACAAAAGGCACTTAGCAATGAATGCCCGGCGAGGAGCAACTACAATAACAGTAACCTGACGCGAAACACCCTGCTACGGCAGCGTGCGTAGTGAACGGGAATCCATTCGACCAGAATAGATTCCTGTTTTGTTTTTTATCCCACCAAAACCATTGAGGGTATTCCGAGCTTTGGCGAGCGTTATTTTGTGCAACCCCCAAGCCATTCGTGACCGTACATGTACTGTTAATAACTTAAATAAATCAGAAATACTTGGTTGGTATTATCTTTTTACAGTATTTTTACATAAAACATGATAAAGATGAAAATACGACAAACTATAAAAAGAGATTGATATGAAAAAGACGCTACTCTTCCTTATTTCTTTTGTTTTTGTAATAGCTTCTTATTCCCAGGATTGGGCAATACCTGTGTCAAACACCAATCAACGATTCAGGTTAACTTGTTTTCCTAATCCGATAATAGACCAAGCCAATTTTTCATTTGATCATTCGAAAAATGTCTATGCAGAAATCCGTATTACTGATCTACAGGGAAACCTTGTAGCGATGTTGGTCCCAATAAAAAACGGTAAAGCCTTCTGGAATTTTAGTAATAGAAATCACGCTGGTTTAAGACCGGGCATTTACCTCGCCTGGCTTATTGTTGAAGACAAGCCTGAAGAATCTGTTAAAATCGTAAAATTGTAATCGTACCATGAAAAACACTACTTTTAAAACATTAAAACAATTAACAATGAAAAATTCACTATTTCTCTTTGCCGCTATTTTGCTCCTATCCTTCACCAGCGATTCCGGGCGATCGGTTTACGAAGTGCCACGACTGCTTCAATCAATTGCCTGTGCTGACCTCGACCTCGATGGGGACATCGATATTGTTACAGGGCATGGCTACAATAGTAGTTTTAATTGGGGAGGGGTAGCCTATTTGCAAAATCAAGGTTCAGGCATATTTCAATTAAAGGATTCTATATTCCTCAACTACAATCAATTTACAATTATTGTTGATCAATTAACACAAAATGGAACCCCCTCTATTATTGCTCGACATTATGAGAATGAGACACCCTTGACCGCAGTAATAACTAAAAATATAACAGGTTTAGACATTGATTTTTATCCAATGCAATATGGTAACTACGATTTTACAACTGGCAAAATGAATGATGATTCTTTACCTGATTTGGTTTTTATTACCTACGAAAACAACTATCTGGGTACAATGATAAATGACGGAACCGGGAAGTTTAACGAACCAGAGTATTTCAACACCTTAGACTTTGAACCCCTGACTATAAATTGCGGAGATTTTGACAACAACGGCCTTGATGATGTGGTGCTAACCGGGGTTTATGCCGAAATCTATTTTAACTATGGCGACCATTTTGAAAAGTTGGAACTGGAAAATGGCACAGGTCGTACCAATACCCATATTGTTGATTTTGATGGCGATAATGATTTGGACATTGTGGCTTACACCTGTTTTTGGGGTTACTCCTTTGTGTCGGTGCAGGAAAATATAGATGGCCAGAATTTTGAACTGAGAGAAGTATTAAATTTCGAAGAACTTACAGACGAATTCGCTGCATCTGATTTTAACAATGACGGTCTTCCCGATGCGGTTTTTCATTTGGCTGATAATACAGGGCTCGTTGTTTATTTCAATCAGGGCAACTTCATTCTTGATAAACCCCTCTTTGTAGCTTACAAAACCGGATATGGAGGTGGATGTGAGATGGTTTGTGCAGATTTTGACAACAACGGATTCAACGACATTGCCTTTACCCAAAATCTGATAATAGAAACAAAATCGACATATAAATCAACCGTGAATATTCTTTTTAACGATGGCCGTGGGGGTTTCAGTGAAGACCCTGTTACTGAAATTTTAGAAAATGAAATTAACAAGCATTTTCAATTCAATTTAACCTGTACCCCGAATCCGGTAAGTAATCAGGCAACATTCTCGTATGAGCTATCCGGGCAGGCTCCTGCCAAAATACAGATATATGATTTACATGGAAACATGGTATCATCAATACAAGCAGATCAAAACGGGAGTACCTTCTGGAATGCCTGTACTCATAACAAGGACCGATTAAAACCGGGCATTTACCTCGCCTGGCTTATTGTTAACGGCACTCCGGCCGAAAGTATTAAAATTATAGTTATTTGACAATTTACTAATAATGAATGAATAATGTTGATTCGTAAATTTGGGATATTCAATTTTGAAAATAGCGGCATATTGCCATTATTATAACTCAATTTTTTGTTCACTTAATTATTAAAAGGAGACAACGTTATGAAAAAGTTCAGGTTTACTTTATCGCTTCTGGCGATTGTATTGTGTGCTGCAATTAGCGCACAGGCACAACACAAATCGGGTACAAGCTCGAAAATGAATCAACCGTCCAGCTGAACATTTACAACTACACCGGACAATTGATCAGCCAGATAAACGAAGGAACCCAAACAAAAGGCACGCATCAAATCTCATTTAATGCCACCGGGCTAACAAACGGAATCTATTTCTATTCCATCAGCGTCAACGGGCAAACCACGGATGCCAGAAAAATGACAGTAATAAAATAGCGTGCGTAGCGAACGGGAATCCATTCGACCAGAATAGATTCCCGTTTTGTTTTTTATCCCACCAAAACCATTGAGGGTATTCCGAGCTTTGGCGAGCATAATCTTGGCCACTAAAGCCATCAGCGATTGTACGCGTACTGTTAATAACTTGTTAATAAATAAATCAGAAATGCTTGGTTGGCATTACCTTTTTACAGTATTTTTACATAAAACATGATAAAGATGAAAATACGACAAACTATAAAAAGAGATTGATATGAAAAAGACGCTACTCTTACTTATTTCTTTTGTTTTTGCAATAACTTCTTATTCTCAGGATTGGACAGCGCCTGTGCAAATAAACACACTGCATTTCACTTACGATTACGTAGTACAAACCGCAAAATTTATAAAACGCTAAAGCCATGAAAACTTCAGTAATTTTTAACCGTTATTCACTCATTTTAGTTTCATTGTTGTTAATAGCTTTTACTACTGGGGATAACAAAAGCCAGTACTCTGTACCAATCGCTGCGTGGAGTGTTACAGCCGGTGATATTGATATGGATGGTGACAATGATATTGTTATTGGACATAAAACATCATGGCAAAATACCAACACAACCATCACATTGTTAGAAAACACCAATAACGGAAACTTTGCAAATATAGACACATCAATATTTTTTTGTGGATATCAGGAAAATATTTTTGCCGTATGTATTGATAGTGATAATTACCCGGACATTGTTTCTTTTATGTCAGATTTTACTACAGGTATAGCAGATAGATACATTAGAATATTTTATAACTACTCTGGCACATTTGAAATGTTTCTGGATTTTCCATTAAATAGTAGCGAAACATTTTCAGCCATAACTTATGGCGACATAAATAGCGATAATGATTTAGATATTGTTGTTGCCTCCAACAATGGCCAGTTCTGGGGCATTTTGTACAACGATGGTAGCGGTAATTTTTCAGACCCTGAATATCACTATGTAAA
>CAZTCX010000049.1:0-22100 GCA_964612515.1 uncultured Lentimicrobiaceae bacterium | reverse complement strand
ATGAAGGAGAAAATAATTAAGCTGTTTTTGAGATTAGCCCTTGCGTCCGCGTTTTTATCTGCGGTCGCTGACAGGTTTGGATTGTGGCCCAAGGAAATTTCTTCCTGGGGAAACTGGGAGGCTTTTCTGGTTTACACACAAAAGATAAATCCCTGGCTGCCTGATTTCTTAATCCCGGCGGCCGGAATCCTTGCCACAAGTGCCGAAATTATTTTTGCAATTTGCCTCATTCTTGGATTTAAAACCAAGTTGTTTGCGCAATTGAGCGGAATTCTTTTGCTGCTGTTTGCTTTGTCGATGACCTTTTCGATTGGCGTAAAAAGCGCGCTCAACTTCTCGGTTTTTACGGCTTCCGCAGCTGCCTTTGCTTTAAGCCTCATGAAAACGAAATTTTTAGAACTGCGTAAGTAGAAATATTAATACAAAAATTCAAACCTATGAAAGAGATAAAACTAAAACGGATCTACGACGATCCTTCTGATGATGATGGCTACCGGGTTTTGGTTGACCGGCTTTGGCCACGCGGCGTTTCAAAAGAAGATGCAAAGCTCGATGAGTGGGACAAAGAACTTGCTCCATCAACCGAATTACGAAAATGGTTCGACCACCAGGAGGAGCGGTTTGATGAGTTTGCCCGCCGCTACCGCGAAGAGCTGAAAGATAAAAAAGAGCCGCTCGACAAGTTGCGCGAAAAGGCGAAACATAAAACGCTTTGCCTATTGTATGCGGCCAAAGACCACCAAATAAACCAGGCCGTCGTGTTGAGGGATGTGTTGTTGTCGTAGTAAGGACTTCCCGAGATGCTGGCGGAACATCAACAAATAGTAGCGGCTTTACAGGTTTTAATAAAGGTTACAAATGCAGAAAATCATCCTGAAGTTGCTGAATTTGCAGAGAAACTAATACTTCATGCACAAACCAAAGAAGATGTTTCGTATCCCACGGTTATTTTAATTGGTGAACTTCTGAAACTTAAATTTAAGCTGAGAGAGATGTAAAGGTCAAGTAATCGCTAAATTGACTTTTTGATATTGTTTTAACTTGTTCTCCAATAATTATAATGTGTGAGTTATGTAAATTATTTTAGGAATTATGTAATGTTTCTGAACTATACTAATTTTGCTCACAATAAAACAAAGAAAGGATTATTATGGGTACAGTAAAAACAAAGGACGGAACACAAATCTATTTCAAGGATTGGGGAACGGGCAAACCTATCGTTTTCAGTCACGGCTGGCCGCTTAATGCCGATGCATGGGAATCGCAAATGGTTTTTCTGGCTTCACACGGTTATCGCTGCATTGCTCACGACCGTCGTGGTCATGGCCGTTCGGGTCAGCCATGGAATGGCAACGATATGGATACCTATGCAGACGATCTGGCACAAGTGATTGACGCACTTGACCTGAAAAATGCAACCTTAATCGGGCACTCCACCGGTGGAGGTGAAGTAGCCCGTTACATTGGCCGACATGGAACTGCTCGTGTAGCCAAAGTAGTACTAATGGGCTCGGTGACGCCAATCAGGCTGAAAACCAAAGACAATCCGGATGGTACGCCTATTGAAGCGTTTGACGAGACACGCGCCGGAGTTGCCGCTGACAGGTCTCAATTTTATACAGATTTGGCCACGAAGTTTTTCGGCGCCAACCGCAAGGAGAACAAAGCTACTCAAGGAATGCTCGATGGATTCTGGTTTCAGGCTATGCAAGGCGGACTTTGGAACGAGTATGCCTGCATCAAAGCTTTTTCGGAAACCGACTTCACCGAAGATTTGAAAAAGTTTGATGTTCCCACGCTGATAATCCACGGCGACGACGATCAGATTGTACCTATTGATACCACTTCAAAGGTAGCCGTCAAACTCATTAAAAATGCGACTTTGAAAATCTATCCCGGTGGATCGCACGGATTAGCCGAAACGCACAAGGAAAAACTAAATGCAGATTTGCTGGCTTTCATTAAAGAATAAAAAACTGATGTGGTTTTGATTTTACATAAGTAAGTGTTTTCGGATTGATGATGGAAAATAACCTGGATTTATGTGGCTCGCCGCCTATGATGGATGCAGTCCTCAAGCCATTAGCAAATCTTGGCGTTGATAAAAGTTTAATTACGAAAGAGTTAATATAAAAAAGTATGAAACATTCACAACAAAAAAAGGAGGATTTGATATGAGAAAAAAAATAGTAATAACAGTTCTTTTGGTAATAGGGCTGAGTGCACTGATTTATGTCCTATATCGGGGTGATCTGATTTCACAGTTCTCTTCCCAATCCAAAGAAAATGCACAAAACAAAGAGGTACCTGGTGCCCCGGATACTATGCTGCTTATTCAGGCGCATGCACTTTTCGGCAAACTTCCCGCGACTATGCCAGGTAGTGAGAAGGATACTCCCGAAATGATTGCGCTAGGGGAAAATCTCTATTTCGAAAAAGCCATTTCAATCAACAAAACCCAATCCTGTAACTCTTGCCACCCCATTGACAATAAAGGCCCAGGTGCGGACAATCTCAAGACAGGCAAGGGCGCGTTAGGAAAATCTGGCGATCGCAACGATCCATCAACCTTGAATGCCGGTTTTCAGATTGCACAGTTTTGGGACGGACGTGCGGCCACTCTAGAAGAACAGGCGCAGGGTCCCCCGCTCAACCCTATTGAAATGGGCATGCCTAATGGCGAAGCCGTGGCCGAACGGCTGAAAGAAATAAAACATTATCCCGCTGAATTCAAAAAGGCCTTTCCTGACGAAAAAGATCCCGTGACTTTCGACAACTTTGCCAAAGCGGTTGCTGCCTTTGAACGAACACTTATTTCCCGTGGCCGCTTCGACCGCTTCATAGACGGAGACGAACAGGCTCTCACCGCGCAGGAAATGGAAGGTATGCGCACCTTTATCAATGTGGGATGCATACAGTGCCACATCGGCCCTAACCTGGGCGGGATGACCTTCCAGAAAATAGGCGTGTTCCATGAGTACACAAAGGATTTTGGACGCTTTGATGTCACCAAACTGGAAAGTGATAAATATTTTTTCAAGGTTCCCATGCTGCGCAATGTAACCCTGACCGCCCCCTATTTCCATGACGGTGAGGTAGACAACCTGGCGAAGGCAATAGAATTGATGGGATACTTACAGCTAAACAAACAACTGAAGGACGAAGAAATCAATAATATCCTCAGATTTATGACCACACTGGACGATGCAGAGCGCACCACCGCTACGGCACTCAAGGTGAAGAATCTTGTATCGCCTGTTTAGCCCCACTGATAAAGGATATTCCTCAGGGAGAGGAAGGTGATCTCATCCATTACGGCGCACTGCTTTTAAGTGATACATATGCGCAACTTGGCTCTGATGTAAAGGATAAGAAAATGCGTTTTTCTGGCAATACCCTGAACTGCACGAGTTGCCACCAGGATAACGGCACCAAGCAGTTCGGACTCCTCTAGATGGGGTTTAGCCAGACATACCCTCGATACCAGGGAGCGGAAGACAAGGTTGCTGGGATTGAAGAGCGGATCAACGGTTGTATTGAGCGTAGGCTGAACGGCAAGATGCTGGCTGTTGACAGCAAAAGGATAAAGGCAATGGTCGCCTACATAAACTGGTTATCGAAAGAAATGCCCAAGGATGTTTACGGCTTGCTAAAACCCAAATAAGAAGGTCCAAACCGCAAGGCTGACGTAAAAAAAGGCGAAGGGAGATACAGACATTTCTGCATGCTGTGACATTTCCAAAGAAGATGCAAAACTCGATGAGTGGGACAAAGAACTTGCTCCATCAACCGAATTACGAAAATGGTTCGACCACCAGGAGGAGCGGTTTGATGAGTTTGCCCGCCGCTACCGCGAAGAGCTGAAAGATAAAAAAGAGCCGCTCGACAAGTTGCGCGAAAAGGCGAAACATAAAACGCTTTGCCTATTGTATGCGGCCAAAGACCAAAAAATAAACCAGGCCGTCGTGTTGAGGGATGTGCTGGTAGAAGGTGAGTAGAAACCGATAAACAAAGAAAGAATTATTATGAGTAAGATAAAAACAAAGGCCGAAACGCACAAGGAAAAACTAAATGCTGATTTGCTGGCTTTCATTAAAGAATAAATGAAAACTATACTCATTTTTGTTGCCACACTGGACGGAAAAGTAACCAAATGGGGTGATCCTTATGTCAGGAAATGGTCGTCGAAAGAAGATCAGGAGTATTTTCGCAAGATATGGAAGGACTCAAGGCTTATTGTTATGGGTAGCAGTACGTACAATGCAGATCGGATTAAACCTTCCGTCAACCATCATTTTATTGTTATGACATCAGAACCGGTAAAATACAAGGAATTGGAAATACCCGGACAGCTTGAGTTTTCGGATAAATCACCAGCACAGCTTTCTGCAAGTTTGAATGAGAAGGGCTATAAAGATATGCTGCTGGTTGGCGGGCCACATATAGCCACTTCGTTTTTAAAAGAACAACTGGTTGACGAATTGTGGCTTACGATTGAGCCTGTGATCTTCGGAACAGGAGGCAATTTTGTCATCAATGAAAATCTGGACATTGATTTAAAGCTATTGAGCGTTGAAAAGGTAAATAAACGTGGAACTTTGATTGCAAAATATAGCGTCATAAATAATAAAACCAAATGAAAGATTTTTTTGATTTCACCCTTTTCCATATTAACGACTACCAGTTGAAGGTGGTTTCAATACTTTTGGTCGTTTTATTATTTATTATAATAAAAATTATTCTGTGGGTAATAAAAAAAAGTATTGATAATGCGACCCGTATCGATAAGGCAAAAAAGTACGCGATCTATAATTTGGTAAAGTATGTAATTGTTGTATTTTCAATCATTGCTGCTTTCCAGATTCTTGGGTTCAACTTTACTTTATTATTGGGAGGGGCGGCAGCCTTGCTGGTAGGTATTGGACTAGGGCTGCAAAATATTTTCAGTGATTTTATTTCCGGTATTATTTTATTGGTTGAATCTAAAATTAAAATAAATGACATTGTAGAGGTTGATGGTCTTTTGTGTCGTGTTTCGGACATTAATCTTAGAACCACAACTGTTCTTGGCCGTGATGATAAATACATCATTCTACCCAATTCTCTCTTGACTAAAAACTCAATTATTAATTGGACATACACCGAGGTGGCTTCCCGCTTTAAAGTGTCAGTAGGCGCAGGTTATACTTCTGATATCAGGCTGGTTAAAAAGCTATTGGACGAAATTATCAGCAATCAACCTGGTGCTTTGAAATCGCCCACTCCTTTTGTCCGCTTTGAAGACTTTGCAGATTCCTATTTGCTGTTTTCAATTTACTTTTGGTCAGAAGATGTGTATGGAGTGGAGAATATTAAAAGTGAAATCAGATCAAAGATATTTGAAAAGTTTCGTGACAATAATATTGACATCTCATTACCGCAAAGGGTTTTACATTTTGAAAACAATGAATTGAATGTCAAACTCAAACAGAATGACCAGGCAACACCCGATGAATCCGGTTCTTAAGGGATGACGCATAAAGTTGGACAAAGAATCCTATAATAAAGTTGCGTTCCTAAATTGCTATTTTTGCACCAAAAAACGTTTTAGGGTTTACACAAATGACGTATGCATTTTTAATAGCCGCATTTAACGCTTTCTTCTTCTCGGTGTTGCTTTTGCAAAAAAGGCCAAAGGCTTTGCACGATAAAATACTGATTTACTGGTTGATAATTTTAGGCATTTATGTGGGTGTCTATGGTTTGTTTGCAAATACGTTATTCACAAATTTTCATCTTTTATCTGCCAGCTTCATATCGCTACTCATGCTGCATGGGCCATTTTTGTACTTCTATATTTCTGCTTTAATAGACGAAAAGTTTAAGTTGTATGGTAAAAACCTGCTCCATTTTATCCCTTTTGCTTTATTCAATTTATTCCTTCTCATTGGGTCTTTGGTCCCCGAAATATCGGGTCGGATAAGATTAGACCATGTGGATACCGAACATGGAGTTCCATTGCTGTTTAGCTTTTTTTTAATCCTCACCGCATTGTCCGGGCCGGTTTATTTCATTTTATCCATCAGACTTTTTAAAAAGCTTGACATCAACATTTTCAATAATTTTTCGACCATAGAAAACATAAACCTTGATTGGTTACGAAAGCTGGTTTACTCTTTTGGGACGGTTTGGACAATATTAATGGTTGTTACCTCTATCCATCATGTTTTTCATTTGTTTTCCTGGATTTTTTGCACGGATGGGATTACACTTTCCCTTTCGGCTTTTATCATTCTTATTGGCTATTTTGGGTTAAGGCAAGTGGAAATCTTCTCAGAACACGACGCGAATCGGTTTATTACCGTCGATAAGGTGAAGAAATATGGTGGTTCGAATCTAAAAGAGTCGGATGCCGTGCAGTATGTCGAAAAGCTTAAAAACTATATGGATGCGGAAAAACCCTTTCTAAATCCCAATTTAAATCTGCCCCAACTGGCTAAAGATTTGGAAATACCATCGTATCAGTTGTCGCAGGTTCTTAATAAAAATATAGAGCTAAATTTCTTCGACTTTATTAATAGCTATCGTGTTGAAGAGATAAAAGCTAAAATGGCTGATTCGAAATACGACAACTTATCGTTGTTAGGAATTGCTTTCGAATCAGGTTTTAATACCAAATCAGCTTTTAACCGGGTTTTTAAAAAAATCACCGGATTAACGCCAAGTGAATACAAAAAACAGCTATAGCATTGTATCTTAATGCGGTAGATTTTTCCCTCAAATTCCATCCTTACAAAAAAACCCTAAAAAGGTTGCTTAATGAGTACTACTTCACGAAGTAGGTCGCACAGGGAGATTCCGCACTTTATTTTTGCCCCGAATATTTTATTATTAATCATTTAAAAACAAATTTATTATGAGAGCAAAAAAAGCCAACTTGGAAACTGGGAATTCACAGAAGCTTCAAACCCGTAAAAACAATTTACAAACAATCCAATCGATTGTATTCGCATTACTATTTATGGTATTCGGTTCACTTTCAGCATCGGCACAGCACGATTCGCACAATGATTCGCATCACAGCTTAAAAAACACAGGAGACATGATTTTCGAAATTCCAAAACCATTAAAAGCAGAGCATGACGAATTGCATGCCATGTTGGTGCATGCCACACAACTTCCTGGCAAAACTGGCGAAGCTGCCAAGGCCGTCGCTAAAGTGTTGCATTCGCATTTTGTAAAAGAAGAGGAATACGCACTTCCCCCTCTGGGATTATTGCCACAACTTTCGGCAGGCATAGTTACCGAAGATATGAAACAGGTGCTGCCAATGACGGAAAAACTGAAAAAGGAGCTTCCGGAAATGTTGGCGGAACATCAACAAATAGTGGCGGCTTTGCAGGTATTAATAAAGGATGCAAATGCAGAAAATCATCCTGAAGTTGCTGAATTTGCAGAGAAGCTCATACTTCATGCGCAAACCGAAGAAGAGGTTTCGTATCCCACAGCAATTTTGATTGGCGAGTACGTCAAACTTAAACTAGGGATGGAATAATCAGTTAAGCTCTCTGGATGATTGGAGCTAAAATACTGCCGGATGGCTGCCTCAAGGCTTCATCCGGCAGTATTGTTTTGGAGCTTTAGCAATTGGTGTTAGTAACAAAAGCAATGTGTTAATCAGATTGGTGGAAGTGATCGGGATAATCCTAAAAATAACTTATCAGCCTTATTAGAATATCGGGGTAAATCCCTATTCCCACTAAAATGACTGTGATACTGGCAAATACGAATCCGTACAAAAAGCCAACGCGGGAAGCTTTTTGAGGCGATTCATCTTTGGTGAACATGACGACGATGATTCGTAAATAGTAAAACAGGCCGATAATACTCGTGCCAACCAATACAATGGAAAGAAGCCATAGCTGCTGACTAATTCCGGCCAGTAAAAGATAAAACTTACTCATGAAGCCGGCAGTGAGCGGTATGCCAGCAAGTGAAAAGAGCATCACCGAAAACGCAATCGCTATGCCCGGCCGGCTCCAGAACAAGCCTTTGTAATGATCAAGAAATGATGCGTCACCGTCAATTTCAGAAAGGAATGAAACGATGGCAAAAGCCCCCGTCATGGTAATCATGTAAACCACAAGATAAAATTCAAAAGCCTGTTCGCCGGCTTTGTCGCCAGTAAGAAATGCAATTAAGAGATACCCAAGGTGGGCGATGGAGGAATAGGCAAGGATTTTCTTAACATTTTTCTCTTTTAGAGCCATCACATTTCCAATAAGCATCGACAGTACAGCTATGGTAGTAATGAAGATGACGAAGGAATTAACCGTAAGTATTTCCGATTCAAAGATAAATCTTAAAAAGAAAGCAAACATCCCGGCTTTTGAAACGGTGGCCACAAAAGCACTTACCGGAGCGGGCGCTCCTTCATATACATCCGGCGTCCAAAGGTGGAAAGGAACAAGCGCAAGCTTAAACCCAATGCCGCCCATCATGAATGCGATGCCCGTTATCCCAATAATGCTTAATTCTGCAGAACGAAAATAGGGAACCAGGTCAGGGAAATACATGCTGCCCGAACCCGAATAAATCAACGCCATTCCAAAAAGAAGAAACGATGAAGAGACAGCAGCAACAATCAGGTATTTTATACCGGCCTCGATGGAGTATTCACGGTTCCTTAAAAATGCAATCAGCACATAAAGCGAAGTGCTCAGCAGCTCAAGCCCCAGGAAAAAAGTAATAAAGTGGCGGCTGGAAACAAGCACCGTGGATCCCAGTGTAGCCAGTGTTATCAGTATGTAATATTCTTCTATATCTTCCGCCCTTCGTGCTATGTAGGGATACGAAATTAGCATGATGTAAATAGTTACAATCATGATCAGGCCGGAAAAGAACATGCTGAATCCGTCGCGGACGAAAATGCCTGATATTTCGTTTTCGGCAGGATTGAAAAACAGCGACGCAAAAGAGGCCGAAACAAAGAGTATAGCCGTAACAGCAGTAAAAAGATGGTTCCTTTTTACAGCAATGGAAAGAAGTAACACAATAGCACCAGCCGCCAGGATCATTTGCGGCATCAGGGATAAAAGATCAATCCTGCCCATTTTCCACCTCCTTTCCGCTTGTTGATAAAACATTCAATTCCACCGTAGCTTTACGCGCAGACAAAGGATCATTAACAGGCTGCATTATGTAGTTTTTGCTTTGGGATGATGTGCTGGAGTTCAGATGATCCTTTTCAAGGAACATTTCCGTATTGACCGGTGTGGCCAGGGTCCTGAACACCGGATTGGGGAAAATCCCGAAATAAACGACAGGTATCAACAGCGCACTAAGAATTACTATCTCACGGAGATTTATATCGTGTGTTTTATATTTGATCAGCTTTGGGCCAAAAAAGACCTCTTGCATAAGTCGCAAGGCGTAGATTACCGAGACGATCAATCCCAGGCTGGCAAGAATGCCCAAAAGCGGATTGGAAAGATACGTTCCCAAAAGGACCATAAATTCGGCTACGAAATTCGCAAGGGCGGGCAATCCCAGCGAAGCCATTACAAAGACGAAGGAAAAGCCACCCAGCCCCGGCATATCGTCCCACAGGCCTCCCAGGTTTTTCAGCTCACGGGTGTGAAGCCTCTCCTGAACGATTCCGGCAATGATGAACAAGCCGCCTGTGCTCAGCGCGTGGGCAATTATCTGCATGATCGCACCGTGGAAGGCGATGCTATTAAAAGAATACAATCCTAAAATGATAAACCCCATGTGGCTTACGCTGGTGTAGGCCACAAGTCGTTTTAAATCGGTTTGGGCAAACGCAAGCTTTGCTCCATATAAAATCCCTACAATTCCGACAACCATGGCAAACGGGGCAATGCTAAGCGATAAATCCGGGAAGAGCGGGACTACAATCCGGATAATCCCATAGACGCCGGTTTTTAGCATAAGCCCGGCCAGAATAATGCTTCCCGCCGTAGGCGCTTCGGTATGCGCATCGGGAAGCCAGGAATGTAAAGGAATTGCCGGTATCTTTATGCCAAAGGCAATCAGAAATCCCGCCATGAAAAAGCCCGCATAAGTGGAGGTTGAGGCGTGCTTGACAAGCTCCATGATATCAAAAGTATAGACGCCTGTGATGCTTGCATGATGGAAATAAAGCCCCAAAATTGACAACAACATTAGCAATCCACCACCCTGCGTAAACAGGAAAAACTTGTAAGATGCATAGACCCGGTTTTCGTGACCCCATATTGCAATCAAAAAGTACATGGGGATCAGCATTACTTCCCAGAAAAAGTAAAAAAGAAAAAGGTCTTCAGCCAGGAAAACACCGGAGATGCCGGCCAGGATAAAGAGAATGTTGAAATGGAAAAACCCTGTCCGCATCTTAATCTCGTTCCATGAGATCAGCACAGAAAGAATTCCCAGAAGATTCGTAAGCAGAAGTAATATCAGACTTAGGCCGTCCATGGCCAGGTGGAAGCGAATGCCGAAAAAGGGAACCCATTCGCGATCGAACTCCAGAAACCATTGATTGTCCGTGTTCAAGTCGGCCATCGCCATGCTTTGCACCCATGCTACAATCAGCAAAACGCTGGTCGTCAGAAGTGCGGCCAAAGCAATCCATCGGGGCGCATGCTTATGCAGGCTGGCAGCCATCCAGGAAATCAATCCTGAAAACATCAATATTCCAAGAATCCATGCTAGTATCATAAGAACATAATTATAGTAATACCAAGAATTACTCCGCCGGTGATGAATGCCAGATACCATCGCAACCGGCCGGTCTGCGTCAGGATTATCCAGTCATTAAATTTATTAACCAAACTTGCTAACCCATTATAAAAAAGATCGATGAAATCCTTTTTATTGATCCTTGCCAGAAAAACATAAGGCCGCACGAAAACCGTATCATAAAACGCATCGAACGCCCATCCATCAAACCATAATTTATAAAAGAACTGGCCTATAGCAGTTTGCTTGATATTAAAGGTAATATCAGGCCTTCGCTGGTACAAGTACCAGGCGGCAAAAATCCCGGTGAACACGATCACTCCGGAAACTACAGCCAGGATAAACTCCACGGATTCGCCCCCCGGACGACTGAACACAGGCAGGCTAAAAGCCATAAATTTAGAAAAAAGATGAAAGGGCGACATTTCGATGTAGCCTGCTATTATTGAAAGTACGGCCAGCGTAACGAGAGGGATATTAAAAGCTTTGGAATGAATACGCTGTGGCTCAATTTTCAGTTTACCAAAAAAGGTAAGCGCCACCATTCGGGTAGTGTAAAGGGCAGTGAGGCCGGCGCCTATAACGCCTGCAATCCATAAAATGAGTCCGGAATTTGGATTGAGAAAAGTATCCAAAAGTATCTTGTCTTTACTGAAAAACCCGGCCGTAACCAGTGGCAATGCCGAAAGGGAAGCCGCTCCGGCAATGAATGTATAAAAAATTAGCGGCATCTTTTTGCGTAAGCCCCCCATCTTAAACATGTTGTGTTCTTCGTGCACACTGAGAATCACTACGCCTGCGGAGAGGAAAAGCAACGCTTTAAAAAAGGCATGAACAAAAAAGTGAAAGATGGCTCCCGACCATGCGCCCACTCCCAGGGCAAGAAACATGTATCCAATCTGTGAAATGGTGGAATAGGCAAGCACTCTTTTGATATCTTTTTGCACCAGCGCACTAAAGCCCGCAAGCACCAGAAGTATTGCGCCAAGCGCTGCCACAAGCAGCATTACGTCAGGTGCCAGGCTAAAGATTAGGTTGGTTCGGGCGATCAGATAAACGCCGGCGGTTACCATGGTAGCAGCATGGATGAGCGCACTCACTGGCGAAGGCCCTGCCATGGCGTCAGGCAACCACGTTTGAAGGGGCAACTGTGCCGACTTTCCAACGGCACCCCCGAGTAAAAGCAAAGAAGCAATCTGCGCATCGGAAGAACCCGAAATCCACTCAAGAGAAACCGAATGAAGTATTTCATTAATATTTAAAGTTCCAAAAGCACGGAACAGGAAAAACAAACCTATGGCCATGGCGGTATCGCCAATCCGGGTAACAATCAAAGCTTTCTGGCCGGCATAGCCATTTTTCGGATCTTTATACCAATATCCAATTAGTAGATAGGAACAAAGTCCGACGCCTTCCCAACCCAGGTAGAGCATCAGAAGATTGTCGGCCATAACCAGGATGAGCATGGAAGCCATAAATAGATTCATCCATGCGAAATATCGGACAATGCCATCATCATCCTTCATAAAATAGGCAGAATAAAGATGAATGAGGAAGCCCACAAAACAGACCGTGAAAACGAAGGCCATGCTGAGGCTGTCCAGATAAAATCCGAAATTTGAAGAAAACCCGGGAACGTCGATCCATGCGCCAAGCTCCTGCGTGAAGACCGGACTTAAGCTAATCCCGGAAATAAACTCAATTCCTACCAGAATACTTACAATCGTGCTTATGGCAACCGTGACGACTCCAATGGTTGACGAAGCTTTCGGTGTGAGCCACTTACTGCCAAGGCTCAAAATGAGAAATCCGGCCAGCGGCGAAAATGGTATGATCCATAGTAGATTCAGCATCCTTAATTTGGTTTGATTTTACTTACTTCGTCAGCATCCATTGTTTTAAGATTGTGATAAATCCTGAGGATAAGCGCAAGCCCAACAGAAACCTCTGCCGCCGCCATCGTAAGGATAAAAATAAACATCACCTGCCCGTCGGCCTGCATCCATTTTGCGCCAGCAACTACAAATGCAAATCCGGCGGCGTTCAGCATGATCTCGACAGAAAGCAGCATATAGACCAGATTCTTACGCATCAGCACCCCCGCCAGCCCGACAATGAACAGCAGGATAGCCACAATGAGCGCATGTTCCATGGGTACATTAATCATACAGCACCTCCTTCTTCTTGTTTTAAATAACGATGGTGTACCAGATTTTTTCTTTTCCCAAGATGGTAAGCTCCAAGTATCCCCGCAGTAATAAGCAGTGCGGCAAGCTCGACGCCAATAATATATTTCCCGTAAAGGGCAATGCCAACTTCTCTGGCGTCAACCTCACCCAGTGGAATGGAGCCGGTTTCAGAAGAGACTATTATTAATAGTACCAATACGCCGAGCACCGCGGCTAATATTGACGGGCCAATCCAGACGCGGGGACGCATCCATTTTTTTTCGAGCTTCTCGGATTCTTCGCCCAGGTTGAGCATCATGGTGACGAAAACGAACAAAACCATGATGGCACCCGCGTAAATAATTATTTCGAGGGCGGCAACAAAGGCGGCACCGAGGATAAAGAATATCAGCGCTACCGACAAAAGTGAAATGATCATGTAAAGCAGGGCACTGAAGGCGTTGGTTCTGCTAATAACCAAAATGCTGGCAAGGATTGCAACAACAGAGGATATGTAAAACGCAGCGATCATGGCAACAAAGTTTTAAAATCTGTCGGCTTTTCTTCGTTTATCGATTCCCCTTTACCTTTGCCTTTGATGGTACTTCCGGACACTTTGTAATAGTTGTACCCATGATATTTTCCCTGGCCGGAAATGAGCAGGTCTTCTTTTTCATACACCATATTCTTACGGTTGTATTCACTCATCTCCACATCCGGGACTAACTGAATGGCAAAAGTGGGACAAGCATCCTCGCAAAAGCCACAATAAATACAGCGGGAAAAGTTAATCCTGAAGATTTCGGGATAGCGTCGCCCATATTCATCTTCTGTTGCCTGCAGCGAAATACAATCAACCGGACAGGCTGCCGCACATAAATAGCAACCGACGCATCGTTCACCTCCGTCAGGATCGCGGCTAAGGATAATCCGTCCCCTGTACCGTGGAGGCAGGGGAATCTTTTCTTCAGGATATTCAACTGTAATTTTCTTTTTGAATAGATGAATAAAGACGATCCACAAACTTTTTAAAACACTAATCATAATATTAAGGGTTTTATAACAAAACTGAAAGCCTGTTTCAGTCAGTTCGATTATCAATTTATTTAATTCAATACTACATATTTACTTCAGTTTCTGGGTTTAACCACCATTTATTAAAACAATCGCCCCGGTAATGAGAATGTTAAGAAGTGCTATTGGCAATAAAATCTTCCATCCATATCCAAGCAACTGATCGTAGCGCGGGCGGGGCTGCGAACCCCGGAGCAGGATAAAAATGGAGATGAAAATGAAGGTTTTGAGAAAAAACCAAACTATGCCAGGCAGGAATGAAGGGCCATACCATCCGCCGAAAAACAGGGTGGTAATCATGGAGGATATCAGTACAATTCCAAGATATTCACCAACGAAAAACATTCCGAATTTCATCCCAGAATATTCAGAGTGATAACCTGCCACCAGCTCACTTTCCGATTCGGGGATATCGAAAGGAAGGCGGTGCGTCTCGGCGAGGCCGGCAATAAAGAATATCACAAAGCCGGCAAATTGCGGAACCACATTCCAGAGTCCTTTTTGCGCTTCAACGATTTCCCGGAGATTAAAAGAGTTGGCGAGCATAACCACCCCCATGAGCGACAATCCCATGAAAACCTCATAGGTGATCATTTGGGAAGCCCCTCTCATGGCGCCAAGCAACGAATATTTATTGTTCGACGACCAGCCGGCAAGCACGATGCTATAGGCGCCAAGCGCAGACATGGCCAGGAAAAACAACAATCCTACGTTCAGGTCGGCCACAATGATGGCCGGTCCGAATGGAATTATTGAAAAGCTCATTAATATGGTAAACATGGTTATCGTTGGTGCAACAACAAATATGAGCCGGCTGGCAAACGGAGGAATCCAATCTTCCTTGAAGAAGATTTTTACGACGTCGGCGAGGGGCTGCAAAAGACCCAGCGGCCCAACCCTGTTCGGCCCCTGCCGATCCTGTGTCCAGCCCAACAGCCTGCGCTCATACCAGATCAGGCCGGCTGCCAATGACAAAACCACAATCAGCACCCCCAAAACGATCCATATCCAGTTTACATCGGTTTCCATAAAATTATTTATTTATAGACATCCTTTTTACAATTGTATTTCTTCTCAAAACACGACGATTTTAATCAAGTTTAAACACGTGGGCTTTGCCATGCTTCCAATTCTACATAAGGCATTTGCTCCAGTCCAAGCGGTATTCCCACGCAACCATCAGGGATTCCGTCCATGAATCGAAGTTGAGTCCCTTTATTAACCGCATCTCCCGCCGGCTTTAATAAAGTCGATTCGTCCCAGCCCATTTTTTTGGCCGATTCCGGATTCATCGCGATATAGGGCTGTGGGGCAAGCTCTTTTATTCCTCCTTTGACGACGCTCAGCTCATCGGAACCAAAAATGTGATAAAGTGGCAGCACCTTCCATTCTCCGTTTGGCTTATCGTTTTGCTTTTTACCATCATTCAAATCAATCTTATAATATTTTCCATCTGAACTTTCGGATTTCTTATTTTTCAAAATGCACAGTTGTGGAATTTCCCGCCGAAGCTCTCCGCCAATTTCGATCTGGAATTTATTGAGGGCTGAGATAGAATTCCATCCCGGACTCCAAAAGAACGGCGTTAACGGTGCAGGTGTAGTTTCGTGAAAGCCTTCCATACTGAAACTCATCGGACTTTCGTGATCTATTGGCGGAGTAGGCTCGTCCATCGTCACATTGGCGTGCATGGCCGTCCGCCCGCTGTAGCGATGCGGTTCGCGGGCAACTTTTTCGGCGCCCTCGCGGAAACTTAACGGAGTGATATTCTTAGCAAGACCTTTGAAAATAGCGTAATCCTTTTCGATTGCATCGCAATAATCAAAAATGTTTTTCAATCCGGCCAACGGATTTGTGGTGCTATTTTCGGAAAGTAGTTGCACCCATTCCCGTCCGGAACGAACTTCGCCATTTTCTCTTACAAACACTTTGTAAAAACGCTGAACCCTTCCCTCGTTATTCACCAGATGCCCATCAGATTCGTAAATGGTAGCTGCTGGAAGAATCCAATCCGCCTTGCTGGCCGTTGGGTTCATCAGGCTATCGATGGCTATTATATTTTCAAAAGATGTCAAAAGCTGATCAATTTCCTTTGCCGGAGCTTTCCGATAGAGATCATTTTCGAGGATTACCAGCGCATCGTGACGCGATTTTCTACTACCAATATCCGATAGCTTTTTCCCATCCAGCAATGTTAATCCCAGAGAATTTGCTTCCTGAAAAGTGAGGCAAAGCCCCGTTTTGCTGCCCTGTTTTGCACGGGCTTCGGATATATTGAAAGCTGCCTTGAGGATGTTCCCATTAAGACAGGATGTTCCTGAAATGACGACCACATTCTCAGCTTCCATCAGGGTTTGAGCGATTGCCTGTGCCATTTGAGAATGTTCTTTGCTCATATTTTCGGGCAGCGGATTTGCAGCATCCATAAAATGGGCAATAGCAAAACCAAAAGCACCAATGGTTTCAGGGTCTGTGTGAAGATTGATCTGACCGATTTCATCCAGCTTGGTAGCGGCCGGGGTAATATTAAAAAATGGGCCTTTGTCCTGCTGGAGGGCATCACGAACGGTCTTGTCATCCCAGCGGTGAATCTTCATAGCATCAATGCGCTGCAAAGGCTTTTGCCGTACCGACTGGCGGACTGCAAGCGCAATCATGGGTGCAGTATTCGTGACATCTTCACCGAGGATAAGGACACATTCGGTATTTTCGATCTCCTTAAGGGAATATTTTTCTGCCGTAGATTTTTTCAATATCTCCGCAGCAATATGATTCATTTCATAATCGGGATCAGACATCCCAAGATAAAAATTATCACTGCCCACAAGGGTTTTCAGTGCGTAATTCGATTCCAGTGATGCTCTGGCCGAACCAATCCCGATGACTTCCTTATTTCCATTCAATATATTTTTAAGCTCCGACTGAGCTTCCTGAACTCCGGATTGCCTGAAGCCGGTTTCCGACTTAGCATCTTTAATGGATGGGACAAGAATCCTTTTGGAAGAATTGGTGTATTCATATCCGTATCGTCCCCGGTCGCAGATAAAGTATCCGTTGACCTCGTTGTTGTACCTCGTTCTTACCCTTCTAATCATCCCGTAACGTTCGCCGGGAATGATGTTGCACCCCAGGCTGCAAAGATTACAAACCGAAGGGGCAGTGGTATAATCCCATTTTCTGGTAAAGTGTTTTTTGAGGGTTTTATCTGTGAAAACGCCTGTTGGGCAAACTTCGACAAGGTTGCCGCTAAATTCGCTTTCCAGCACCCCATCTTCATGTCGGCCAAAATATATTTTGTTGTGTGCACCCAGAACTTCAAGATCTTTTCCACCGGCATAATCTTTATAAAACCTGACGCAGCGATAGCAAGCGATGCAACGGTTCATTTCGTGATTCACCAGCGGCCCCAGATATTGGTTTTCGAAGGTACGTTTGTTAAATTTGAACCTGCGATAGGTATGGCCTGACATAATCGTCATGTCCTGCAAGTGGCACTCACCTCCTTCGTCGCAGGTTGGGCAATCGTGCGGATGGTTAGTCATCAGGCTTTCGATGATATGCGCCCGGAACGTATGCGCCTCAGGATCTTCAAGCGATATGCGCATCCCCTCTTTTATAGGCTCCATGCACGACATAATTATCTTCCCCTTCTTATCATCAGCGTCTTTAAACGATTTGACAGCACATTGCCGACAAGCACCGACCGATCCAAGTTTGGGGTGGTAACAAAAATAGGGAAGGTTCATCCCCAACGTGAGGATGGATTCGAGCAGGTTCTTCCCTTCTTTGACTTCGTATTCTATATTATCTATGAAAATTTTAGGCATGGCTATTCCCCCAGGGGCATTTTTTTTCATTAATATGTCTCATAAAATCCTCTCTGAAATATTTGAGGGCTGACTGTAATGGTTCCATTGCGCCAGGTGCGAGGGCACAGTAGGTATGGCCGGGGCTTAGATAACCGGTATGAAATTCGAGAATCTCCATCTGCTTTTCCACACCCTTTCCGTTCTCAATGGCATGTAACACTTTTTCTACCCAGGGCAGTCCATCCCTGCATGGCGTGCACCATCCACACGATTCATGGGCGAAAAACCTTTCCAGATTCTCTACAAATCCCACCGGGCAGGTCCTATCGTCGAGTATCACCAGCGTTCCCGTCCCCAATCTGCTTCCTACCTTCGCAACAGAGGCGAAATCCATGACGGTGTCCATGTGCTCTTCGATAAGAAAATCAGTAGATGCTCCTCCGGGCAAGGCACCCCGAAACTTGTAACCATCGAGCATCCCGCCCGCATGTTCTTCAATTATTTCGCGCATGCTCGTACCCAGCGGCAACTCCCAGCAGCCGGGGTTTTTCACCCTTCCACTTACACCATAAAGCTTGGTTCCACCCTCATCACTTTTGCTGAGCGACTTGTACCAGTCGGTGCCTTTGTCGATAATATGGGGCACATTGCAGAAGGTTTCTACATTATTAACGATAGTTGGTTTACCGAATAGTCCGCTAACTTGTGGGAAAGGTGGTTTGGAGCGCGGAATGGCACGCTTTCCTTCCAGGGCATTTAGCAGTCCGGTCTCTTCTCCGCACATATATCTTCCGGCGCTTACGTGCAGGTGTATGTCGATATCAAATCCGGAGTTGAGGATATTTTTTCCAAGATAGCCGGCTTCGCGGGCTTCAGCAAGGGCACGACGAATCTGATCAGCCGAATTTTTATAGGCCCACCGCAAAAAAATAAATCCACTGGATGCCTGAATAGCATAGGAAGCGATGATCATTCCTTCGATAAGTAGATGCGGATCGCCTTCTAAAAGTAGGCGATCCTTAAAAGTTCCGGGCTCCATCTCGTCGGCATTGGCAATGAGATACTTTTCCTTTGGCGCATCCTTTCCCATGGGAACAAAACTCCATTTCATTCCGGTATTAAAACCAGCTCCTCCTCTTCCTTTCAAGCCCGACTCCTTCACCATAGCGGTGATCTCTTCAGGGTTTTTCTGCAAGGCTTTTTTAAGTCCCTGGTAGCCACCCGACTTTTCGTAAGCCGCAATATCCACCGGTTTGCCTTTGGTTATATTTTTAGTTAAAGGAGTTTCCATATCATTAGCTATTGATAGTTCTGCAGAATCTCATCAATTTTTTCTGCTGTGAGGTTATTATGTAAATCATTGTCGATCATCATTGCCGGTGCCTGATCGCAGTTGCCCAGGCACTGAATTGGCAGCAAGGTGAAGCGGTCGTCCGTGGTGGTTTCCCCGTATGAAATCCCGAGTTTTTTCTGCAGGGTATCCAGTATGTTTTCGTAGCCCATCACCCAACAGGAGATGCTATCGCATAGGAAAATCACATGCCGGCCAACGGGTTTTCTAAAAATCAAATTGTAAAAGCTGGCTGTGTTTTCGAGTTCGGTAGCCGACATTTCCAGAATTTCGGCAACTTCGGCCAGCGATTCATCCGAAACCCATCGCTGCTTATCCTGCACAATCTTAAGTGCCTCAATGCTTGCCGCACTTTTGATCGGAAACTTCACCATTTCCTTTTTAATAAGTTCTATTTCCTCTTTTGATAGCATACTTTAAATTTTAAAAATCAACGATCGATATCTGCAAGTACAAAATCTACACTTCCCAAAATTGACAGCAAGTCGGCTACAGTGTATCCTTTGCTGATGAATGGCACCATTTGCATGGCCGGAAATGACGGAGTCCGTATTCTTGTCCGATAGGAAGTGGTATTTCCATTGCTGGTCAGATAATATCCATAAAGTCCCTTGGATGATTCTATTCCGGAGTAAGCCTCACCGGGCGGAATAACCGGACCCCAGGAAACATGGACAAAATGATGTATCAGCGTTTCGATATCGTACATGGTGTTTTCTTTACGCGGCGGCGTGGCTATTGAGCTATCGGACTTGTAATTTCCTTCGGGCATATTATCGACACATTGTTTTATGATCCGCAGGCTTTGTCTCATTTCCTCTATTCTTACCAGCGCGCGGTCGTAACAGTCGCCGTTTGAGGCAACCGGTATGTCAAATTCAAATTGATCGTATCCACCGTAGGGTCTTTTCTTGCGAAGATCCCATTCAAAGCCGGTAGCACGAAGTCCGGGACCCGAGATGCCCCATTCGATGGCTTCTTTTGTGTCGTAAATCCCGATTCCCTTTGTCCTGTCTTTAAAAATCTTATTCTTCATCACCAAAGAATCATATTCTTTCAATCTTGCCGGAAGATAGTTCAGGAATTCAACGACCATCTTTCTCCAGCCTTCGGGAAGATCCTGCGCTACGCCACCGATGCGAAACCAGTTTGGGTGCATACGGGCACCGCATATTGCGCCAATAATATCGAGCACTTTTTCCCTGTCGCTAAACATGTAAAATACTGGCGACATCTGGCCGATGTCCTGGGCAAAGGTTCCGTACCAAACCAGGTGACTGGAGATGCGGAACAATTCTGCAAGCATAATGCGAATCACCTTAGCTCTGTCAGGCACTAAAATATTCCCCAGCTTTTCGACTGCTTCCACGTAGGCCATATTGTTGAGAACCCCTGAAAGATAGTCAACTCTATCGGTGTACGGGATGAAAGTATGCCAGGATTGCCGCTCACCCATTTTTTCGGCACCCCGGTGATGAAACCCGATCTCCGGAACGATATCCACAATGTCCTCTCCGTGAAGCTGAAGTATCAGCCTAAGAATACCGTGTGTGCCGGGATGTTGGGGGCCAATGTTCAGAAACATAAAATCAGCATCGTCCGTTTGCCTTTTCATTCCGAACTTTTCAGGATTAATATGAAGCTCCTCTTCCTGTTGCTCCATATAATCATCGGTCATAACAAAATTACCCATCTCCGTTGCCCGCGCAGGATGCTCCTTCCGCAGGGGATGCCCGTCCCAGCTTTCCGGCATAAGAATTCGCCGCAAATCGGGATGACCTGTAAATTGAACACCAAACATATCGTATATCTCCCGTTCATACCAATTGGCGGATGGCCAGATATCCACAATGCTTGGAATGGTTGGGTAATCGGACGACAGGCCAACCTTGATCCGTAAATCACAATTCCGATCGAAAGAGAGGAGGTGGTAAACGATGATGAAAGGATGTTCAGGAGGTGCACCAATCGTTGAGTAGGCGCGCATATCAATGGCTGTAAGATCATAAAGCATCGAAAAAGGCTTTTCCAACTTTAACTTCAGATGCCTTAATAGTTCGCGCAACCTTTGTTCGGGAACCATGAGCGTCAAAATCTCGTCTTTTGTTTCTTCTCTTTTAAAGTCGGAAGTTCCAAACGAGCCGCTAATATCAATGAATAGTTGATCTTTTTCCATCAGATTGAATATCAATTAAATTTTATCCGGCGAGTCAATATCAGTCATTTTCATTCTCTCCTCTCTTTTTTTATCTCTCAGCGAATACTCTTCTGGTTTTATGATGCCCTGTGGTCCGACCCTCCAGCTAAGCGGCCTTTTCTCTTTGCCGATTTGTTCGCTTAGCAATAGCAAACCTTCCATAAAAGCATCCGGCCGTGGTGGACATCCGGGAACATATACATCAACCGGCAAAAATTTGTCGACACCTTGTACCACGCTGTAAATATCATACATGCCGCCCGAATTCGCACACGAGCCCATGGAGATTACCCACTTCGGCTCCATCATTTGCTCATAAAGTTTTTGGATCACCGGAGCCATTTTCATAAATACTGTCCCGGCAATGATCATCAGATCAGCTTCCCGTGGAGTTCCACGTATTACTTCCGCACCAAAACGTGCAATATCATAACGGCTCGTGAGGCTGGTAGCCATTTCCACGAAACAACATGACAACCCAAAGTTGAATGGCCAAATAGAATTTTTGCGACCCCATGCGAGCATATCCTGAAGCTTTGTAAAAGCAATATTTTGTCTGATAACCTCGTCAAATGAGCCGTCGGAAGGGGAAGTCTCACCTGCTCCCTTGAAAAATAGTGATTGTCTATTCATGCTTCATGTTTTTTCTTTTATTAAAAGCTTTAAGGATTTTCTTACCCGAAATTTCAAAGTCGAGGGCACCAATGCTGATTTCATAGACCAAAAGCGCAAGAAGAATCCCGATAAACACGGCGGCAGCTATGAACCCAATCCAACCGGTT
>CAZTCX010000048.1:0-24118 GCA_964612515.1 uncultured Lentimicrobiaceae bacterium | reverse complement strand
CGGTCTGCTTGACCCTCACTCTCAAGAATGCATAGTTCGATCGCCTCCTTTATTCGCTCGTTCAACTGGTCGAAAGATGTGGCTTGTGTATGACATCCGGGCAACTCAGGAACACTTGCAACCAAGTATCCCTCCGAATCCTTTTCGATTATTACGGTAAATTCACCTTTCATAAAAGATTAATTAAGAATGATATAAAAACAAAAATAGGCATATTATTACTAAAACTATTTCGATCAGAATAAATTATCTGAAAATTTCAAAAGTCAAAAAAAACTCCCCTTCAAAATTCGTTTTTGAAGGGGAGCTTCAGTTTTTGACTTGCTTTTAATTTATTTGATGATAAACTTCTCGTCGAATACGGCTCCGGGGCTTACGATTTTCATGGTGTAAAAGCCTGACGGGAAACCGGTGAAATCGAAGCGCACGGGTTGTGATGCGATGTTCGTAAGATTACCGCTTTCATAGAGCTGCCTTCCCTGGCTATCAAAAACTTTTACCTGTAGGGTTTCCGTTTCGATGCTGCTCTGCAAGTAAACGATTCCGGAGGTTGGGTTGGGAGAAAGTGTGAAATCGCTTTGCGATCCGGAGAAGTTGGATGAAATGCCCGTTGATTTCAGCATCACAGAAGATAATCCATCGGCAGCAAAAAACTGCTGATTGGGCATCTGCGCATCAAACATTACGTCAAGCAATTCGGCTTGACCTGTTTTTGCACGGAATACTTTTAGGTAAATCTGCTCCCCATCCACAAAGCCATCTTTAGCAGCCGTGAGGGCATCATCGCCAAAAGCTACGATTGCATGATTCTGTAATCCTGTGATCGGTGCAATTCCGAAGCAGGCGCCGCTTGCGTCAAAAGCACCTAAATAATCACCGGCAACCAGGCCGGCATCCTGAATCAGATTTTGCGGCACATGAATCAGATGGGTGTTTCCTGAAGGCACAGGGGTTTCCCACGTTGTGGTATTTAATGCGTTAGATGGTTGCGAAACTCCCGATGACTTGGATGCACATTCGGGAAATTGAACTGTCGTTGCATTGTTCATCAAAACTAAATATGCTCTACCGGGATAAAGGTCAGAAAGCGAAAAAACTGACTTACCTGGCCAATAGACGCCGGAGCCTGCAATTTCTTTAACGATGACGGGTTGTGTGCCTGTCGCGGCAAACATATCTTCGATGCTCACTGCACAATCACTCCAGCAGGGCAAAATGCTCCAGCCTGCCGGAAGGGATAATGTGGAGGGTTGACGTGTCCAACCGGGATAGCTAAAGTTGATCTCGTTCAGTGTTTTAATTTTGTAGCCAGGGCTATTTTCCCACCTGCCCAAAGTATTCACATTTTGTCCGGGATAGTAAAATCCATCCATCGACGAGATAATGACCACGTCATCGCTGTGCTGGGCAAATATATTCGAAACATCCGGATACATGTAATAAACGCTCGAAATGCCACTCCACCCCTGAGGAATCTGGAATTGATTGTCATGGATGGGAATGGCAAACATATCTTCGTAGCTTGTTTCCCAGGGATCAATGTTTGCCAATATTGCTGTCTGGAAATATCCCTCTTGATTGATCGAAACATAGTACTCGCCCGCAGGAACATATTCAAATTCATAATACCCATCAGGGTCGGAAATAGTAGAAAGTCCAAGATCATCTATTTCTATCTGAATATTTGCCAGCGGCAGATTATTATCCCAATTACGCACTGTTCCGTGGAGTGCTCCGTAAGAATCATCGCCTTCAATATAAACGGTGTAATCCTGTACTTCGCCCCATTCATACCAGGCACATGGGTCGTCGAAAGGCTCGCCAAAAACAGTTCTGACCCGCATGATATGTTCACCGGGCTGGCAATCCCAGGGCAAATTCAGATAAAAGCCATAAAGCTCGCCGCCATTGTCCATATATCCATTTTGAAGAACCCGCTCTTCAGGTTCAAAAGTAAAGTTGTCGTTAAAATCGATCCAGATATTTAGATAATTGCTGCCATAAACGCAGGATGCTTCCGCATAATATTCTTCGCCACAAGTTAGGTTGGTTGACATGTAGGTGAAATCGCCATAGCCATCCGGGCTGCAGCCTGATTCAGGATGATAAATATCCTCGAAGAAAAAGTCTTCGATACCATCGCCATCCCAGCATCCGCTTCCATAAAGGTTCTCCGTACAGAAGCCGTCCGGCAACCACAGGTAAATATCAAGGTTGTAAACCTCGCCTGCCGAAACATAAATATTATCATAGAAAGTATCGTAGCCGCTGGCCGAACATGTGATACTCGTCGATCCTTCTTCGACATTAATACAATAATAACTCATTGAATTGGACAATACAGAGGCGCCTGATGGTTGTAGTTGAATAAGCGCTCCAGGAATGGATTCATACGTCACAGCCGTAACATAACCCTCAATTCTGCCATATTGATCTTTCGGAAGAACATTCAGTGTGTAATCTTCCACCTCACCATAATACGCCTCACTGCAAGCATCCGCACCCGGAACATTGTTAACTGTTCTCAAACGCAGTCGATGTGAACCGACAGGTGCATCTTCCGCAATTGTAACGTAAACTGTCCGCATCAGATTTGCCGTGGAATAGAAGTAATCATTCAGCACCTTTTCTTCAGGTTCAAATTCCTTATTATCATTATAATCTATCCAAGCCGAAACATAATTTCCACCATGGCCTATTTTTAGGCTAAGCGGATAGCTTTGCCCCTGAATTACATCGGCAATCTTATAGGAAAAATCACCATATCCGTCGGTACTGCACCCTGATCCGGCATTTTCGAGGTTAGCTATTCCAACATAATCAAAATAATCTCCATTGCTGCAACCTGCTGTATAAAGTCCCGTTTTACAATAATCAGGTTCAATGGTAACAGCACCGTTCATGATAATGGGAACGATGGGTGTGCCATTGGGCTGCTTCACCACAGACTCCATGATGTTGAATTGCAGGGTCGAAAAATCCGGTGGGGTTTCGCTTGCCTGAAAGTTAACCGTGAACAACCGTGCAGTTCCATCAGGGCCTGCTGGCGTGAGGCCGGTGGTTCCATTAGAAACGAAAATATAACCATTTGGATCAGGAGTAACTACCGAAGGAACCGAAGTCCGGCCGGTGGAGGTAAGAAAGCTACTAAATTCCACATCCAAAAATTCCATGTAATCGGGTTCGTAGCTAAAGTTGAATTGATAAGAGGCCAGGTTGGTCACATTCTGAATCATAAAATCAATTGAAAAATATGCACCCGGAGCAACTTTCTGTAGTAATGGTGTGATGCGAACGATAGTTTGGTTGCTGGTTGCATTCAGTAAAGCCTGATAGGCATCGATACGGCCATAGCCTGTGTCGTCATCTTTACCAACAACACCCATGTCAACACACGACATCTGCATCTTCGAGCGTATCTCTGCATTGGTGAGCGAAGGGTTTTCGGCAAGCATTAGCGCGGCAATACCCGCTGCATACGGGCAAGCTGAAGAAGTCCCATTAAAGAAAGGATTATAATCTCCGATATCGTAACCATCAGTTCCTGTAATGTCGGTTGTATAATTCCGGGTTCCCGGCGCCAGGAAATCCATAGCGCTGCCATAATTACTACCCCACCAATATTCGCCATCACAACTCGTGAGGCTTTTCCGTTCGCCGCAAGGGCTCAATGCGCCAACACAAATTGTATTGGTAAATGAAGCGGGATACGATGGCGTGACGCTAAGGTCGTCGTTGCTGTTGCCGGAAGCTGCAAAAAGGGTACAGCCCAGGCCAAAAGCATAATTCACAGCGTCTTCGAGTACGCTTGAGTAAGAGGTTCCTCCAATGCTTGCGCTGATAATATCAGCACCGTTGTCGGCTGCCCAGGTTACTCCACTTGCAATGGTGCTCCATGCACCTGTGCCATTGTACAATACTTTTACAGGCATAATTTTGGTGTTCCACGCAATTCCCGCCACACCCATTCCATTATTACCTGATGCCCCAACGATGCCGGCACAAGCGGTTCCGTGCGCCCCACCATCTTCTCCGGGAATAGGGTTGGGGTCATTATCATCAAACTGAAAATCGTAACCCGGAACAATCCGGCCTGCAAATTCAGGATGGTCGGTGTCCACCCCGGTATCGAGGATACAAACCACTACATCTTCGCTGCCGGTTTGCAGATCCCAAACCGCTTGCATATTCAGGTCAACGCCAGGCGTACCTATCGGAAAACCAGTTTCATATTGAATAGCCTGGCCTGTATTATTCATAGCCCATTGCTGTGTGTAATAAGGGTCGTTCGGTACGCCGGCAATGCTAGCCAGATAATCCGGTTCCGCTACCTCAATTTCGTCCAGAGCGTTAAGTTTAATTAAGGCGGCACTTAAGTCTGTTTTGCGGTCAAGATTGATGATGTAATAGCGCTGTAATCCAAATTGAGCTTTTAATGTTGTATTTTTTGAATTGGATTTTTCAAAAAGCGGTTTTATGGCCTTCATCTGAATATCAGACAAAACATTGTTGACTTTGCCAGAAGTTGTGGTTTTGCCATTGTCAGTTGTCAATACTTTGTCACTGAATTTCACAATGAGCCGGAAGGGAGCATGGTTATCGTTTTTAAGTTGTGTAAGATGATACTGCAAAAGCTCCTCCTTCGAACTTTGCTCATTTACAATTTGAGCTTCCATCGATAAAAAGCATACAAAAAGGAGTGAAAACAAGAGTGTACAAATCTTCATAACAGTTAGGATTTAATTAATAAAAATGACTTGAGTAAGAATGCGGCGAAAATAGGCACCGAACTGTTAACAAACTGTTAAGGCTAAGTTGGCAGACCTTTAAAAATGGTTAAAATGCTTGTAGAAAGCCACTTTGACATGCAGGCGGCGATCCGATTGGATGTCGGATGGATCAAATTTTTAAGTTGTGTAGGAGGAAGAAATCGGGAGAGAATTTTGTGGGATGCACTGGATTCGAACCAGTGACCTCTGCCGTGTGAAGGCAGCGCTCTGAACCAACTGAGCTAGCATCCCATGCCGCAAAAATAATATTTCTTAGTTTCCGTGAAGGATTTCTTTTTTTAGGTTACTCCTTTTTTTCTTCCATATCCACCATGTAGGTGGCGTCGATACGAATCATGCTGTCGAGCGGAAGCTGGCGTTCGATGGCTTTTTGGCGCACCTGCTCCAGCCAAGCCTCCGTGTTTTTGATGGCAAAGATATAGCCCTGGATTTTTTCTTCGCGCTGCGCCTTGTAGGCGCTATCGGAGACAAACAGTGCACGGTAGGCCAAAGCATCGAATCCCCACGGGAAAGCCGGTAAGTTGGCATCGGTGGTCAGAAGCACGATCACATCCTTGTCTAGCAGCTCCTGTCGCACGTCAGCACTTTCCACCGGCCTGCCGGCAGGTATCGTTGGCTGATAGATGGTTTGGTTATAATACCAAAACTGGCCATCGTCGAAAACCGACGACATAAACCCACGGTTGTGAAGTTGCCAGAAAAAGCTATCGGAGACAACCATAATTTTGAGCTTGGGCTTCCCCTGATTTTCAATGCTAACATCGCTGTAAATCATCGGGAAGCGATCCAAATCCACCAGTAAATTCATCCCTTCTTCGATGTCAGCTTCAGGCGCCATCATTTCGTCCGGCACATAGCGGCGCTTCACCGCAAAATCAGGAATGTCCACCTGCTGGCGTTGTTCGATGTATCGCATTAGCGAATCCAGCGCCAGCTCGCTGCCATAGTGGCTCCAGTGGATGCCCGTTTTTGGATATAGCGGATAGCGCGAGGTGTCCTTCATTTGCAGAAACCATGCATTGAAATCAATCAGTTCCAATCCTTGCTTTTTGGCTTCTTTTATTAATGTTTGGTAATTTGTAACTGAAGGATCGCTGCGCAGATCGTCGGGGATGTAGTCAGGATAAAACTGGCCTTTGCCCGGTGCAATGCATATTACCATCGTTTTGCCAAGCGACTGCAGTGTGTCCTGTATCTTTTTTAAAGTTTCCACACGCGCACTGATCAATGAATCACCAACGAAATCGCGCCCGTAATAAGCTTTAATATAATTTTCTTCGTAGAGGTAGTTTTGTTTGCCAATGAGCACGCCACGTGCACTCGATTTGCCATACAACCAAAACCGCCACTGGTTGTAAAGTCTTACCAGCGTATTTCTAAAACCAAAATGTTGGTTGACCCAGCTCTCCGTATTTTGTTGCAGCGTTTCATCAAACCACCCACCGACAGTAACCTGCGGACGCTCAGCATACCGGATGTCGCCCTTTAGCGGTGGCACCTCCACCGGACGAAAAATCCCTTGCATCGCTGGTACCAGCAGGATGACCATAAACAGCACAAACAGCCATTGCGACAATTGGTATGTTTTCTTTTTAGTCATTAAAACCTGAAATAAATAAATGGATTAAATCCCGATGTGGTGACGGAGGCCAACGACAACACAAACAACACAAGCGTGCAGGCAAATACAACATATTTTCGCCGGGACGGATATTCTGCATAATAAACTTTGTCCTGTAACCGCAGGCCGGCCTTGCTGACGGTGATAAAGGAGAAAAATATTGCAAAAATCATAATCGTCATAATTTCAGAATCGAAAACAATGGGTGCGCTGGCAAAGTCGAATGCAAACAGTCGCCGAAAATAAATCATTGATGTCGCAAAATCTTCTACCCGGAAAAATACCCAGCCCATTACTACAACAAAAAAAGTAAAAATGGTGCTGAACGCCCTGCCGGAGTGCTTTAGAAGTTTGAGCAAAAAAATACGATCGAGGATGAGGAAGAACCCGTGGTAGCCGCCCCAGATCACAAAGTTCCAGGAAGCGCCGTGCCACAGCCCCGACAACAGAAATACAAACCAAAGATTAAAATAGAGGCGTCGCTGTGTTTTTACCCGATTTCCGCCAAGCGGGATGTACAAATAATCCCGCATCCAGGCGCCCAAAGTGATGTGCCACCGGCGCCAAAACTCGGTGATGCTTTGCGAGACATAAGGATTGTTGAAGTTTTCAGGGAAAGTAAAACCAATCATCCGGCCAATGCCGATGGCCATATCGGAATAACCGGCAAAGTCGAAATAAATCTGAAAAGTATAGGCCAGGATGCCCATCCAGGCCGTGGCCGATGAAATAGTTGCGGCGTCGAGTGCCATGATGCGATCAGCTTCGGCGCCAAGCACATTGGCTATTAATACTTTTTTGGCCAGCCCGATAATGAAGCGAAACATCCCCAACAGTCGGTCGTCGGCAGTTTCGTGGCGATTGGTAATCTGATCGGCGATAAAATTGAACCGGACGATAGGCCCGGCAATCAACTGCGGAAACATCAAAATGTAAAGGATGTAATCGGAGAGCTTTTTGAGCGGCTCATGCACGCGACGATACACGTCCACGGAATAGGTGAGACTTTGAAACGTAAAAAAGGAAATCCCCACAGGAAGCCCCACCATCACCCAGGGTACGTCGCTGCCCAATCCCAAAGTTGAAATGAGCGCATTTACGTTTTCGATGAAAAAGTTGGCGTATTTAAAATAAAGGAGCAACCCCAGATTGATAGCCACCGAGAGGAAGAGCAGCAATCGCTTTGCCGATAACTTTCCGGTATGCTGCATCGCCTGCACCACATAAAAGTTGACGATCATTGAGCCGAGCACGACGAATACAAAATCGGGCGCACCCCATGCATAAAAGAAAACGCTAAACAAAAGAATGGTGTAGTTCTTCAGCCGGGCACCTACCAAATAATAGGTGATTAAAAAAACCGGAAGAAAAGCCAGAAGAAAAACAGCGCTGCTGAAAACCATTATCGTCAATGAATTTTGAGGCGCAAAAGTAGAAATTTAAAAACAGGTAATTTGAGGGAAATTTTTCGGTTTAATATTTCGATGTGCTGCACCTAAGGATGTCGTATCATGTAGACAGAAAACTAAGAAACGAAGATCGTGGGCTGAGAACTTATTTAAAAATGGCCGGAGAAATTTTACCTTTGTCGCTTTAGGATAAAATTACAGAAGGATGCTTTTCAGAGATATCATCGGACAGGAACAAATCAAAGAAAAACTAATAGGCACCGTGGCCAACAATCGTGTGGCGCATGCACAGTTGTTTTATGGTAATAATGGCTATGGCAAACTTGCGCTGGCGGTGGCCTATGCTCAGTTTATCAGTTGCCACGACAAAGATAAGTTTGAACACCGCGATTCGTGTGGAAAATGCCTATCGTGCATCAAATACAACAAGCTCATCCATCCCGATCTGCATTTCATTTATCCGGTGGCTTCTTCAGCTAAAATGAAGGATAAAGATAAACCCACCAGTAGCCAGGTGATAAAAGAGTGGCGCCAGCTATTGGAACGAAAAAACTACTACATCACCCTCAACGACTGGTATCACGAAATCGACATTGATAACAAACAAGCTACCATCAACACCAACGACAGTAGCAGTATCATCCATACGCTCAGCTACACAAGCTACGAATCGGAATACAAGGTGATGATTACCTGGATGGTAGAAAAGCTTTATTATACGGCAGCACCGCGCTTGCTGAAAATGCTTGAAGAGCCTCCGGATAAGACTTTGTTTTTGCTCATTGCCGAGCAAACCGAGAATATCTTACCCACGATTCTCTCGCGACTACATCTGGTTAAAATTCCAGCCATCGAAAATCAGTCACTTTACGAAGCATGCCGCCAACGTCTCGGGATGAATGAAGCTGCTGCCGCCGAAGCAGCGCGTCTGGCCAATGGCAGTTTCACCAGGGCTTCAGCATTGCTTGAAATGGGCGATGAGCTTTCGGAGAATTTTACTCGCTTTCGCGATTGGATGCGCCTTTGCTATGTTGCGGATGTGCCCGCCATTTTAAAACTAAGTGAAGATTTGGGTAAAGAAACCCGCGAAAAGCTCAAAAGTTTCCTTCAGTCCGGCCTGATCATCTTACGCAACTGCCTGCTCACCGGATTAGACATGAGCAACCTCGTACGCAATACGAGTGAGGAGCAGGACTTTTACAGGCGATTTTCACCTTTTGTTCATCAGGAAAACATAAGCCAGTTTGCCGAAGAGTTCGACAAGGCTATTTATCATCTCGAGCGCAACGTGCACACTGGCATGATCATGCTCGACCTTTCACTTACTATCACAAAGCTGCTTAGAGTCAAGAAGCTCCAGCCAGCTAAACAAGAATAATTAAATTTGCAGGTTTTTAATACCCAAATATTTCTATGGATAATATCGAAACTACACATACAGAGCAGGAAGGCAGCAACACATTTCTTTCGAGAGGGTGCAGCCATGCTCCACAAATATATCAGGACAATAGCCATGTGGCATGCAACCGCTGCTGCAAACTCGACGTAACCAACTGGCTGCGCGATATTCCATTACCCGATAACCATCCTCAGTTCGACTGCGTGGAGATTCGTTTTAAAAATAGCCGGAAGGATTTCTTTCGACTTACGTCGGATCTGGATTTGAAAGTTGGCGATATTGTGGCTGTTGAGGCTTCGCCGGGTCACGACATCGGTATTATTACCATGACCGGTGAAATTGTGAAACTGCAAATGCGCAAAAAGAATGTGGATCCCGCAGCCGACACCGTCAAGAAAGTTTATCGCCGCGCCCGTCTTACCGATATCGAAAAGTGGCTTAATGCTGTTGATCAGGAAGACCGCGTACAACTCAAATCGAGAAAGATTGCCCGTAATCTCAATCTCGATATGAAAATTAACGACGTCGAATTTCAAGGCGACGAAACCAAGGCAGTGTTTTATTATACTGCCGAAGAACGTGTCGATTTCCGCGAGTTGATCAGAGTACTGGCCGAAGAGTTTAAAATCAGGATAGAGATGCGCCAGATCGGTGTGCGGCAGGAATCAGCCCGTCTTGGAGGCATTGGATCCTGCGGCCGTGAACTTTGCTGTGCCACCTGGCTCACCGACTTTACCTCCGTCACCACCAGCACAGCACGCATTCAACAGCTTTCGCCAAACCCGCAAAAGCTTGCCGGGCAATGTGGCAAACTCAAATGCTGCCTCAACTACGAAAATGACGTTTATCTCGATGCCCTCAAAGATTTTCCCGACTCCAACATTTATCTCAAAACGGCTAAGGGCAACGCCGCTCATCAAAAGTCGGACGTTTTCAAACGTATCATGTGGTACACTTATACAAACGACTCAAGCAACATGATGGCCCTTAGCGTTGATAGGGTGAAAGAAATAATTGCTGAAAACCGAAAAGGCAACTTCCCGGCACAACTCGAAGATAGCGCACTGACGCGCGAAGTGAAGGTTGATATTGGAAATGGCGGTCTCACTCAGGAAGACATCAGTCGTTTTGATAAAATGGAAGAACCTGCCAGCCAGCGTCGCCGGAAAAAGAAAGCCAGAAGCAGTGATGCTCCGGGTAGTCAGAATGCCCGCCCGCAGTCCAATGACAACCAACGCCGCAATCGGACGGAACCTTCCGGTAATGACCAACGTTCTGATAGCCCTCCTGCAGAAGGTGAGCCCAAAACTGAACGCCCACCAAGGCGCCCCTATGAGCAGCGCAATAAAAGCAATGACCGCAACGATCCAAACCGCAAACCTTCTAACAAAGGTGATAACCGCAACCAGCCTGGTAGAAATAGAGGGCCGCGTCCCAACAGGCCTAATGAAGGCGGGGGTAGGGGAGGTGGCGGTGACAAGCCATCCGGCGGTAATGAATAAAACTTTAAGGCTTTGCAGATGTTAAATCGCAAAGCCTTTTTTTTGATGAAAAATACAAATTCCGATAGTCCGTACATTATCCTTTTTGATGGATATTGCAATCTGTGCAGCGGCTTTGTACGTTGGCTGATCCGCCAAGATAAGTCGGCCAGATTTCAGTTCCTAACTTTACAATCCGACGAAGCCGTACAATTGATGAAAATATCGGAAAGTGAAAACAGACCGCAAAATGACCCGAACTCCGTGATTTTATATCACCACGGAGTTATCCGGGAACGATCAGAAGCGGTATTAGAAATTTTTAAAATTCTGGGTGGAATATGGCGGCTGATGTTACCTTTTAAATATTTGCCTCTGGCCTGGCGTGATAAGCTGTACAATTTCGTGGCACGCAACCGCTATCTTTGGTTTGGCCGACGCAACCAATGCATGATTCCTGATAAGGAAGGTTCGAAGTAAGTTGGTCGCTGGTCACAGTTTCCTTCGCCTTAAGCCCTTCGCTTTGCGCCACGCGCTATGCGTCTAAAAATATTTTTGCGAAAGCAACACCATACGTGTGATGCGTTCGGCGGTATTCCCTAACAAAGTGGCAGCTTTATCCACCGGCGCTTAAGAGATAGTTTTTAATCCTCCCACTCGGCCAGGAAAAGGTTGGTGTCATGGGTTCCGCCATTGTTTCGGTTGGAAGAAAACACCAGGTATTTACCATCATTAGAGAATACCGGAAAAGCATCAAAGACGGTGTCGTAGGTGATTTGTTTCAAATCGGTACCATCAACATTTATCATGTAAAGGTTAAATTTGAAACCACCTTTCGAAGCATGGTTGGATGAGAAAATGATTTTGTCGCCAGAAGGGTGAAAAAACGGGCTCCAGTTGGCTTTTCCCAGATCGGTGACCTGGCGCAGGTTGCTTCCATCGACGTCGCAAACAAAAATCTCCATATCAGTTGGCATCACCAGACCTTGTGTAAGCAAGTCTTTGTAACGTGCAATTGCTTCCGGGGTCTTGGGGCGGGAAGCTCTGAAGACAAGCTGTTTGCCATCAGGCGAGAAAAAGGCGCCGCCATCGTAACCCAGCTCGTCGGTAATCTGCCGCACATTGCTGCCGTCGATGTCCATCGTATAAAGCTCCAGATCGCCGGAACGTATAGAGGTAAAAACGATTTTATCGCCTTTTGGCGAAACGGTGGCTTCGGCATCATAACCGGGTGTATCGGTGAGTTTTTTCAGTATCCTTCCCTGGTCGTCGGCCTTGTAAATATCGAAAGATTCATAAATCGGCCACACATAATTTCCATTCACCTCGCGCTCTGGCTGGGGCGGACAGGCTGCATCGTTTTCGTGCGTGGATGCATAAAGTATCGTGCTATCGCCAGGCAGAAAATAGGAGCAGGTGGTGCGTCCCTGTCCGGTACTTACGAGTAACGGACGGTTTTCCTTCATATCACTGCCGGCAATGGTGGTGATAAAAATTTGATCGCACTCAGTACCCCATGCTTTATTGGTAGCCTGAAAAATAAGCCGGCTGTTATCGAAACTCCAATAAGCTTCGGCATTGTCGCCACCAAAGGTGAGCTGCCTTAGATTTTTAAAATGGGTTTCCTGTGGATATTTTACTGTCCCCAGGTCGCTATTAACACCAGTTTGTGCTAATGCCGGCAACTGAAAAATCGCCAGCAACATGATCATTTGGAAATAAAATTTCATAGAAGTGAAAGTTTTAAAATGTTTTAAATGGGAAAACGTAACCTTTCTGAAAAGGTTCACCAAAGCAGATAGATCGGATGCATTATCGCAACAGCGTCACGGTACCGTTAATGGTTCGTTCGGAAAGTCCTTCCAGCGTAATCTCGAAAACTTTGCAAACATAAAAGTACACGCCTTCATCGCATGGCTGGTTGCTGTTCATGTTGCGCCCATCCCACATTATTTGCGGATCCTGCGTTTGAAACACAATGCGTCCCCAGCGATTAAATATGGTCATATCCACTTTGTCAATCAGGGAATAGCCGGGCAATGGCTGGAAATATTGATTATAAGGATCATCGTTTGGCGTGAAAACGTTGGGAAACTTGTAATTGGAGCAGCTATCGCTGCTTACGCAGATTATGTCGCTACGCTCGCCCAGGTTGCCCGTCGAATCGCTCGCCGCCACCTGATAGCAGCCATTAATAGAAGGATTTCGATGCGTGTAATTAAGCACAAATGGATCCGGCATACTGTCGATGAGTTGCGGCGTTTCGTTTACTACAGAAGAAAAATAAATATAGTAAGTAGCAATGTCGGTGGGACAATCGGGTGGATTTGTCCACGAAAGATTGTTCTCGAGGAGTTCGCAATCTACACGAATGTTTAAAAGGGGAGGGCAGGGGGCAACATTATCAACAGGGATTCCTGCCGAAATTTGTGAAAAGTTGACGATAGGCGATACAAATCCCGGCTGGGAATAGTTGCCGGTGCTCCGGATAAAGTAACTGTACGTTTCACCATTTATCAAACCTAAATCCTGATAAAAGGTGTTGGTTGTAGCAGCGATGGAATCGTATTTTTGGCTAAGTTCGTTGTACCGGAAGATGGAATAATAATCGTTGCGCCAGGGCACGTCGCGGTTCCATGAAAGATTCAAAGTTCTGTCAGTAGGAGCAATGGTAAGAAACATGCTTTTAGCCTGTTGCGACGAACCCATGAAACCATCTGGCAGCGCCAGACTGTACATATCGATTCGGTAGGTGTAAAAGATCTGTGCAGTGTTGAGGCCGGCATCCACGAAAGTGGTATCGTCGATTCCATGTAATTCGGCTACAGCTAAAAATTCCGGTTCCTGATTAGAAGCTCTGTTGACGATGTACTTATAAGGTGGCGGAAATAGCAAAGTGTCATGTTCTGTGGGTTTGCTCCAGGCCACAACCATTTTTCCTGCATCAACCGATGTCTCCAATACCGAAACATTGGTGATCACCGGAACATCTCGCACCAGCGAAGCACATACTTCTTCGGAGGCGTAGCTAAGGCTGCCATCGGCAAACCAGGCTATAATCATGTAACAGTATTCGGCGCCCGGCGCCAAACCGTTACCACCGTTGTTATCCACGAAAGTGGTATCAGTAATTTTTTCAAATGTTGCAATGCGCTGGTAGCCGGTGTATGCCGGAACTCCGGTTTCGCAATAGCCGGGCTGGTAACCATAAAAACCACTTCGGCGGTAAAGATGATAGCCAATGGTGCGCGGGCAAGGCGCCTGGTTCCAGCTAAGGTGCATGCTACCGGCCACAGGCGAAGCTGCAAGGTTTTTGGGCGGCGGACTGATCACGCGGATACCCATCGTTTTGATGTCGGTGAGCTGTGGGAAATTTAACGTGTCGCGGGCGATAAACACAACCTGATACGGTTGCATCTGTACGTGGGCGCAGGTGGTTTTCCATGTAAAAGTTGATGAGACCGAAAGGTGTCCGATGACGGGCGGAAAAGTAGCCGGACTTTCGGCCACTTCAAAAGGTCCGCCCAATGCGCGAAGAATCAAATCTTCGCTTGGCTTTGCGTTGGGATCGGTAGCAGTAACTTCAAACGTCAGAGTATCGCCGGCACGGACACACGTATCCTGCAATGCACCGATTTGCGGTGACTCGTTGTCGCAGGCCAGAATGGTGATTTGCATGTCGCGGGTTACATATCCAATCCTTACCCCACTGCGCCATTCTTCGATATGAAAAGCAATGTTGTATTCGCCTTGCATCAAAGGTTTATCCCAAAGAATGGTGCCTGTAATGGGATCGATATCAAAAGTGGTAGGAACGCTGTTATCCACCTGATTGGGCAACACGTAGCCCGGAATCGGCAGGCCAAAGGCGCCACGGCAGTTAACCAGCTTGTAAGAAAGGCTGTCGCCGTCGATATCGTAGGCGCCTGGATTGTGAAGATAAAGGGAATTAACACAGCCATTATCGATGGGCGGCGAGAGAAGATTCACCGAATTGTTAGGACCCAGAAATGGATTGATCACCAACTCGGTGTAGATATAAAAAGGTACGTTAACGGAGTTGGGAATATTTAGCACGCCGTAGTTGCGATTGGGGTCTTCCACCCAGATGACGTAGGTTCCCTGTCCTGGAAAAATATGCACGGCTCCGGAGTATTCGTTGCGGCGGATATTGTTGGGGAGGTCTTGCCGGAAGGTTCGCAGCACTATTTGCGCAGTGCCGTCGCCCCAGTTTATTTTCAGCTCCGGGCGGTCGGCAGGGCTTGGCGTGTAAGTGTAGGTGACGATGGTAAATTCGTATTCGAGTGCCGAGATGGCTTTGTAGGTAATTTCACCAGCACGCTGATGCGTGGCATGAGCGGCTTGTAAGACAAACAGAAGAAAGACAAAAAGCGTAAATTTTCTCATCAATAGCCAACATTATTACTAAAAACTATCCGGATAATGCTCAAAAAAAATTGGACGGCAAAGTATCCATTTTTTGTATCATAATAGGTTTTTATAACGTTATTTTTTAAAATTTTGATACAAACACCAGCAGGTAGAAATGTTTGGCTAATTTTGTTGGTCTCAAAAATCTTTGAACTTTTCATGTACACAGAGGAAGAACGCAAAGAAATAACGCATCGGTATCGCATCCTTTTGCGGGAATGGAAAAACCGACACAGCAAGGAGGAAGCCCTGATGGTGCGTAAAGCCTTCGATTTTGCTGTGAAAGAACATAGCGGAATGCGTCGGCGCACCAAAGAGCCGTACATCTATCATCCGCTGGAGGTCGCCACCATTTGCGCCAAAGATATGCGCCTCGATGGCACTTCCATTATCTGCGCACTCATGCACGACATTGTGGAGGACACTGGAACCACCATCGAAGAAATTGAAGAGATGTTCAACCCGCGCATCGCCATGATCATCGGCGGGCTTACCAAGATAAAAGGCATCCTCGACGACGGAAAGCGTAGCATCCAGGCCGAATATTTCAAGCACATGATCATTGCATTGGCTGAAGATATGCGTGTGATATTAATAAAACTTGCCGATCGTCTGCACAATATGCGCACCCTGGATGCCATGCCGCGTGACAAGCAACTGAAAATTGCAAGCGAAACCCTCACACTGATAGCTCCGTTGGCCTATCGAATGGGATTGTACAACATAAAAACCGAACTCGAAGATCTTTCACTAAAATATACCGAGCCTGAGGTGTATCATCACCTGCAGGCACAACTCGAAGAGACAAGCACCGACCGCGACCGCCTGATCAACCGGTTTATCTATCCCATCAAAAACCTGCTTTCCAAACACGGAATTTCCTACACGATTCAGGTGCGGATGAAGTCGATCTATTCGATTTGGCAGAAGATGCAGAAACAAAATATTAGTTTTGAAGATGTTTACGACATTTTT
The DNA here is from genome assembly GCA_964612515.1 of uncultured Lentimicrobiaceae bacterium. Classification (GTDB taxonomy): domain Bacteria; phylum Bacteroidota; class Bacteroidia; order Bacteroidales; family 4484-276; genus SABY01. Next base: position 8,012 of record CAZTCX010000048.1, on the reverse strand, counting down.
GCCATCCGCATCATTTTGGATTCGCCGCCGGAGACCGAGCGCCTCGATTGCTGGAAGGTTCACTCACTCATCACCGAAATTTATAAACCCAGGCACGACCGCATCCGCGATTGGCTATCGATACCCAAAGCCAATGGCTATGAAGCCCTCCACACTACCGTTATGAGTCATCTGGGAAAATGGGTGGAAATACAAATCCGTTCACAACGCATGCACGAAATTGCTGAGACTGGATATGCGTCGCATCATTTTTATAAAAATGGAACCAACGTCGGGGATAATGTTGTGGAGCGATGGTTGAGTAAAATCAGGGAGCAGTTTCAAAATCCTGAAAACGACGCACTCGACTTTCTCGACGATTTCAAACTTGACCTTTACAGCGAAGAAATCTACACCTTCACACCCAAAGGCGACATGGTGAAGCTTCCTGCCGGCGCCACTGCGCTCGACTTTGCCTATACTATTCACACCGAGATAGGCGAAAACAGCTTGGGAGCCAAAGTAAATCTGGCACTGGTGCCGCTGAAACATGTGTTGAAAAGTGGCGATCAGGTGGAGATTATTACCAGCAAAAAACAACGACCCCAACCTGAATGGATCGACTTTGTGGTGACAGCACGCGCCAAAAACTACATTAAAGAGGCGCTGAAGGAAGACAAGAAGAAATATTATGCTATCGGCCTGCGCAAACTTCGAAAACTCTTTGAAGAGATAGAGGTGGAACCCAGCAAACAGTCTATCCGTCAATTTCAGGAATTTGTGGGCAAAAACAGCCTGATAGACCTTTACTTCGATGTGGCCAAAGATAAAATCGGCATCAAAGAACTCAAATCGTGCTGTCAGAAATCGCAGCGCAGCCAGTGGTACGATGCGTTGAACCCTTTCAGCCGCAAAAGCCAGGAAACCAAACCCGAAAACGAAGACATCGGAATTATCATCCGCAACAAACCCGAGGAAGTGCTGCTGAGCGAAAATACCGACATCAAATACAAACATGCCACGTGCTGCAATCCCATCCCGGGCGATGACATCATCGGGCTGATTAATCCCAACAAGCCAATGATGATCCATCGCGTAAGCTGTAAAAATGCACAGGAAACCATGGCCCGTTTTGGTAATAGGATTGTAAAAGCCAAATGGAATGATCAGGAAACTATTCTTTTCCTCGCTGGCATCGAATTCAAAAGCATTGATAAAATTGGATTCATTTTTCAGATATCCGATATTATCTCCAACCGACACAAGTTGAAAATCAGAAGCTTTAATTTGCAAAGTTCCAACGAAGTTTCAGAAGGTGTGATAACGCTTTACGTTAACGACACCAAACAACTAAATGATCTGATTACCGATCTGAAAAAAATAAAAGCCATTCAAAAAATCAGCCGGCTAAATCCTTCCTGACCCACACACCCAAAGATTTCATCACGCTTTTTTCACATTCCAAAGTTTCTATTTTTGTGTAATTGTTTATTTTTATTTAAACTAAATAATAACTTAAATTTATTATTTTTGTGGCAAATATCAGACGCAATGAACGACAATCAAGAATCTTACGAAACAGTTAAGTCTATCTTTACGGAATATCTCGAAAGCAAAGGCCATCGGAAGACTCCCGAACGATACAGCATTCTGGAACAGATTTATAAAACAGAAGGCCATTTCGACATTGAGTCGTTGTACATCAAGATGAAAAATAATAAATACCGCGTCAGTCGTGCAACACTTTACAACACAATAGAACTGCTGCTGGATTGCCATCTGGTGACCAAGCATCAGTTTGGCAACAATTGCGCGCAATTTGAACGCACCTATAAATTCAAAGAACACGATCATTTCATCTGCCTTGACAACAACGAGGTGATCGAGTTTTACGATGATCGCATACAAGAGATAAAGGACTCTGTGGGAAAAGAATTAGGGGTAAAAATAACCCATTACTCGCTTACATTTTATGGCCATTGCAACGGGCATACCGTGCAAACTATGAAGCTGCCCGGGCGTAAGAAGATTACGACATAGGCTGGACCTTAGGCCAGATAGTTTTTTAAATTTGTTATGCAAAGTTGATTGGTTACTTTTGTAAAAAAATCGGCTTTGCATTTTTTATTTAATACAAAAACAAAAAGGAATATGAAAGTTGACGTACTGCTTGGGTTACAATGGGGCGACGAGGGTAAGGGTAAAATTGTGGATGTGCTAGCACCCCAATATGATATCATCGCACGGTTTCAGGGCGGCCCCAATGCCGGGCACACCATCGAGTTCGATGGACTTAAATTTGTCCTGCACACCATTCCCTCCGGAATTTTTGATGAATCACGACAAAACATCATTGGCAACGGCGTCATCATCGATCCCTACATTTTTAGTAAAGAAGTAGCACAGCTCAGGAGTAAAAATATCGATCCGCACAAAAATCTGTTCATCTCCAAAAAAGCACATTTGATATTGCCAACGCATCGTTTGCTGGATGCCGTTTATGAAAATTCGATGGGGAACCTTCGTATTGGTTCTACCCTCAAAGGCATCGGGCCGACCTACACCGACAAAACCGCCCGTCAGGGAATCCGTGTAGGCGAAATTCAGAAAAGTGATTTCAGGGAGCGTTACCGCTTGCTCAAAGAAAACCACCAACGTATCATTCGTTCCTATGACGCTGATGTCAGCGGTATTAAAATAGACGGATTCGATTTTGAAAGCTATGAGGAGCAGTGGCTCGAAGCTGTAGAATTATTAAAGACTTACCATCAAATCGACAGCGAACACTATATCAACGACAGTCTGCGCGCGGGCAAACGCATTCTTGCAGAAGGTGCTCAGGGCACGTTGCTCGATATCGAATTTGGCGCTTATCCTTTCGTAACTTCATCCAGCACGATTGCGGCGGGAGTTTGCTCGGGACTAGGAATTGCTCCTGCCAAAGTGGGGCGTGTTTATGGTATCTTCAAGGCTTATTGCACACGCGTTGGCAGTGGGCCTTTCCCCACCGAGCTGCACGATGAAACCGGTATGCTGATGCGTGACCGCGGCCACGAATACGGCTCAACGACGGGTCGCCCGCGCCGCTGCGGATGGCTCGATCTTCCGGCTCTCAAGTATGCCATTATGCTCAATGGTATCACCGATCTGGTGATGACCAAAGGCGATGTGCTCGACACTTTTAATGAACTGAAAGTTGGGATGCATTACAAACTGAATGGCGAATTAATCGACCGCATGCCTTTTGAAGCTGACGAAGTGGAGCCGGTTTATGAAGCAATAAAAGGCTGGAACCAATCGCTCGAACAGGTGACCTCACCCGATAAATTCCCGGCAGCTTTCGCTGACTATATTGGTTTTGTCGAAGCGCACACACAAACTCCCGTCACTATTGTATCGGTAGGACCGGACAGAAGGCAGACTATTGTCTTGTAGGGGAGGGGTTGGAGGAGAGAATTGAAAGATGAGAATAGAGAAAATCTATATCCTTTCTCTTTTCTACTTTTCGTAAAAATGCATTTCGCAAATGTATTCCCAAACTCTGGGCGGCAGCATGTACCGAACATCTTTGCCGGCTGCGATGGCTTGACGAATAAAACTTGAGGAAATATCGAGGAGCGGAGCATCAAAATACCGGATGGAAGGATGACTGGCAAACTCACCTTTATCGAAGCCCGGACGGTTGTAGATGTAAAATTTGAAAAACTCCAGAAGTACTCTATAATTTTTCCATCGCGTAAGCGAACCTAAAATGTCGGTTCCGGCAATAACTACAAATTCATAATCAGGATAGCGCTCGCTGAGCCAAGTCAGCGTGTCGATGGTGTAGCTGGGCCGCGGCATCTTGAACTCAATGTCGGTAACGCCCAGCGCTGGATTGTCTTCGATGGCAGTTTTGAGCATCATCAGCCGGTGGTGGTCGGCCAGGAGTTGATGTTTATCTTTTAATGGATTTTCGGGAGATACTACAAACCATACTTTTTCCAGGTCGGTAAACTGATGCATGTATCCCGCCACAATCATGTGTCCGATATGTACCGGATTGAACGAGCCAAATAATAATCCTACTTTTATCTTCATTGCTGTGAAAGCTATTGTATAGGCTTTTTAAGTCTTAAAAGCCAAAATAAATACTTTTTATTTAGTTGTAAACGTTTACTTAATAATGCTTTACCCTTAATAATTCTAACTTTAAAATTTACAGATCATGAAACGCAAAACAGTAAACCAGCTTCTCGAGCAACTCTACGAGCGCTTTTCGTGGGATGAGATTAACAAAAGCGGCCGGATAAAAAGACTTAAAGACAAACTTTTCGCCATCAAACTTGAAACCGTCAACGGCGGCAAAGTGTGGGTGGAAAACACCGATGAAATTTCGAATTTGCTGCGTTAGTCTTTCGATAGCCCTCAAGGCTATTTTACCTTTCGGCTTTTCAGTAGTTTTTTGAATTGCCTCATGCTATACCAATGCCCCGCCAAAACCACATCGTTACCGCTAAGGCTGACATCTATTTTACCTACTACCACTTTTAGCCATTTTAACTCTTTCTTTTTTACCACTGTTTCCAAGTTGGTGTTGGCTTTCGTTGCCTTTTTTAAAATTGCAGCTACCAGTACATCCACTTCCGGCAGTGTTTTTACACGAATCTTCAGAGCAGAGCGCAGCAGGCTCAAAAATACAGCGGCTATTACTACAATATTAAAAAGTAACATCCACAGATTGCTCAAATTTAAAATGGCGCTATTTAGATCGACGCCTTGCTGTTTCATGTAAATATTAGCAATAACAAAATCTAAAACTACCGCCGCTCCAGCGGAAATAAGAAGCGTGTCAGCAAATGAGAATTTCTCAGGAGAAACATTTTCAGATTGGATGATAACGACATCGCCATCAGTGGCTGGTGCTAATATTGCACGCTTCAGCGGATAAAGCGACGGATCAATGGACGGAAGAAGGCATACGGTATATCGCGCAGCTACTGCAGGAAAGTTGATCTCCGTGATCAATTTTTCGGTCTCGTGAAACAACGACTGAACTATCGAGTACGCCGTTTCCGAAAGAGCAATGCCACCCGGAACTGATGCAGTGCTGATGCGTTGCGCAATGTTGGCATCTGCTCCGCCGGCCATTCCCTGCGCATCGATGTGCACTTCGCCCAGATGAATGGCCTGGCGAAGTGCAATCAGGTTTTTATCAAATTGTGGCGCGGAGCTATATTCTTTCCATTCCAAAGCTATCATTTCTGCCGCTCGCAGCGCCTGCTTCACAGCATTGTGCGTAAAGATCAGTTGCGATCCCTGTTGGGCGACAAACTGTCCGTCGAGGCTTGTTGCTATTTCGCTGGTGATGCGAACAAAGTACTTTATCGCCGCCTGATGTTCCGTTTCGCTTTTTTTTGTGGGAGGAATGCTCTGGCGTAAATCCACAAATAAAATGACGGAAGACGGATGGTTGCTTGAAGTCATGGTTTTTGAGGTTTTATGTATTTAAAAATTCCAATATTATTTGATGGGTTTCTTCTATGGCCACCGGAAGTTGTTCGTTTACAATAATTGCATCAAACTGTGGTGCAAAGGTCATTTCATAATCTGTTTTTTGAAGCCGCTGGTTGATGGTTGCATCATCGTCGGTGGCGCGCAGACGCAAACGCTTTTCAAGCTCAGCTACCGAAGGAGCCTGGATGAAAATAGCCAGACACTTCACGCCATATTGTTGCTTTATATTAAGACCACCCAACACGTCCACATCAAAAATTACATGCTGTCCGAGGCTCCAGATGCGATCGACTTCACTGCGCAAAGTACCGTAAAAACTGCCCGGATACACCTCCTCCCATTCGATAAAATCGCCGTTGTCAATCTTTTGCCGAAAGGCTTCCGGTGATAAAAAATAGTAGTCCTTCCCATCCACCTCGCCTTGTCGTGGCGCACGGCTGCATGCCGACACCGAAAATGCAAGATTGAGGTCAGAAGCCAAAACCTCTTTCACGATGGAGGTTTTGCCCGATCCGGAAGGCGCTGATATGACAATCATTTTACCCATATCAAATTATAAAATATTAAAAAGTTGTTCTTTCACCTTCTCCAGTTCATCTTTCATCTGCACCACAAGCCGTTGCATTTCATAATCGGAAGCTTTGGAACCGATGGTGTTAATCTCGCGTCCAATTTCCTGACTTATAAAGTTGAGCTTCTTGCCGTTTGAAGTCGAATATTCCTCAAGCGTTTGGATGAAGTAATCGCAGTGTTTGTTCAGGCGCACCTTTTCCTCGGTAATGTCAATTTTTTCGAGGTAATAAATGATTTCCTGCTCAAAGCGGTTTTGATCGATGTTTTGTGTTTCAAAATATTTTTCGAGGTCTTTGCGTAGCTTTTCGCGAATGCGTTCTATGCGTGCACTTTCGAAGGTTTCGATGCTGCGCAGGTAGTCGTGAATGAGTCCGATGCGCATTTCAAAGTCGGCCTTGAGCAGGCGACCTTCATTTTGGCGTGAGGCATCGCAGCGTTCTGTAGCCAGATCAATCACTGCCTGCACTGCCAGCCACGCATCGTCGGCCAGAAGTTCGGGAGTTTGGTGAACGACTTCCGGCAACCGGAGGATAACATCCACAAGTCCTTGCTTTTCGTCGAGGTGAAGTTCTTGCTGCAACAGCCTGATTTCCTCAAAATATTTATGTGCCAGCACTTTGTTGATGGTGAAATTTTCGACGCTCTGCGAAGCCTCCACCTGAATGGTTAGCTCCACTTTCCCGCGCTCGAGACGCTGCAATAGGAAAGTGCGCAGCTCCAGTTCCTTTTCTTTAAACAAGCCTGGCACACGCATTTGCAAACCAAATTGCTTGCTGTTGATGGTCTTTATTTCGATGGTGTATTTGCGTTCGCCGTCACCGCCTTCGGCCCGGCCATAGCCTGTCATTGATTTGATCATAAATGTCGAAAATTTTGCCAACAAAGATAATTTTTAAACCATAATAGGAATGGCCTGATGAGCGTATTTATCCGTGCTGCTGTGTTGGTTAAGTTTTTAAAAATTAAAAAACAGGACGCTGCAAATCTGATCATCCTATTTCGGGCTGTGTTTAAAATGAAATTTGGGAAAAGCTGTCTGATTATTAAATATTATTACTTTTACCGTGCCTGAAAAGTTTACTCCAAAAAAATATCATGCCTACATCAGTGATTATAGAAGATGAACTGAATGCACGTGAAATGCTGCGCCAGCTTCTTGCAAAACATTGCCCGAATGTCAGTGTAATAGGCGAAGCCAGTGATGTTGCAAGTGGCATCGAATGTATCACCCGTCACCGACCTGACATTGTTTTTTTGGACATAGAAATGCCTGACGGCACCGGTTTTGATTTGATAACCAAGCTACCGGTCATCGATTTTAATATAATTTTCACGACCGCCTACAGCAGTTATGCAATCAAAGCATTTAAATATAGTGCTACGCATTACCTGCTCAAACCCATCATCCCCGAGGAGTTGGTGGAGGCAGTAGAGATGGCTTCTATAAAATTACAGGCCAAAGAAACTGCAGAACAAATGCGCAAACTCATTAGCAGCCTGCCTGATTTGAGCAAACCGAACAACTTGGTTTTAAGCACCAATACCTCCATGACCGTCATCCGGCTCTCCGAAATTATTATGTGCCGGTCTGATCGCAATTACACCACATTTTTTCTGGAAGATGGGAGGGAAATTACAGCGTCGAAGACACTCAAAGAATATGAAGATTTGCTTTGCGCGAATAAATTCTTCCGGTCACATCGCCAGTACATTATTAATCTAAACCACATCAAGTCGTTTCAACGAGCTGACAGCAAGATGATAAAACTAACCCGTGACCTGGAAGCACCTGTCTCCAGCCGAAAATGCGAGCAGCTACTGGACATCTTGCGCCATCTTTGAAGCCTTGTTTTAATAAAATAAAAATGCCATCCTGTGGAAGGGATGGCATTTTTTTTTCGGAGTGTAGGTGGGCCCACCTGGACTTGAACCAGGGACCTACTGATTATGAGTCAGTTGCTCTA
>CAZTCX010000047.1:16371-24812 GCA_964612515.1 uncultured Lentimicrobiaceae bacterium | reverse complement strand
GCAAATTTGGAGGGAGAAATCTATTTCAAAAAACCAAGATCATTAACACCATGACTTTAGGGCTATGAAAACGGTTTTGTCATATCGTTATGTGGATCAAATTTTCTTGGTCTGAGCGCAGCGAAAAATCTATTGTTTTTAACCGGATGCCAAAGATTGAAAATCTCACCGGATTAAAAACAAACGCCCTGAGATTTGTTATTTTGGTGAACTTTAAAAAAGAGCGAAGATTCAGCGTCTTGAGAATTTGGTGGGAAAAGCACCTTTTAAATAATTTCATTTTAATAATTTAGCCAAATTATAAAGCAACATCATTGATACGATTCTATTTTAAAATGAAAAATCACCTTTTAATATTCATCCTTTTGATAATGCTGGTGGGTTTCGGTACTTCATGCAGTCATCGGATTGTGCTGCCACCGGGCGCTATCGTTGAGGATGGTCGCTACGACACCGAATTTCAGGGGCCGGAGTTTGCCCATGCGCTCGATGCGATTAGCAAAAGCGTCCTCAAAATTTATTGCATGGTCGAGTACGACCATTATCAGGTTGACTCAAACAGCCCCTTTACCAGCAAAGACCTTGCTGCCGGTCAGTTGCAACTGCGCACGATACAGCGAAGCAACACCATTGAGTCAGTGTATGGCAGTGCTACTTTGCTGAGCAATGACGGCGGGAAGCTGGTCTTGCTCACATGTGCCCACATTTTTGATTATCCTGACACCATCATTTCATATTATGAGTCAAATGTAAAAATGAAAGATCCGGGTATCGAAAGTGTTTCCATCAAGCGGCAGCAATCGCAGTTTATCCGTGAGATGCCTGCTGGTGACCTCCTCAAAATTATTGCCATTGATTTTAATCTTGACATTGCTTTTCTGGGTGCAAAAAGCAACGATGAGTCAATTTCAAAATTAGCGCCCTTAAACTTTGCATCCGGAAACGACCGGTTGCTCGATCGGGGCAGTCAGGTGTATGTATTTGGTTTTCCGGCAGGATATCAAATGGTGACACGCGCAATGGTGGGCAATCCAACTGTTGGTAAGCAAGGCGATTTTTTGCTTGATGCAAACTTCAACCAGGGAATCAGCGGAGGTGCGGTGTTGGCTGTGCGCGATGGCATGCCAAATCTCGAATTGGTTGGCATTGCCAAGTCAGCCTCGGCTATTTATACCAATGTATTAAAGCCTGACAACGAAATCGACCAGCAACGTTACGATCCTAAACAACCCTACGAAGGCGAGCTTTTTGTTGAGCGGCAGCGCAACGTCAATTACGGCGTCACCTTTGCAATATCCATCAATACCATTCGCAATTTTTATCGTCTTAATAGCGCCAAATTTGCCCAGTCAGGCTACAGCCTCGAAAAATTCTTTTCATCAGGTTCCTCTCGTAAAAGGCCATAGCATTGGTTACTGGCCCGGGGCTAACTCAAAAACCTATCTTTGCAGAAATCTGCTTTACGCAATGAAAATACAAAAACCATTGGCTGAAATTTTGCGCCCCGAAGCCCTCGAAGGATACATCGGTCAGGAACATCTGCTGGGCGAAGGAGCAATTTTGCATCGCAGCATCCGGTCGGGCAATCTGCCATCGATGATTCTGTGGGGCCCTCCCGGTGTTGGTAAAACTACGCTTGCCTATATCATTTCGCAATCGCTTCACCGCCCTTTTTACACACTTAGCGCCGTAAACTCCGGTGTAAAAGAGGTGCGTGCCGTCATCGAAAAAGCCAAAGACGAACCCGGCGCCATCCTCTTTATCGACGAAATTCACCGTTTTAGCAAATCGCAACAGGACTCGCTGCTGGGCGCCGTCGAAACCGGCATCATCACCCTCATCGGTGCAACCACAGAAAACCCTTCGTTTGAAGTGATCTCGCCACTGCTCTCCCGCTGCCAGGTTTATATCCTGAAATCCCTCGAAGAAAAACATTTGAGGAAAATGCTCGAAAATGCACGGATTAACCTTAGCCAAACGCTCCAAAGGGAGATTTTCATTGATGAGGACGAGGCGCTGCTGCGCGTGTCGGGCGGCGATGCCCGTAAGCTTTTTAATGCCATCGAACTGGTGGTGAAAGCCATGCTCGGCGAGGCAGAGATACGCATTAACAATAGAAAGGTACTCGACACCATCCAGCAAAATATCGCCATGTACGACAAAGGTGGCGAGCAGCATTATGATGTGATTTCGGCGTTCATCAAAAGTATCCGCGGAAGCGATCCCAATGCAGCCGTTTATTGGCTTGCGAGAATGATTGCCGGAGGTGAAGATCCTAAATTTATTGCCCGCCGGCTGGTGATTCTGGCCAGCGAAGACATCGGCAACGCCAACCCCAATGCGCTACTGCTTGCCAATGCCTGTTTTGATGCCATCAATAAAATAGGCTGGCCCGAAGGACGCATCATCCTTTCACAAACGGCGGTTTATCTTGCCACTTCTCCCAAGAGCAACGCCAGCTATATGGCCATTGACCAGGCTTTAGCGCTCGTCGAAAAAACCGGCGACCTGCCCGTGCCGCTGCATCTGCGCAATGCGCCCACCAAGCTCATGAAAAATATTGGCTATGGCAAAGAGTACAAATATGCCCACGCCTACGAAGACAATTTTGTGCTTCAGGATTTCCTTCCCGACAAAATCGCCAACACACTCCTCTACGATCCCGGCAAAAATGCCCGCGAAGAGGAAGTCCGCAAGTGGCTGCACGCTCGTTGGAAAGGGAAATACGGGTATTAAGAAGTCAACAGCCAGCAGTCGACAGTCAGCCGAAATCATTTAACACTAAGCAGTCAATAGCTATCAGTCAACAGCCGCAGCGCACATTAAGGGATGCCTGCCCTGCAAGGGATGTCAACCCTGATTAAAGTAATATGAATCCCGTTCAGCTTAGGCTGTGCCTAAGCTGTATCTATTTTTGCAGGCTGTGCCTGCTTTTATTTATTCAATCACTGTTGACCGGTAAAAACTTGTTAATCCGCTACGCGGAAATTGTTACAACATTAAAACCTTACTCTACAATACTTTATCCGCTACGCGGAATTTGCCGTAGGCGATTTAGTATTGTAGCACAATAGCAGCTGCCGACCCTCCAATGCCTCGTAGAGGTTTGACATGTGTAGGGTTTTAAACATCTTTATTTTTTTTAATCGGTCAGTGGTGTTATTCATTAGTAAAAAAACTACAGGCATAGCCTGCAAAAATAGACCTGACGAGGCACAGTCTCATCCGAATCCAATCCCCCAAAATATTCGATTCTTGACCAATCACCACGTATGTTCTTACGCCAAACGCTACGCGCCACGGGCCTTGCGCCATGTGCCAGAAACTTTCTAAAAAAAATCTATAACTATCCCCTAAGCTTCATTACATTTGCTGGCTAAAGTCCATGGCAACGTTGTCATTAAATACTTTTGGGCGATACTATAATGACTATCATTTAATACTAATGCGATGAAGCAAAACTTACTACTCACCCTCCTGCTTGTGTTTGGTATTTCAATCCTTTATGGACAGGAACTGACTGTTTCCGGGCGCGTTACCTCCGCTGAAGACGGGCTGGGGATACCGGGAGTATCCATTTATGTAAAAGGTACCTACAGTGGAACCATCACAGATGTGGAGGGCGAATACACCCTTGGCGGCGTTGCGCCTGCCGACACACTGGTTTTTAAGTTTATGGGATTTTTTACTGTAAATGAAAAGGTTGGTGCACGCTCCAACATTAGTGTGGTACTTACACCCGAAGCTCAAAATCTGGAAGGCGTGGTGGTGACGGCGCTTGGTATAAAACGCGAAAAGCGGGAAATAGGCTACACCACCCAGAGTTTTGAAGGTGCCACGCTCGAAAAGTCTAACTCTGCCAACGTAATATCGGCACTCAGCGGACGCTCGGCAGGGGTGCAGATTTCGTCGCCCGACGGCGTGGAAGGCGGCACCACACGTATCGTCATCCGTGGAAACAACAACCTCACCACCGACAACCAGCCGCTCATCGTGGTGGACGGTGTGCCCATCGAAAATCAGCCCGGACTCACCGACATCGGTCGGGGGCAGGACTGGGGATCGGCCATCAACAACATCAACCAGGCGGATATTGCCGAAATGAATATATTAAAAGGACCTACCGCTTCCGCATTGTACGGTTCAAAAGGCGCCAACGGCGTGGTGCTGATCACCACCAAGCGCGGCAAAAAGCAAAAAGGTCTTGGCATCAGCTACAGCTACAACTACAAAATTATTAATCCTTACCGCTATCGCTCCGTGCAAAACGTATATGGCGCCGGCGGTCCGTTGACGCTCTCGGAACCGCAATTTCAGCAGGACAGCACGGGTACATTTCTCTATCCAGCGGCAACACAAATCAATAATGGCCCTTATGAGAAGCCTACTTCCGAGCTTTTTGGATATTACGGCAGCTCTGTTTCATGGGGTCCCGAAATGAAGGGTCAGATGGTGAAATGGTGGGATGGAAAGATGCGCCCCTTTTCGCCTCAGCCCGACAACCTGAAGTCCTATTTTGGCGATGGCAACAGCGGCACGCACAACGTTTCATTTTCCGGTGGCAGCGACATGGGAACGATCCGCGTTTCGTTTACGCGCACCGATCACACGCCCATCATCCCCAACAGCAACTACGACCAGACAACCGTCAATCTGGGGTCGAGCATCAACATCTCCCAAAAACTCAAAGCCGATGTTGCCGTTTCCTATATCAATTATAACCGGCTGAACAGTCCCAACATCGGCGAGTCGTTCAGCTCATTCAGTAAGGCATCGCTCTATTCGTGGCCGCGCAGTTGGAAAGGCATCGAAGCAACCAACTTTGCCAATCCCGATGGCAGCCGCAACGACTGGGGTGGCAGCTATCCGTTCGAGTACATTTCGCCTTACAACTGGTGGGAATTTTATAACAATAACACGACGCTTGCGCGCGATAAGCTCATCGGCTCTTTCGGACTTAGTTGGACGATAACTCCGTGGCTTATTGCTTCCGGACGTCTTGGTCTCGACCTTACCACCGACCAGCGCGAAACCCGAAACAATCCTGCTGACATCGCCGGCATCCTGGATGGTTATTACGAAAATGAACTTTCACGTCTTAAGACGATCAACAACGATTTTCTGGTTACTGCTTTTCGCGATGATCTTTTCGGTAGCAAGCTGGGCGCTAAATTCTCGGTGGGTGGAACCCAATACCAGCGGCGCTTTTACCGCACCCGCGCCAAGAGTGGGAAATGGGTGGATCCGTGGTTGTTCATCTCCTCCAACTTCGAAAATCCCGAGCAGATTATCTACAGCTCCGGCAATCGCCGCGAAGAGCGCAACGACAAAGACATCAACTCAATTTATGGCTTTCTTAATCTGAGCTACGACAATTATCTCTTTGCTGAAATCACCGGCCGAAACGACTGGTCGTCAACATTGCCACCAGACAACAACTCATATTTCTACCCATCGCTTTCGATGAGTTTTATTCCAACCGAAGCCTTTGGCATCAAAAGCCATCTGCTTAGTTTCTGGAAACTAAAAGGCTCGCTGGCTAGTGCTGCCACCGACACGCAGCCCTATCAGCTCGACTACGTTTATTACTCAGGCCTTTTCGGCAATGCGCAAACCTCTTCGCTTGACCGTATTATTCCGCCGCTTGACCTTGCGCCGCAGGAAGCCAAATCTATTGAATTAGGAACTACGCTGGGTTTGTTCGACGAGCATTTGAGTTTGGATTTTACCTGGTATAATATCGTCTCTGACAACCAGATTCTTACCCTGCCTGTGCCTGCCTCTTCGGGAGCTACCGGAACGGTGATCAACAACGGGAAACTTGAAAATAGTGGCATCGAAGTGATCATGAATCTGGTGATTCTCAACCGCGCCTCGCTGGTGATCGAAACGGGTTTGAACTTCAGCCGCAACCGCAACTATGTGGTAAGTCTTGGCTCCAGCTCCGAACCGCTTGAGCTGGGCAACATCTGGGGACTCAACGGCCCCGCCATTGCTGTGCGCGAAGGCGACGAATACGGAACCATCGTGGGCTACGACTACGTTTACAACGAAAACGGTCAACCCATCATTTCCGACGACGGAACCACTTACAAAATTACCGACAACCGCGTGCCTATTGGCAATGCTTCGCCAGATTTTATCGGCGGCTGGACCACACGCTTTATTTACAAAGGCTTTACATTTTCCACGCTTGTGGATACCAAATGGGGCGGCGACATCTACTGCGGCTCGCAGGTTATAGCAATGCAAACCGGTCAGGCGCCCGAAACGCTCCTTGAACGTCAGGGTGGCGGATTGCCCTTCACTGACGAAGACGGCGTGACACGCAATGTGGGCGTGATTTTGCCCGGCGTTTACGAAGATGGCACCCCCAACGATAAAGTTGTGCATTATTATTTTAAATACATGCCCAATGCTGGTGGCTGGGGACACGTGATCTCGACGCCCGGCATATTGGAAAATACCTGGGTGAAGATGCGCGAAATTGCGCTCTCCTACAATGTGCCGGCAAAGGTGGTGGAAAAGACAAAAGTATTTCAGAGCTTTTCGGTGAATATCGTCGGACGCGATCTGTTTTATTTCTACTCGTCGCTGCCTAATAAAATAAATCCGGAAGGGCTTTTGGGGTCAGGCAACGCACAGGGACTTGAGTGGGCTTCGTATCCCGGCACCCGCTCCATATCCTTTGGCATCACCGCTACTTTTTAATTTTTTAATGAAAATGGTTTTAAAGATTTTGATGATGATAAAAAATAAAATATTGTTGGTAGTAATTACCACAGCTTTAATAGTTTTTTCAGGGTGTAAAAAAGATTTTGATGATCTCAACAAAAATCCTTACGCCACCACCATCACCAGCATCGGGCCGCTCTTTAACAATGTTACGGCTTCGTTGCGTCTGGGGTGGAATGAGCAGTTTTATGTACACAACGAAGTGCTTTATCCACAAACGCAACTGGCAGCGCTCACCAGCCAGTCGTGGTCGAACCTGAGCATTGGCACCGAAGAAATATGGACGGAATATTATGTGGCGCTTGCCCACATCCGCGACATCGAGCGGCGGCTGGATGCTATGGAAAACCCGGCACATCCTGACTCGCTCAACAATGTGCGCGCTATGGTGAAAATCCTGCGGGCTTATAAGACTTTCCGCGTCACGGATTTGTTTGGCGACATGCCTTTCTTCGGCGCAGGGCGTGGCTACGAAGGAACCGAGTTTTTGCACCCGGTTTACGATTCGCAGGAGGAAATTTATATTTCCCTGCTCGACGACCTCAAATGGGCCTCCGAGCATATCAGCCTTACAAACGAGACTTCCACCGGCGGCACCTTTTACAGCATTGCTACTTATGACAAACTCTTTGATGGACAAATGCTACGCTGGAAAAAGTTTTCCAACTCCCTGCGCCTGCGCCACGCCATGCGCATCGCCGAAAAGCGTCCGGAGCTTGCTGCTGAAATTATCAGCGACATTATCGGCAACCATCTGCCGGTGATAAAAGATGCTGAAAATGTGGTGATGATGCCGCGGGCACAAAACTGGCTTCGCACAAGCACCAACTGGTCGTTTCGTGAGCACAAAAACCTGCGCATGGGAACGACAATCCGCGACGCCATGAGCATCAACGACAGCACCAACGGAAGTGGCTTTAACGATCCGCGCGCTTTCCTGTTTTTCGAAACCAACAATGCCGGCAAGTGGGTGGCTTATCCGCAAATCCCCGACGCCAACACGCCTCCAGCCGGCGGAATACCTTATGGCCTCCATCGCGACCTGAACTACACCATAAAAGGAACCGGTAATATTTATTCTCCTTTCAATTATTATCTTATCCGCGACGAAAACGATATTCCGGAGATTATCCTCACCGGAGCTGAATATCATTTTATTTTGGCGGAAGCCTATTTTCGTGGAATCGGGATGCCGCAGGATGCCAATGAGGCCTCTGCTTCCTATTTTACCGGCGTGATAGCTTCGATGGGATTTTGGGATCAGATGCATGATAATTCGGCTATCTGGCTTTACACTTCGCCGCTTTATGACCAGGCCAATCCTTATGATGCCGCCAACAAGATTTTCTTTTTGGTAAATGACGAGGAGAAACTCGATCTGCTTTATGAGCAGCGTTGGCTCGACGCTTTCCGTCAGCCGTGGGAAGCATTTAGTCTGGCACGACGTACTAAACGGACACCTCGTGAAGGCGCACCGCTCAATTTCTTCAGGCTTCCTTATCCGCCCAGCGAGTCGGAGCACAACAGCACCAACTGGTCGGTGCAAAGTACACGTATGGGTGGCGACCTCTCCACTGTGAAAGTTTGGTGGATGGAGTAAGGTGATTCCTTTTTATAACAAAAACATTAAAAATTATGATGAGCAAAAAATGGTTTTGGTTTCTTCCGATCATATTGTTTGCACTTTCGTGCAATGACTCCGATGA
>CAZTCX010000047.1:0-16271 GCA_964612515.1 uncultured Lentimicrobiaceae bacterium | reverse complement strand
ATGATGCAGTACAACGATAGCAGCCAGCGCGGCATTTGCCCCGAAGGATGGCACATACCGAATGATGCCGAGTGGCAACAGCTCGAAGCTAACCTCGACAGTTTGTATAGCCAAAACGACACCATATGGACTGCCAACGGTTGGCGCGGAAGCGATGCCGGCGGACGGATGAAAGCCACAGGAATAGATTCGTGGTTCAATCCAAATGTTGGAGCCACCAATACGGTTGGCTTTACGGCGCTTCCCGGCGGAATGCGTCATGCCGAAACAAAGCAATCAGATCAATTGCAACAAAGCGCCTGGTATTGGACGGCAACGCCGAATGGCGAAACAGATGCCTTTTACAGGTTGCTTTCCTACACCCATGCTGACGTTAAAAGAGGCATTGCCAGTCGCGAAAATGCATTTTCGGTGCGGTGCATTAAAGATCAGGAATAGAAAGATATTTCATGTTTCAAATTGAAAATTCCAAATCTCAAAGACTCTGATATAAAGTTTTGTAGCCAGCGGTTCACTAACCCCGGCCTTTAGGCCGGGGGTAAAAGGCGCAAAAGTTCCAATGGGCTTTAGCCCAAATAAGATGAATGTAATGATGAGTTTACGGAAAGATACTGAAGAGAAGAATTACGGGCTAAAGCCCGCAGATTTCTTGCAGGGTATCTAACCCCGCCCTGAAGGGCAGGGTTATTGAAATGTTGCAGATGAGCTACACACAATAAATGATATCAGTGCTATCTCAAAGGTTTAGAAGGTTTAGTCATTGCCTTTTTAATTACAGAGATTTATTTGATCTTTGCTTCTGAGTTTTGAAATTTATTAGAAATAACCAACACCTTATTATTACTATTTAAAACTATAAAGCGTATGAAAAAAATCTACATCTGGCTGCTGATGGCGATCATGATCACCGGGGCAGGGGAGGGGTTCTCCCAATCAAACCAATATCTGCACTTCGACCGTGTGGACGACTTTGCGATACTGGAAGGTGGCGGGCAGTACGTGGTGAATAAAACTGCCATGTCGATCACCGGCTGGTTTTATTGCGACGAGCTGGCTTACGGCCAGGGCATGATGGGCTTTCGCGATGGCTCGAGCGGTTTCTATTTGATAATCCTCAACAATGGCGTAATCGAATGCCGCCTGGCAGGTACCGGTGGGATGTGCGAATTTGTAACTCCAGCCTATACGGTGGTTCCGCAAGTGTGGCAACATTTTGCCTGGATCTACGATGGCACTGCCGTGAAGCTTTACGTCAATGGTATTCTTGCCGGTAGCTCACCCGCTTCGGGGATGCTCACCAATGCCAGCATGCCTTTTGCCATTGGCAAGAGTCCGCTGGGTGCCGGCTTCAATTTTGTATATGGCGGCCGCATCGACGAAGTGTCAGCATGGAACAAAGCCCTTACGGCCAGCGAGGTGCAGGACATCGTCGATAACGAAATCACCGGGACTCCTGATGGATTGGTGCTTTATTACAAGTTTAATCAGGGCGTGCCTGGCGGCAACAATACCACCATTACTAAACTGATAAGCGAAACGGGTGGCGATGAGCGTGATGCCGACCTGATGAACTTTGCCATGGTGGGCGATATCTCCAACTTTGGCGGCGACCTCAATCCCGGATTTCAGGCAATCACTTTCCCGCAGATTCCCAACCATTTGACCATTGATGATCCTTTCGAAATATCTGCGGAAGCAAGCTCAGGACTTGAAGTGTTTTTCACCATCGTGTCAGGACCGGCAACCATTCAGGGAAACACCATCACGCTCGACGGAACCGAAGGCGAAGTAGTGGTAAAAGCCAGTCAGCCCGGCAACGAAGTTTATGAACCGGCTGCCGATCTCTTCAATACGTTTCAGGTGATCAATCCTTACACCTATGCGCCCGAACTCGATCTGCGCAGCCCGCTGCAGGGCGACGTGTTCGTGCCCGATCTCGATATGATTCCTTTGGCAACTTATTCGATGATCGACAACCAGCATTTGTTTAGCATCCAATCTGTAGAATTCATAATCAACGGCGAAACGATTGAACCTATCAACTGGTTCAATGGATATTACACTGCCTACTGGCAGCCGCCCGCCTTTGGGAGCTACGAGGTAAGCGTGGTTTCTACCAATAACTATGGCGCTGTCAACACCAAGACCGCACAGATAAACGTCACCCAAAATGTTACCGATCAGGATGTGACAGCCTTTAGCGATATTTGGATTTATACGAGCATTCCCGAAGCTATCGTCGAAGCGGAACTGCCGAGTTATCAGGGTGCTTTCGATAACATCACCGGAACCCTTGAGCTGGCTTGTCCTGCTGGAGGTTGTGGCGAATGGGATCGTATTGCACGCGTGGAGGCTTTGGGGCCCAATGGAAAATGGATAGAGATCATCCGCTACATCACGCCATACAGCAAAGCTTGCTCGCATAGCATCGACCTCACCGACTACCGCTGGATATTGCAAGGCAAAACGAAATTTCGCATCAATTGCGTTACCTTCGACAACGGATATTTGTGGAATCTTTCGCTCTATTATCACACAGGCACCCCCGATCATAAGTACAGCGCCGTAAGCCCGGTGTGGCATCAGGAGTATCCTTTTGGCGATCTGGGCAATTTGCAACCTGTGGAGCCTTATAGTTTTTCATTTCCTGCCGGTGTAAGCGGTTCAACACTCAAACTGGTGGGAACTGGCCATGCCTGGGGCGATAACAATACTGGCAACGCCGCAGAGTTTCACGACGATACCCATCATATCTGGGTAAACGGAACGGAAGCTTTCGAACAACACAACTGGCAGATTTGTAATCCCAACCCAGATGGCTGTCAGCCACAAAACGGCACCTGGTTTCACAATCGTGCCGGCTGGTGCCCAGGTTCCATTGCCCCGTGGTTTGATTACAACATGACACCCTACATCAACCAGCCCAACGTAGAACTTAAATATATTTTCGACGAAGACTACGTGGATTATTGCCATCCCAACAATCCCAACTGTATTACCGGAACCACATGCCCCGATTGCAACGATGGTTATAATCCATTTTTGGACGTAGCTTGTAATCTTGTAATATTTTCGGAGTCGCCGATAGACGCCGGCCTTTACACCAGTATTCCGCAGGCATCACAAGCGGAAACGATTACCACCGTTTATCCCAATCCTACAAATGGTATGGTGCATCTTGATGTGAATGGTCCGGCTTACGAACCGGGTTCCATCATTTGGATTTATAACAGCACCGGCAACCTGATGGGCTATCAGCGTTGGGACGGCACGAGCACTTCCTTGGATTTATCCGGCTTCACCAGTGGCTTGTATGTTTTGGTAATCCAAACCAACAAAGGACTGCAAGTGGAGAAGGTGACGCGGCAATAATTCGTCGATACTTTTTCTTTATTAAAAAACAAAACGAGATCACTGTGCAGGTGGTCTCGTTTTGTTTAGAAATCAAAACATGCAAAGCCTAAGGTTTCCAAATTTTCTATTAGAAAAGTTAGCTTTCTATAGTTTCGATAGAAATCCCTGCTTTGATCAGTTCGCGGATGGTGATTTCGGTCATGTCGCTTTTGAACTGAGCCTCGTAGCGGACGTCGAGGACATAAGCCTTTAGGCGGAGTTTGAGGTAGGATCTGACTTCTACTACCTCATTAAAAAAAACAGCTACAATAGGTTTGTTGAGATATACAAAACGCGACACCTGCGCTGCCTCAATGGCAATTTTGCGCACCAGTTGGGTATCGACTGTGACGGGCAGATATATCTCGGCCACCACCTGGCAGTTAAGTTCCCCGCTGTTGGAATTGGACACCGAGGAGTTCATCAGCTCGGCGTTGGGCACCGAAACGGTTGAGTCGTCAGCCGTTACGATGCGTGTGGCGCGCAGGCCTATTTCAATAACTTCTCCGTAATATTTCCCGGTCTCTATTTTGTCGCCAACCTGAAACGGACGGTCGATGAGCAATGCTACACCACCAAATACGTTTTTGAGCAAATCCTGTGCGGCCAAACCTATGGCAATACCTACCGAAGCCGTAACGGCAATCACCGTTTCAAAAGGCGGATTGTAAATGCCTTTGACGATGGCGAAGATGATGATTGTCCAAATGATGATGCGCACCACCGGTATGACGCTCTTGATGGTAATGCGCAGCCTGACGCTTTTTTCGCTCACCAAATCCAAAATTTTTATCGATAACTTAGTTAGATAATAGCCAATAAGCAGCAGGATGACAGTCCAGAAAATTTTGGAAAAAGAGATGGCGTTAAACACATCTTTGGGTTTGGTAGGGACGCTTTCATTAAAGCCGTCGAGTATTTTGCGTCCCTGGCCTTTAAGCGTATCGGCGTGGGTGGAATGGGCATGAGCAGTGTCGGCATGCACCGTCTGAGCCTTGTAAACGCTGTCGTTGATTTTTACTTCCACACTGATGTTGGCCGCCGAGTCGGCCTGAGCCATGCTGCCAGTGCTTATTAGCAGCATAATCAGAAACATAAAAATAGTTCTTGTCATGGCTTTAGTTGATAAAATTTCGTGATTTCAATAAACTAACCACCTGCCGAAAAATGATTGGGTTGATGGTGTAAACATCTTCATTCCGCGTCAGCAGCCCTTTTTCGAGCAATGGCAGCAATAGGTTTTGTGCCTGTGTAGCCGACATCTGGAAAATATCACCATAAGATTTGGGCGAAAGGCCATCGTGCACCAAAAGTGCGTGCAGGACAAAGAGATAATTGGCCGGCAACTCTTTTACAAACGAAACATCTATTTCGCGGATGGAGGCGATGGTGATGGTGTCGTCGGTAGTGTTATGGATGCTGCGAAGCCAGTAAAGCTGCGCCAGGCTTATGTTTCCATCCGATAGTTGGCGCAGGTCTTTAAAATATTGCTTTTGCAGATAGCTCTGTTTTTCGTCCTCTTTGAGATTTTTAAAACTGCGTGATGTAACATTATCATCAGAAGGCTCAAAGTTGATTTTGTATCCGCTCAGGCTGTTGCGCTTTAGGATGATATTCATAATGGTGCCTTCGTCGAGCTGTGTGAGTCTGACTTCTCTCACAAACTGGTCGGCGATGTGGATGGTAAGATTTAGATAATCCCAGGCATGAACGGTGAAGCTTACGATCCATAATACTTTGCGCGAGGTGTGCATCATCAGCTCAAAAAACATCCGGAGGCATTCGAAGCCGTGGACTTTTTTAAGATAAAAACGCTGCATGTTTTCAAGGATAACGATAAGCTTGTCGGGGCGGCCATTGAGGTGGTCGATGATCTGTCGGTTGGTTTCAAATTTTTCGACCTTCAGCAGATTTTCAAAAAAGTACAGGTAATCGTCGGCCAGCGATATTCGGCTTGTTGGTGCAATGTGGATCGTCTCAATGGCCGGAGCGGCATCGCGCAGGTAGTAGTTGATGAACGATGTGATGCCGCTTCCTTTTTCACCTAGCACGGCTACCGTTACAAAGCGCTCTTTCTGCCAGTCGTCGAAAGCTATCCGCAACAGGTCAAGTTCGGAGTGGCGGTTTACAAAAAATCGATCTTCGTCGGTAGGCCGAAGCTGGTAAAGGCGTTGGTAAACGAATGGCAAATTGTCAAGCGACTGCTGCGATTCACTGATGAACTCGCTAAGTTCGTACGAAATCTGTTTGCGAGGTGGCGCAAATCCTATGCGATGGCGCCACTTCATTACCCATTCGTAGGTATCCGTAAACCTGTTGCGAAGCATATTTCCTACTTTGGGAGCTGCGTTGCGAATCCATACCAATGCATCATGCTGAAGCTTTTTGGTCCGTTTGATGGCTTTGATCCGGGCAATGCGCACGTTGAGATCAAAGATGTTGTCGGTATTTTTAAGCTTTTGAATTTCGGTGTTAAATACATGCACCGCTTTTTGCAGATTGGTAATCGGCTCATTATAAATGCCACGGACGAGAGCAATGGCCTGGTTGAGATGATCTTCGGCACGTGCATACCCTTCGGTGGAAACTTTCAGAACTTCATCAGCAGTTGCGTGCTTTTGGTCGGGAAGCATGATGGCTGATTCGAGACTAAAGTCTGCAACGGTTCCCAACGCCAGCAATTTGAGCCGCGCGTTTTCGAGCATCTCGCGCACCTGCGAATTTATTTTCTGAATTTCCTTTCGGAAATGAGGCAAAGCTTCAAACTGCAAAAGCTCACGTGGCGAAATGTGGTTGACCTCGCTATCCCGGACGCCTTTTTCGTAGTTCATGTTTTTCACAAAAGTGCGCTTATCGGTAACCTGATCAGCCGCCGCCAGCGTCTTACGCTCGAAGCTCAGAATGTCTTCCGTGAAACCAACCGAAAGTACTTCGATGGTTTGCGCCAATAGTTTATCTATCAGCTCACGGTTTAATTTGTTTCGTTCTTTTATTAATGATGGTGATAACTGCTGCAGGTCATGCCCGTTCGCCTTTAGCCGACTCGTTGAAGCCACTAAAAAGCTTCGCAACTTTTCAAAATCCGGCGCAAGCCTGGTCTCAATATACGTATCTATTTGCCCGCGCAGCTCATCGAGCTGGGTGAGCACATGGTAGTAAAGCAAAACAATCTCCACGTCGATAGCCCAGTCGTCGAAAAGGGTGCGTTGCGTATTTTCCCATTTGTGAAGCTCGGTATCAAACTTAAGGAATGTCTTTTGGCGTTCTGCTTCCAGACGTCGTGGGTTCAGGCGGCGAAGACTGAGATCCGGTGTGTCGGCAATGCCCAATGCACCGTCCATATTTTTTGCAGCCGTTGTAAATTGTTGACGAATCTCCTCTCGGAATTTTATTTCTAACTGTTGCAACTCCTCCTGCAACTTCTCCATCAGAGCATCGGCTTCTTCCGGATGAATTGCTTCAGCGAGCGTTCCTGATTTTTCCCCCTGCGTTAGCAATTGCTGTATTGCTTCGTCTATCTGATTATCGAATCTCCACAATTGCATCAGCACTTTGTTGAGCTCCAATATAAACTGCCATGTTACAGGAGCCAGCATTTCGGCAAGGTTGGTTTGCAAAGAGTGCATTGCCATCAGCCTGAATGGAACCTTGCGAACACGCCAGGTCACAAGGTCGTATGGTTTCATTTTGAAAAGACGTCGCAACGGATTGATGGCTTTTTTGGAAATCTTCTTTATTTTAAACCGGGTATTGATCCGCGTTTTCCGCCACCAAATTGCCGGTGTATCAGTGCGATGGATGGCGTAGGGTGTGAAAACCTCGCTCGGTCTCAGCGTACGTGGCATCTCTTTGAGGTGCGCCTCCAGACCCTGGATATAGGCATCCATTATTTGACCTGAATTTGTCGGAACCATGCGTTCCAGATGATCCGTCAGCAGCTTGAAAATCTCGGCAGTGAAATAACGCAGGGAACTGATGTTATCGTCGCTTCCATCAATAGCCTGCTGAAGCTTTTTATATTCTTGTCGATAGCTGACGATGAGCTGACTTAGGTAGTTTATTTTTTGATGATAAAACGCAAAAAGGTGTTCCTGTGCCTCGGTTTCATATTGATCCCATAACGCCACCAACTGGTCGTGTTTTAGCTCCGTATCTGTTTTCATTGCTGCACTGCTACAAAGTAAATTTATCGTGTTTCGACAATCAGCAAAATAAAACAAATATTTAGATTTGCAGCCGATGAAAAAAGCTATGGCCATTCTGGTAGTGATGTTGATCCTGTTTCAGGGGGCGGGCATGTTTTTTTTATTAAAGTTGCAACAGACTGCAGCCGTAATAAGTATGGATGGGCGGCTTAAGAAGGGTGTTGATGACGATGAGCTTACGCGTTTCGTCTTCCATCGCCACATGCCCAAAGAGGTGAGCTGGGTGCATGAGCGGGAGTTTATTTATGGTGGCAATATGTACGATGTTGTGAATCTGACCCAAAGAGGCGACTCTGTTTACATTGCCTGCGTACACGATCACAAGGAGACAAAGCTGCTTAAGAAACTCCTCCGGATTGTCAAACCTTTAAAGTCGCAACCATCCACAGCTGCCTCAAACTATTCTCCGCCAGCATACAATTGGTTTTGTGATAATTTATTAATCCTGCCGGACGACAATTTCTTTTTGACGATTTTATTGCCATTTGCCGACCCGTTCAGTTTAGTGGCATTTCAGCCTTCTGTTGCAGCTCCCCCTCCAAAAGTTTAAGTAGTTTTTAATTGTAGCTATTTAGGTGGTAAAATCTTATTCCGCATCATCATTACCCCATCCCCGACCCTTCCCCTCAAGGGGAAGGGAGAGCAGCCGCACTAGCCACAGCAGCGGCCTGTGCGCTGGCATTCTCCCCCTAGAGGGGGAGTTAGAGGGGGTCTTACGAAGTGGCCATTTTAACAAGAGCTGATAAAGATCACTTAAATAATTACTGTTTAAATTCAAAACATTTTCAACTTGCATGCGCCTGATGCGACTGTTGCTTTTTGGATTCAATCCAGCTTATGCTTACGCAAATAGTTGGGCGTTACGTAATCTGATTCCAGCAATTGGCAAGTTGCTGTGCGCAATGCACTTTTAATTTTTATCAATTAACTAAGTAAACTATTAATGAAAAAATATTTCATACTATTAACAGTCGTTTTGTGGGCTGCCATGGCCTTTGCACAGAATATTACTGTAAAAGACAACGTGACCCTGCAACCGCTCGAATTTGCAACTATCTATAGCGCTGCCGGCAATCATTCGGCCGTGACCAATATTCGTGGCCAGGCCGACATTTCTGCTTTTGCCGGTGCTACTGACATTCTCATCCGCTCCATTGGATATCAATCGAGCACTGTGAGTTATGCTGACTTGCAGAAGCAGGGTTTTGTGGTAAAGCTCGATCCATCGCAGATTTATCTCGATGAGGTAGTGGTGTCGGCAAGCCGATGGGAACAGCATATTGGCGAAGTTCCCAATAAGATCACAACCATCACTCCAATGGAAATCATTTTGCAAAATCCTGGCACAGCCGCTGATTTGCTGGAGCTTTCCGGTGGCGTCTATATGCAAAAGAGTCAATACGGCGGAGGCAGCCCGATGATTCGGGGCTTTGCTGCCAATCGCGTGCTGATCACTGTGGATGGCGTGCGCATGAACAACGCCATATTCCGCAGCGGCAACCTGCAAAATGTTATCAACGTTGATCCCTTTTCACTGCAAAGCACCGAGGTGATTTATGGCCCGGGTGCCGTCATTTATGGCAGCGACGCCATCGGCGGGGTGATGAATTTTTATACACTCAAACCTATGCTCTCCGTCGATGGAAAACCATTGGTGAAAGGAAGCGCCGTGGCACGCTACGCTTCGGCAAGCAACGAAATGACCGGCCATTTTGATGTAAATGTCGGTTGGAAAAAATGGGCATTGCGCACCAGCGCCAGTTATACTGACTTCGACGATCTGAAAATGGGCAGTCATGGCCCTGATGAATATCTGAGACCGGAATATGCTGTGCGTATCAACGGCCAGGATTCAGTGGTTCCCAATAACGATCCCAAAGTGCAGGTTCCAACAGGATACTCCAAGTACAATGTGATGCAGAAGATTCGCTTTCAGCCCAACAAAAACTGGGATTTCAACTACGGCTTTCATTATTCTACCACTACTGATTTTCCGCGCTACGACCGGTTGATCCGTTATAAAAAGGGCAAATTACGTTCTGCCGAATGGTATTATGGACCACAGGTATGGATGATGAATAATCTTGCCATTACCACACAGAAAGCTACCAGAATCTATGACAAAGCAGCTTTGACTGTGGCATATCAGTTTTTTGAGGAGAGCCGCCACGACCGCGACTTTGGCAAACCCTGGCTCACCAACCGCACCGAGAAAGTGGATGTGGTGACAGCGAATTTGGATTTTGATAAAAAATTCGACGACAAGAACCAGCTTTATTACGGATTGGAAATGGCGTTTAACAAAGTGCATTCTTCCGGTGACGATGCGAATATCGAAACCAATGTGGTGGTTCCGGCCGCTTCGCGCTATCCTGATGGTAGCGCTTACAACACGTATGCAGCCTATGCCAGCTACGTGCATGCTTTTAGCCAGAATTTTAAATTTCAGGGGGGGCTGCGTTACAACCTGGTGACGCTTGATGCCACTTTTGATACAACCTATTATCCGTTCCCATTTACAACGGCCAACCTCACCAACGGCGCTCTCACCGGAAGTGCAGGCATCACCGTAAAAACCGACAACAACTGGCTTTTCGGCGCTAACCTTTCCACCGGTTTCCGCGCACCCAATATGGACGACGTTGGCAAAGTGTTCGACTCGGAGCCTGGCTCGGTGGTGATTCCCAATCCTGATCTGAAACCGGAATACGCTTACAATGCCGAGATGTCAGTGACGCGTAGATTTGCCGATTTCCTGGAAGTTGACCTCTCGGTGTTTTACACCCTGCTCGACAATGCAATGGTGCGTCGCCCTTATCTACTTGATGGCAAAGACAGTATCATGTACGATGGTGAGTTGAGTCGTGTAGAGGCTGACCAGAATGCTGCAAGCGCATTTGTTTATGGCTTTCAGTTCGATGCAGAAGCTGATCTACCGGCAGGATTTGGCCTGTCAGGGCATTTCAATTATCAGCATGGCGAAGAAGAGCTCGAAAATGGCGATACAGCGCCGTTGCGTCATGCGGCTCCCTGGTTTGGCCGTTTCCACGTCACTTACACGCGTGCACGCTTAAAAGCTGATTTATATACAGTTTTTAATGGCGAGACTTCCTATGATAATCTGCCACCTTCCGAACGCGACAAAGATTACATGTACGCCATTGATAGCGATGGAAATCCTTACTCGCCCTCATGGTACACGCTCAATTTTAAGATGCTTTACCAGCTCACCGATTATCTGATGATTACTGCAGGCGTCGAAAACATTACCGATCAGCGCTATCGCCCCTATTCGTCGGGTATTGTCGCGCCGGGATTAAACTTCATCGGATCATTGCGCCTTACTTTTTAAGGCTTAATATTTTAGTTTCTGGTTGTTAATTTCAACTGTCGAAAACCAGTGCTATTCCCGACTCTTGAAGGGGCGCTGATTTTCGGCAGTTTTTAATTTAGGACAAAGTTTTTCGCCTTTTTCAATTTCCTACAGCCAACACTGTTTAAAAATTATTAAAGTGCATAGCATGAATTTGTTAATCGGAGTGATCATAGTAGCTTTGCAGGCTTATTTGTTAATTTAAAAATCTGAATACCATGAGAAAGAAAATAGCTGCCGGAAACTGGAAAATGAATACCACCCTCGGCGAGGGAATATTGCTCATCGATGACCTGATGAAGGGTTTGGAACAAATGCCTCCAAAGCAAAAGGCGGGTGAGATGGAAATTGTGCTGGCTCCGCCATTTATCACACTCGCTGCTGCTGTGGAACATGTGAACTTTAATTCGCAGGTGCATATAGCCGCCCAAAACTGCAGCCACAAAGACAAAGGTGCTTACACCGGTGAGGTGAGTGTGGATATGATCAAATCGGTGGGAGCAAAATATGTGATCATTGGCCATAGCGAGCGGCGCGAATATTTTAAAGAAGATGCCACCATGCTTGCCACAAAAGTTGATCTGACGTTGAGCCGTGAGCTCACACCGATATTTTGCTGTGGTGAATCGCTGGAAGTGCGCCAGAAAGAAGGCCATTTTAAATTAATTGAAGAACAGATTTCCCAGTCGCTCTTTCATTTGGACAAAGAAGCCATTAAGAAAATTGTGATTGCTTACGAACCGGTATGGGCCATTGGTACAGGCGTAACGGCTACTCCGGGTCAGGCGCAGGAGATGCACGCCTTTATTCGCGGACTTCTTGCCAAACAATATGGCGATAGCGTGGCGCAGCAGATATCTATACTCTATGGCGGATCAGTGGGTGCAAAAAATGCCGCCGAGCTTTTCGCCAACAAAGATGTAGATGGCGGATTGGTGGGCGGAGCCTCGCTAAAAGCCGACGATTTCCTGACGATCATCCGGTCGTTTTAAAAAGAATAAAGTTGTCAGGACATTTCTGTCAAGACGCCCAATTTGGGCGTCTGTGCATGATACCAGATGTCAGAAAGTTAGAAAAGAAGTTGTAGGGACGTTTCTTTAGAGATGTCCAATTTATGCTTCTGTGCATGATATCAGGATTTTCATAACCGGAGGAAATACAAACCTTATTTTTAACCAAACAACCTTAGTAGAACGGCTAACAAACGACCTCAACTTTATTCCTATATTAATATGGCAGAACCACCAAAAAACATTTCAAAAACCATTTTTATAAAAATTGTGAATGAATAGAACGGTGAAGGCATTGATTTTTGATTGGGGCGACACCGTGATGCGCGACTATGGCTTGCCCGGCGCCATGGCCGACTGGCCGGAGGTGGCGCTGACAGACGGTGCCGAAGAAGCGCTGGTGAAGCTTAGCGAAAAATACCGCTGCGCCATTGCCACCAGCGCCGACCATTCGGATGTGCGTGCCATGCGAAGCGCGTTGCGGCGCGTGGATGTGGAGAAATATTTCGACGACTTTTTTGCCTCTGCCGATTTGGGTTACAAAAAACCCGACCCGCGATTTTTTGAGGCAGTGGCGCAGTTGCTAAAAGTAGAACCTTCGGCTTGCGTGATGATTGGTAATTCTTACGAAAAAGATATTGTCGGTGCCAAAAAAGCCGGGATGATTACCATTTTGCTCGACGAAAAACAGGCGTGTGAGAATACTGCTGACGCTGATTTTGTGATAGCCAATATGTTTGATTTGATAAAAATACTAGATGATAATGAGGAATAAGTTGTTGATGATTGTGGTGATACTATTGGCACAGCAGGCATGGGTGCAGGCGCAGGAGGAGTTTCCAAAGGATTATTTTGGTGCACCGGTGAGTTTCAGAATGATCTTGTCGGGCACATTTGGCGAGCTGCGCAGCAACCATTTTCATTCGGGCATCGACATCAAAACGCAAGGCGTCACCGGAAAGCCCATATTGGCTGTAGCCGATGGCTATGTGTCGCGCGTGTCGGTAGCGCCGGGAGGTTTTGGCAAGGCGGTTTATATCGATCATCCGAATGGCTACACTTCGGTGTATGGGCACCTCGATCACTTTCCTGATTCGCTCGCGCGGTGGGTGCGCGCGGAGCAATACAGTCAGGAGTCGTTTACTGTAAATCTTATTCCCGACAAGGGGCAATTTAAAGTGAAAAAAGGCCAGGTGATAGCTTTCTCGGGCAACAGTGGCAGTTCCGGAGGGCCACATCTACACTTTGAGCTTCGCAAAACAGAAAGTGAAATTCCGGTGAATCCATTGTTGTTTGGCTTCGATGTACGCGACTTCACCCGCCCCACGATGCAGCGCATGAAGATTTATCCGGTAGGAAGCAACAGCTTCATCAACGGACGCAGCAAGATCACAGAATATACTTTAGCAGGATGGGGGCCGAATTATCGTCTGAACAGTGGCGACACAATTTCGCTTTCCGGTACATTTTATTTTGGTATCGATACCTACGACCTGCTCAACGATGCCACCAACAAAAATGGTGTTTTTGCGATACGTCTGCTGGTGGATTCCACGGAACGCTATGGCCACCGTTTGCAGCAGTTCTCTTTTGACGAATCTCGCTATATCAATAGCCTGATCGATTATGACGACTACACACGGCGGAAAGTTCGTTTTCAGAAAACTTACATAGCGCCGGGCAACAAATTATCCATTTACGAAACGCGCTCAAAACATGGGTTGGTCGATTTTAATGATGGCATGCTCCATCGGGTGCAATATGAAGTGGAAGATGCCAATGGAAATGCTTCGGTGCTGACTTTCTTTGTGAAAGCTTCGCCGCCTGACTTCCGAAATGCCATGCAGCATGTGGTAAATCCAAAAACACAAAAAGTTTTTGATTGGGATACGGATAATTCCTTTTCGGCCGAAAACTTCAAGCTGGAGCTTCTCCGTGGAACGCTCTACGACACGCTTAGCTTTACTTTCTCGCAATCGGCAGCAGGCAAAAGATTTTACACACCACTTTATAAAGTTCATAATCCGGGCGTGCCGATGCATGATTTTGGTACAATTTATCTGAAACCTCAGGGGCTTTCGGCTGACAGCAAAAGCAAAGCGCTGGTGGTGCAGGTATCGGCCAAAGGCGACCTGAACGCGGTTGGCGGAAAGTGGGAAGACGGTTGGCTGGTAGCTCCGATCCGTTCGTTTGGAAATTATGCCGTAACCATCGATTCTGTTGCGCCGACCATTGCTGCGATAAATATTACCAATGGTAAAAATGTGTCAGGTCAGAAAAATATCTCCTTCAGAATCGACGACGCCCTTTCGGGGATTGCTGACTACCGCGGAACTATCAACGACAAATGGATTTTGATGGATTATGATGCTAAAAATAAACTGCTTGTTTATACCATCGACGAGCGAATGCCCAAAGGCAGCAGCCGCCTGAAGCTGGAAGTAACCGACGAGCGGGGGAATAAAAAGACCTATCAGGCGACGTTGGTGCGGTAAGGAAGTTATCGCTGGGTTCGCAGCCCTGAAGGGGATACAACCCTTGCGTTGTTTTTGAATATCGAACCGCAGAATATCGGAAATCGAATGATGAAGGAAAAAAGCAAGGCGCTTGGCGCAAAGAGCATGGTGCCGGGTTTGTCGTCGATGTGGCTGGCATCCCATGCTTTGGTTCGCAGCCCTAAAGGGGATGCAACCCTTAAGATTATCAATTTTTGAATATTGAACCGCAGAATATCGAATATCGAAGGATGAAGTAAAAAAGGCTTGGTACTAAGCGCAATTACCGATCGCAGCAAAGCCAGAGCAAATTAAAATACCTTTGTCCGCTTTTTGAAATGAAAAGCAATTTCAAATAATTCATTAACAAAATGATCCTCTGGGGAGCTTTTTTGATATTAATTTTGCTGTTGCTGGCGCTCGACCTGGGCGTTTTCAATCGGCGCGATCATGTCATCAAAGTGCGTGAGGCGCTCCTTTGGACGGGGTTCTGGATTTTTCTCTCACTGCTGTTCAACGTTTTTATCTATTTTGCCTACACCCACAACTGGTTCGATATTGGGCTTGGTGAACATCACGTTACATCGGGCAGCGATGCGGCACTGAAATTTTTCACCGGCTACATCATCGAGAAGTCGCTGAGCATGGATAACATTTTTGTGATCGCTCTGATTTTCTCATATTTCCGTGTTCCGTTACAATACCAGCATCGTGTTTTATTTCTGGGAATACTTGGTGCGCTGGTGATGCGCGCCGGAATGATCCTGGCTGGCGTGGCATTGGTGGAGCGTTTCACGTGGATGATCTATGTTTTTGGTGGCTTCCTGATTTTTACGGCAATCCGCATGCTCACCACTCGCATGGACAACTTCGATCCCAACAAAAATTTCCTCATCCGTTTTGCCAAGAGAATATATCCGGTATCGCCTCATTATGACGGACACAAATTTTTTACGTACATCAACGGCCATCGCGCCATGACGCCCATGCTACTGGTGCTGCTAGTGATAGAAAGCTCCGACGTGCTCTTTGCTGTCGATTCTATCCCGGCCATCTTTGCCGTCACCACCGATCCTTTCATCATCTTCACCTCCAACGTTTTTGCAATCCTGGGGCTCCGCTCGCTCTATTTTGCCCTGGCAGCGCTCATGGACAAATTCCGCTATCTGAAACTGAGTCTCGTATTTGTGTTGGCGTACGTTGGCGTCAAAATGATCTTATCGCACATTTATCCTATCCCCACACCCATATCACTTGGGGTCATTGCAGCGATTCTCATTATTGGTATCTCCGCTTCGGCTATTGTAAGTCGCAGGCAGCAGCACAAAGAGTAGCTGGTGTAGCGGATTGCATTGATACGAATTTATTTTTGAGAACTTCCTGCATCAGCTTCTTGTTTGTTTTTGATGGCCTGCCTCGGTTAGGATTTCTCTATTGACCCCAGCCTTTCGTTTATTCCCTTCACATCTCTTTGTATTTCGCGGATGCTGTCGATGATCTCGGTTTCGGTGGTTCTTTGTCCGGGCAGCTCGGCACTGATGAAGTGGGCAAATTTCCAAACCTCTTTGATCTCGCTAATATGGATGCTGTAAGGGATGTAGATGGTGTTGAGCGAGTGCAGCCGCAGCATTCCTTTCTCTTCTATTTGGTTTTCTACGACTTTAAAAAGGATGCCTTCGTTGAGCGTGAGGATGATGCATGCCTCGCCGTTGCGGATGAAGTTCCAGTTTTGAATAAATTCTCCCGTGACGTACGAGCCCGATGGGATGGGCAGCATCGAATCGCCCTGAATCTG
>CAZTCX010000046.1:19745-25558 GCA_964612515.1 uncultured Lentimicrobiaceae bacterium | reverse complement strand
ACGCGATGCATCGCGTCTCTACCACTGTCGAAGCCAGTCCGTCGAAAGAAACATCAAACACCAGCCAGCCCTGAGCTTGTAGAAGGGAACAAACCTACCCCCTCTGTTCGATATTAAAATCTTTCCCGATGCCGGCTTTTAAAAATGCCATTACTTTTGCAAAAAATTATTCTAATTAAAAAAGCTTTCGATACATGAAGAAGATATTAGGAATGGGCAACACGCTGGTGGACATTATGGTGCGCGTCCCCGACGAGAAACTGCTACACGAATTTGAACTGGAAAAGGGCGGGATGCGGCTGGTGGATGCCGAATTTATGCAAAAGCTCATCAAGGCATGCGAGATTTATCCTTCGGAGAAGGCACCCGGCGGATCAGCAGCAAACACTATCAACGGGCTTGCTAATCTGGGCGTCGCCACAGGTTTTATAGGCAAAGTTGCCAACGACATCAACGGCACTTTTATGGAGGACGACATGATTAGCAACAACATCAGTTCGCTGCTTTTGCGTGGTAAATCGCCCACCGGTGTTGCGCTGGCGCTGGTTACGCCCGACGCTGAGCGCACTTTTGCCGTCAACCTTGGTTGCGCCATCGAGCTGGCTGCCGACGATATCCACTCCGATATGTTCAAGGGCTACAGCATCTTTCATATCGAAGGTTATTTGGTTCAAAATCATGAGCTTCTTCGCACGGCTGTGGCGCTGGCCAAAGAAAATGGCGTAAAGGTTTCGCTCGACCTCGCAAGCTTCGATGTGGTGCGCGACAACCTAGACTTCCTGCGCGAAATTCTTACCAATTATGTAGATATTGTTTTTGCTAACGAAGACGAAGCCCGTGCTTTTACAGGCAAAGAACCCGCCGATGCTTTGCATGCGCTGGCCGGTCTGTGCGAAGTGGCTATCGTGAAAACCGGCAGAACCGGCTCAATGGCAAAGTATGAGGGAGTCGTACATCAAATTGGCATCCTCCCGGCCATCAGCATCGATACCACCGGAGCAGGCGACATGTACGCTGCGGGTTTCCTTTACGGGATGGTGCAGGGGCTGCCGGCTGACAAAAGCGGACGAATTGGTTCCTTGCTGGCCGGCAAAGTCATCGAAGTAATGGGCGCTAAGCTGCCCGCTGCTTCCTGGCAAAAGATCAAAGTGCAGGTCAAAGAGATCGAGGGGTAATAATCTCTTGTAGTCGGTCAATTCATTTAGATTGACATTTTGTGGTTTTGACTACGCTCAACCACCGAGCGGTGGTTGAGCGTAGTCGAAACCCCGCCATAAAAGAAATCAAAGAAAAAATGCACTATACCGCCTAATAATAAACGGTTGATGACGTTAGTGTGATTGTCAAAAAAAAGGTAACACACTAAAGCACACACAATGTTAGCAAGCATTTTATTACAGATGGGACAAGCCGGCCAGGCGCTGGGCGAAACTGCTGCGGCAGCACAACACGGTGAAATCAGCATGTCGCTGTGGGATCTGGCGCTCAAAGGCGGCTGGATCATGGCCGTACTGGGAGTGTTCTCCATCATTGCCATCTACATCTTTATCGAACGGTTTCTCACCATCAACACCGCTTCGCGCGAAGACACCAACTTTATGAACCATATCCGCGACTTTATCCATGACGGCAAAATTGAAGCTGCTCTTGCGATGTGTCGCAAAACGGCTAACCCGATAGCGCGGATGATCGAAAAGGGATTGCTGCGTATTGGCAAGCCGCTCAACGACATCAATGCAGCCATCGAGAATGTAGGTAAATTGGAAGTGTCGCGGCTCGAAAAAAATATTGCCGCCCTTGCCACCATTGCCGGTGCTGCGCCGATGCTCGGTTTCCTGGGCACTGTCATTGGGATGATTCGTGCTTTCTACGATATGTCGATGGCTGGCAACAACATTGATATCGCGTTGCTTTCTAACGGCATCTACCAGGCCATGATCACCACCGTTGCCGGTCTTATCGTGGGCATTCTGGCATTTATATGTTATAATATTCTTGTGGCTCGTGTTGAAAAGCTGGTTTTCAAACTCGAAGCCCGCGCCACCGAATTTATGGATGTTCTTAACGAGCCGGTGGCTTAGGAATTTAATGATTTAATTATGGCAATAAAAACCCGAAATAAGCGCAGCATCGAATTCAGCATGGCCTCCATGTCGGATTTAGTA
This sequence comes from uncultured Lentimicrobiaceae bacterium, assembly GCA_964612515.1. Classification (GTDB taxonomy): domain Bacteria; phylum Bacteroidota; class Bacteroidia; order Bacteroidales; family 4484-276; genus SABY01. The sequence continues at coordinate 23,393 of CAZTCX010000046.1, read as the reverse complement.
TTTCTGCTGTTGATATTTTTTATGCTCACCAGCACGCTGGTGGCGCCCAATGCCATCAAGCTGCTGCTGCCGCAGAGTCAAAGCAAAACAATGGCAACGCAAACGGTGACGGTATATATTAATGATAAAGCCGAGTATTTTGTTGGTGAAAATCCGGTGGCATTGGAACAGTTGGAGCCGCTGCTCAGTCAGGCACTGGCCGGACAAGCCGAAGCTTCGGTGGTGCTGCGCAGCGACGAAACGGTAGCCGTTCAGTATATCGTTAATGTGATTGATGCTGTAAATAAAGTCAACGAGAAATACAGCACCCGCCACAAAGTGATATTGGCCACCCGGCCTGGATAAAATGTGGATGTAAAGCCGAGGAATTATTTATTAATGGATAAACAAAAAAAATATAATTCGAGTGCAATAGTGGGGACGATTGTTTTCCACGGGCTTTTGGTGGCATTGCTGCTATTCATGGCGTTGCGCACGCCATTGCCACTTCCCGGCGAGGAGGGAGTGGAGGTAAGTCTGGGTTATGATGTTACAGGAAGCGGATTGGTGCAGCCCGAAAAGCTGCAGCCCATCAGCCAGGCGCAACCCACTGTGTCGCCACCGCCGAAGCCACGCGAAATTGTTACACAAAGTACCGAAGAAGCTCCGGCAATTCCTGACGCCTCTAAGACCAAAGAAAAACCGAAGGAAAAAACGAAAGAGCAACCCAAAGAACAACCGTTGGAAGAATTGAAGCCTGCCGAGCCAAAAGTAAATCCCAGAGCCCTTTATACGCCACAAAAAACTGACGCTTCCGAATCGGGCACGCAGGGCGACGGAACCAAAGCCGCCGATCAGGGTAAAGAAACCGGTTCGCCCAATAGCACCAAAGCCGAAGGCAATGCACAAGCTGGCGATGGAATCTCCTTTGATCTGGAAGGCCGTGGTTCGGTACATCTGCCAAAACCCGCCTACAACTCGCCCGAACAGGGACGTGTGGTAGTGAAGATATGGGTGAACAAGCAAGGTCAGGTAACGCGTGTGCAGACCGGTGTAAAAGGCACCACCATTTCCGACCTCAAGTTACAGCAACTCGCCGGGGATGCCGCACAAAAAGCGGTTTTCACACCCAACCCCAACGCTCCCGACACGCAAACCGGAACCATCACCTATAATTTCCTAAGGCGGAATTAGCTCATCGATGTACCTCCGAAGTGCGTCACTCCGGTGAATCCAGGAAATGCGTTACTGTTTTATAGCTTTCAAAATCACCTCTTCGCCATTAGCTTGCAATTGAAGGAAATAAACTCCTGCTGGCATTCCGGATGCATTCCATTCAAATGATTGCTTTCCGATTCCTAATTCTGTGCTTCGTGCGGAATGTACCACAACACCTTTTGTATTCAGCACTTGCAGTGCTGCTGCCGCTGGTTTGGTAGTTGTAAAATTAATAACGCAAGTAGCCGAAAATGGATTGGGTGTTAAAGTAGCCTGCAGGCTATTATTGGCAACAGCAGGTTCGTCGATTCCGATCACAATTTTATTGTTACGATAATAGCTAAACACGCCGCTGTATTCGCCAAGCGTAAGGTCAGCATCGCCATCATTATCCAGGTCGGCAAAGGCCGGCGCAGTATTTTGATGCGGCTCAATTCCGTCAAATAATCCTGCAATTTCCACCCATGCTCCTTCCTGATTTTCAAAATAGGTAAGTTCGCTCCAGATGTTGCCACACAAGATGTCGAGGTCGCCGTCTTCGTCGAGATCAACGAGTGCGGGAACGCAGTTGCTGCCCACGTCGATGCCGCCAAAATACCCGTTCACGAGCTGCCACTGCGGATTATTTATGGGGCCAATGTTTTCGATAAAATGTAACCGGCCATCTTCACTTCCGGCAATGATGTCGAGGTCGCCATCCTCATCCAGATCAGCCAGCCGTGGTGCCGACCAGCCTCCCAGCGCAACGCCCGGAATCTGGCCTATTTCTTCAAAACCTTCGCCCGTATTGCGATGGTGATAAAGTTTGCCGCTAAGATCGCCAACTACCGCATCGGGTAGGCCGTCGCCGTCGAGGTCGCCAATGGCAATGGCGCTGTAGATAGAATGATCAATAGATGAAAAATACGCGCTATTTTCTTTCCAGGCAGGGCCGCTGGGCGTGCCAATATTTTCATAATAAACGATGTCGCCCATCTGGCTGCCCGAAATCATGTCGTAATCGCCATCGTTATCAAAATCGAAATAGACGGGATTGCTGGCGCCGCCCACATCCATCACGCCGCCAAAAAGCGTCAGATTTTCCTGCCATTCAGGTGCGGAAGGTGTGCCGCTGTTGACGAAATATTGCAGCGGTCCCGAAGCTTCGCCAAACACCAGGTCAAGCAGGCCGTCGCCGTTAAGATCGGCAATAGCCGGTGAGTTCCAGTAAGTTTCCATGCCCAGGCCTTCAAACACACTATTATCTGTTTCCCAAAGAGGTACGGTGGGCGTTCCGTTATTTTTATAATAAATGAATCCGAATCCATCGCGGCCAACGAGCAGATCCAGATCACCATCGGCATCCAGATCGGCAAAATGCGGATAGGCATACAAACCCACATCTCCCATTTCGTAGATATTGGCCTGTGAAAATTCAGCTTGCTGAGCAGTGCCGGTATTTTCGTAAAGGAGCACCAGTCCGCTTTCGCTAAATCCTACCACCATATCGCCATCGCCATCACCGTCGATATCGCCAAAATCAGGGATTGGATTGGAACCCACTTCCAGACCGGTAAAAAAGCCTGCTACTTCTGTAAAAGCAGGTTCTTGCGGTGAGCCGGTATTCTCAAAAAAGTGAAGCCCCGTGTATCCGCCGGTAACCAAATCCAGGTCGCCATCGCCATCCAAATCATAAAATACGCCCATCTCAGCATCAAGCCACGACACCGGAGCCATAATATCGGGACCTTCCACAAAATGCGGATTTGCATTATCACCATCATTTTCCATAAAGAAAGGCTTGTCGTCGATGTTGCCAATGAGCAGATCAAGGTCTCCGTCGCCATCGAGGTCGGCAAAACGCGGCTGCGAAAAAGGCAGACTCGGCACACCGCTGGGATTGAAAATGCCCGACTGTAGCTGCCACGGCTGCGCTACAATGGTACTGAAAGCCATCATAATTATCAATGCTGTAAATAGTTGTCTTTTCATGGTATCTGTTTTTTAAGATTAATATCGTAATATGCGTTAGCGCAAAATTAAAAAATTTGATTCTTCTACCGCTCCAAAGATTTTTATCTTTGCTCAAGAGCGTCGTTATTTGAAGGCGAAGAAACTGAAATAATTTTAGAAAAAGAAAACCAACACGATGTTAATCAGAAAATCATTGAAAGTTCAGCTTTTCTTGCTGGCATTGTTTAGTTTGGTTGTTAATGTGCAGGCACAGGATGCGTGCAAAGTGCTGCAGGCCGGCATCGACAGCATTTATGTTGGGAAATGCAAAAAAGGCCTGGCGCACGGCGATGGGCTGGCAATTGGTACCGATCGCTATGAAGGCCGTTTCAAACAGGGCTTTGCCAATGGAACCGGCACCTACACCTGGAGCACCGGCGAAACGTACACCGGAAATTTTGTCGATGGCCTGCGCGACGGCGAAGGAGTTTACCATTATAATATCAACGGGCAGGAGAC
>CAZTCX010000046.1:0-19735 GCA_964612515.1 uncultured Lentimicrobiaceae bacterium | reverse complement strand
GTGTGGAAAGATGATGTGTACATTGGCGAAAAACTCAAAAAGCCTGCTGTGCGGCAGTCGGTGAGCATCGACCGACATACTTTCCGTAAAAATGCCGGGAGCAAAAACCGGGTGTTGATCGACTTTTTCCAAAATGGCGACCGCAACAACGGCCTATCTAATGTGATGTTTACCACCACGAGCGGATATCCTGCTGATCTTGGCCAGTCGCGCGGCTATGATGAAGTTACCTTTCCGGTGACCATCACCGTGAAATACGACACCTATAACAAACTGCACACGAGCATCATCCACTGTATCTTCGATTTCACCATTTACGAGCCGGGCGATTGGCGGGTGGAGATTTTTAATTAAGAATTTAGAGGGAAGAAGAGAAAGAGGGAAGAAGAGAAAGAGGGAAGAAGAGAAAGAGGGAAGGGTAGGCTTTTGAGGTTGTGGGCATCGAATAAAAAGGCCAGTTCTGGTTTGCATCGAACTACAGCTTTTATCATCAAAAAATTATTTTTTTCGATAGCTAAAATGCAAAAATTGTTACATTTGCAGCCCGCTTCAAAAAAAGGGGGATAAGTTCGGAGATCATCATGGGGCATTAGCTCAGTTGGCTAGAGCGTTTGACTGGCAGTCAAGAGGTCATCGGTTCGATTCCGATATGCTCCACACGAAAAGAGGCAGTTACAAGCATTTGTAGCTGCCTTTTTTTTATTTGCATGTTTACCCATCCTTCTCGATTAATTCATCGTAATTCCACCCATACATCGTAGAGACGCGATGCATCGCGTCTCATCAAATACAACATCTGTTTTGTGGTTTGGAGACGCGATGCATCGCGTCTCTACAAACGTGCGTCGCATCGGCATCATCGTGTCTATGCCAGCGTGCTATTGTATCTGCGTAACACCGTGCGTTGCGTTTTTATTCATTAAAAAATTTATCCTTATCCCAGTTTTCGGGGTTGTGTAAAATATAACTTTGGATACGTTCAAATGATTCTGTATCTCGGATAATGTGATCGTGATATCGTTCTTGCCAATCAAAATCGGTAATGCCCGTTCTTAATGCAAAAGTCGTAACTGCCGATTTGAGACCCCGCATGATTGAGGCAAGGTTCTTTGATTGGGAACCAAATTTACTCTTACTGTATTTTTGATTGTATGTGTTTTGCCCAATGATTATAATTCCATGAAAGTGGTTGGGCATTGTCATAAAAACTCCCAATTCCAAATTCATATCCGGACGGATTTCAAGGGTTTTCACCCATTCGTTTTCTACCTGCTGCCCCAATTCGTTTAGAATCATTTTTTTATCAATTATTTTACCGAAATAGTGCACATGCATCAGCGTGTTTACGGTAACGAAGTAGCTTCCGCAGCTTCCATAATCCCAGTTTTTCATCCTTGCAGAAGCTATGCGGTATTTATCTCGAAATTTATCAGCCATCACTATACATATTAATATTCCAAAGATGTTGTTTGAATAGGATTTCTTGATCTTCTGACATATTTTAAAAAATTTCTGAGTCTGCGCACAAAGCTAGGCATTTTCATTAAAAATATCCCAATAGAGCCACCTTTTGGAGGTAAATTAAGCACATTCAAAACAAGCACTGACATCAGAACTCTGCCGAGAAAATATTTTTAGGCGCTTTAAAAAATAGCATTAAGCTATTCTTTTGATTGTGGAGGTCATGGCAAAACAAACCCGGGAAGTCAGATACTCCCCGGGTCAGTGTTCATTCAAATCCAAGTTTCAAATCAACTCCATCATTTTATTAAAGGTCCACCTTATTTTTAAATCTCAGGTTTTAGCATTTCTATCATCTTCTCATCAAAGCTGTAGATGTCTTTTCGGAAGTTCATCTGGTGGTTGTCGTCAACCCAGGCGGTTTGGTAGGTGAAATAGATGATTGGCTTTTGGCGGAGTGTGACAGTGGTTGTTTTGCCGCTGGCAATAATTCCGAGTAGCTCCGTTTCTGACATCTGTTTTTCGAGCAGATACGCGGCAAGGCGTTCAGGATACTGCAACCTCACGCAGCCATGGCTGTAATCGCGCTCATATTGCTGAAAATGACTTTTGGATGGGGTGTCGTGCAGATAAATGTTTTGATTGTTGGGAAAGAGAAACTTTATCTTGCCCAGCGCATTGTTTTTACCGGGTTTCTGAACTACAAGAAACGGGAAGTTTTCGGGTGTCGTTTGCGTCCAGTCGATGTCTTCGGGATTGACGGTGTCGTGGCTCAGGTACGAACCGTTGAGCAGCACATATTGGTTTTTGGTGAGGTAGTCGGGATCCGCTTTCATTTTAGCCACCATTTCCTTGCGGGTGATGCTGGGCGGGACATTCCAGGTGGGATTAAAGACGATGTATTTTACCGTATCGAGCAGGATGGGTGTATGATTTTTCACACTGCCGACTACCACATTCATCTGGTCTTGCAGCTTGTTGTTTTTGTAGGAGCGCAGCACAAACTCCGGGATATTTACAACTAAATATTCTTTGTCCTGCAGATTCGGCAGCCAGCGCATGCGTTCGAGGTTAACGATTATTTGCCCGATGCGGTAATCAGTATTTCTGTTCATCTCCTCCTGCGTACCCTTACCAATAATGCCATCTGGTTTTAAACCATGTCGCTTTTGAAATGCAACCACTGCGGTTTCCAGCTTTTTATCATAAAGTGGTGAAATGCTGTCGGCATCTTTCGGCTGCAGATCGCCGGTTGCCTGAAGGAGTTTGCGGATGGAAACAACATTTGTGCTGCTGTCGCCGGCTTCGAGGGTTTTAAAAAACCCAGGCATTGGCCAGCCACCGTTTTTCTGTACTTCGGTGAGCTGAGCAAGACTTTCGCGCAGTTGATTGTATTGGACATCATGGGGCCGCAGTTCATCAAAGGATTCGGGAATCTGATGTTTTTTTAATGCTCCGGTCAATAGTTCGGGCAGGTTTGCAGGTTGTTTAATGTTGTTCCAGCCGGGACTAAACTTTGCGGGATCCACAACGCCATTCTGCAAATCTTCAGCGTAAGCAAACCACGCGCGTGAAAGCAAAATGTCGAGCCGCGCATATAATTCAGGCAGGGTGGAATCATTGTCAGCGAGAAGCTTTATTTGATCGACTTGTTTCTTAATTTCGTCAACGCCATAATCGTTGGGGTTAAGGCCGTCGGTGCGGGCATTATTGATATTTCCAAACAGATCCTGAACATTGCGATTTAGTTTGTCGTCGTCGAGCCACATGGGGTGGTTGTCGTTAATTTTGTAAAATTCGTCAAGAAGATTCAGCTCATTTGCCGTAAAGGCAAACTCACCTATGTGATTGTTGACGGAAATTATACTCATTGCATTCCTGTTTGCCTTGCTTTTGACGATGGGAGTCTTGAGCGGTTCGAGTTGTGACTGGATAGGGCGGTGCGTGCGGCATGAAACGATGAAGAGCAAAAGCAACGCTATTGCAAACTTTCCCAACCCGCCCGCAACAGGCCTTAATAGCTGATTGTACATAGAGGTTTTAATGGGTAAATGGGTGCTGAGGGTTAGAAAAGTTATCCTGGGTTTTTCCGGTTTGTTCATGTCGGTCTGTGCTGAATCATTTGTTCTTTAAAAAGGGATGCCAGTGAATATCATGCCAAACAAATTTCAACAGGTGAAAATGGTAAAATATTTAGCGAAAGCGGTGTAATTAAGGTAAAAAACCGGGTGTGATAAATTACCTGGTGTGGAATCATAGAAATTATTCCACATCATTGCGTATGGGTGAAGCGAAAAAATCAGGAAATCAACTTGCCGGATGCTGTGGATTCAGGATGTTGGAGTGCTGCAAATAATTCTTGTCGGGATAATAGATAAACAGCAGGCTGCCATCGCAGATGGTTTCGATCACATCTTTATAGATTTCCATCGACACCGATGGGCATCCATAGCTGCGGCCCAGGCGGCCATATTTTTTGATAAAATCGGTACTTACGTAATCGGCGCCATGCATCACAATGGCGCGGTCGCGGGCATGCTGGTTGTATTTTTCCTCCAGGCCGTCGAGCCGAAGCGATAATCCATGCTTGCCCTGATAGGTCTGGTCGGTGAGATAAAAACCGATGGAACTCATGTAACTGTTGGGCTTGTCGGAAAAAGTGTTGGCAAACACATCGCCTGAATTGCGACCATGCGCAACATAATCGTTAAACAGAACTTTTTGCGTGTCGAGATTAAGCACCCACAAGCGCTTTTCGTTTGAAGGCTTGCTGAAATCGATTACGGTGAGGATATGTTTTTTAACCACGCCACGCGCAGAACTTAGGTTGTTGTAACCTTTCAGGGCCAGCTCAAAAATGTCGTAGGGCGGATAGCTTTGATTGTTCAAGCCGATCTCTTCATAAAGTTGGGGGGCTTTAAACTCAGCATCTGGTGCTTTGGAAATTGATCCGGAAGATAAGTGCGATGAAGTAAATGAGAGGCATACAAAGGCCAAAAGTGTGAAGGAAATCGTGATAATAGTTTTAAACATTGGGAATCTGGATTCTGGTGCTTGTTGAAGTTTTAGAAACTGCACTTCTTAAAATTTATTGCTAACTATAGATTTAGCACCCACCTTTTGTTTTAACAATCTCTGTTTGAATAATTACGGGTTGCGTCCGTTTAGGAGAATCATCACCGCTACCACCGGTGCGGAAAAACCGGTTATAATCGAATTTCGCTTTCTCGCTTTGGCTAAAAGCAGATGCCGGCTGAAAGCTTTCAAGGACATTGGTTTTGATATAATCGTAATCATTGGCCAGTGTTTTTACATCATCAAAACCTTTAGAAATCAGCAGAATAGAAGCTGCCGCGGCTTGCGATTCGTCATCCGAAAAAAGGATAACAGGGTTGCCTGGTTTCTTCATCAGCTTCAGCGAACTACTTTTCAGCAATTCACCCAATGGAATATTGATTGCCCCGGGCAGTGATCCACGGCTGAAATCCTGCGGCGACCGAAGATCAACTAGTGTGTAACTGGCGAGGTTTCCCGCCGCGATGATTTCTTCCAGTTGCAAAGGCAGGATTTTCTGGTTATTATCTGTAATTGCAGCCAGAACTGTTTCGTTTTTTGCCTGGTAATCAGGAGCTACGATCCATTGCAACAAGAGTGTGCCAATGCCCACAATGGCGAAAAGAAGCGTGGCGTTTTTAAGAATATTTGCTTGTATTGTGTTCATAATCATTCATTTTAAAATCAACATCCTCCCTTGACGGGCTTTTCTATTTCAATCAATTTTATGATGGGCGTTCCCACCGATTTTGTTGCAGGCACAGCTTTGCCCGACATGAAGTAATTTTTCGCTTTTTCCCTAAACCTTTCTTGATATTCAATATTCATATCGATGCTTTCGGTGACATGGCTCTCTTGAAAAATCGTTTGTACAAATCCATTTAAACCTCCGGCCAATACCGTAAGATTCTCAATTCCGGCTCTGGTAGCAATCATCCAGGCTTGTGTTGCCAGGGTATTCGAATTAGAATAGAATACTATTTTTTGATCAGGCGTGCGCAGGGTGCTTTCATACCTGTGTTCGAGTATCTGATCGAGTGGGATATTTACCGCTCCCGGCAATGAAAACCGGGCAAAATCTTCGGCATCTCTCACATCAATGAGCAAAACAGGAATTTCCTTGCCATTGATAATACTGTAAGCCACTTCGTCGATACCTGTTAGATGTTGCTGGTTGCTAATAGTGGTTAGGATTTTATCCGTAGAAACCTCATGCCAGCTCGACCGGGGCTGAGCGGGCAGGAGCAGCAGCAACAGACCGCCGGCAATCATTACTGCCGAAGGAATCCAATACGAGGGTCTTTCTTTTTTAACGAGTTCCGGCGTATCGTTCACTTTATCTTCGATAATCTGGGTGATGATAAAAGCTGCCAGCGCAACCACGATCAGCAGCATGGCAAACGCATCGCGACTGATTCCCAGCGAATCGTAAACAAAAACATTTCCGAGAAATGCGCCGGTATAAATGGGCTGGAAGGTTTCGTAGAATTCTCCAAAAATGAAAATGCCGATAAACATTCCGCCAATAAAAAACATAGCATCAATCTTTCCAATCACAGCGCCGGTGAGGCTAGTTCCCGGACAAAATCCTCCGAGGATGAAGCCAAAGCCCATGATTGCGCCACCTACGATGGCCGACCAAAGGAAGGTGGGATTGATGTAAAGCAGATTCCAGTCGATCCAGCCGAGGTAGCCAAAAAATAGCAGTCCGATCATGGCTGTAATGGCCGCTGTGAAAAATACGCGAAGCACCACGAAATCGTAGCCGTAAAATACGCCTGCCAGTTTGCGGGAAGATGAAAAACCTGCCTGCTCGAGCACATAGCCGAAACCCAGCCCGATAATGAAGGCAAAAAACAGATTCAGATCAGCGTTAACAAATCCTTGAGGAATTAATGGTCCCATATCTTTTTCCTTTCCTATTTAATCCAAAGTTTTCTAAAAAAGTAGGCCAGCACATATCCGGTTCCGAAGATCACCATCATGGTGAGGAAACCTGCCGTAGATAATACTGCCATACCGGTGAGCGCCGCGCCACTTGTGCAGCCGCGCCCAAATTGAGCTCCCAGGCCGAAAAGTAGCCCGCCAGCGGCAGCGAAAATCAATCTTTTGGCAGATGAAATTCGGGGGCCTTTATCAATCTTGAAGCCGAGCCGGTTGGACATTGCGCCAGAGAAGAAAGCTCCTGCCAGCACGCCAAGCGTTAGATAAACCAGCCAATTTTTCATTGGGCCGGGGCCTTCGCTGAAATATTCGGCATAAAAAGCATTGTCGGCCACGCTTTCGGGCGCTAAATTGCCTATGGTTGTTATCACCACGCTTTTTACGGCTCCGCTGGCGCCAAGCCCGCGCCCGGTAACAAAGAACGCCGACAGCAACACCAATCCCAGCAGGAAACCCGCCAGGTAAGGATTCATGTAAGGTTTTTCAACTTTATTCATAATGCATTAATATTTAATAATCTAACAGCCACCGGCTACTTTTATGGTCTCGGTAGGAATTTCTATCATTTTTTTGATGGGAGATGCCTCCCCGCTTTTTACCAGCGGGAGGTTTTTTATCCATTCTCTGGTAAATGTACGCGAAGGCTTATCTTCAGTTTCAGCCATTGTCTGGAACATGAAACCATTGGCGCCATATGCCAGCGACCGCACATCATAACCCAAAAGGTGGAGATACGCCACCATAAAAGTACTGTGTTGGCCTGAATAGCAATAAAGAACAATCGTTTTGTCGGTCGGGAGTGTAGCCAGATCCGTATTTTTCTGAAAAGAAACTCCGGGCTGATATTGAATTGCCCCTGGAATATGACCGTTTTTCAAATATTTGTCTTCGGGCCAATAATTGGCGATGTAGTATTTTTCAGAATTATAAAACACCTCCTCAGCCGTCAACAGATATTCAGGAGAGAAATTCTCAAGCAATTGATTGGCTCTCTCCCAGGCGATTTCAAGTCCATCGTTCGCATCCACTGTCAACGCTGGCAAGCTGGTGGGTTTGTTTTTTGAATGCGGTTCAAAATCGAGCTTATTTATAAAGTCACTGTTAATATTGGCCAGCCAGAATTTCTCGGCTATCTCTTTATCCCAGCTACTCAACCCAAACCGCAAAGCGTAGGTGTTGTCAAATCCCAGCATGCGCGTAATTGCCGTTACATACCCGGCTACAAAACCATTGCTTGTTACAAAAACAATTTTTTCAAAGCTTTTCGGGTCGATGGTATTTTTAAAATAATCCAGCACTTTCGGTGGCCGAATATTGATAGAATGCTCGATGTGTCCGGCGTCAAACTCTTCCGGCATCCGCAGGTCGATTACCAGGATGTTTCGGTCGCTCATCCCATAAACTTCCACTGCATCAATGAGTGCCGGGACTTTACCGTCGTGGATGTAATTACCACTGGCCTCCAGCCAATCCAAGAGAACAGCAGTTTTTTCGACGGATGGTGTGGCTTCTTCTCTGACTTCGCTTTTTTTGTTGCAGGAGGCGAGAATGGCAACCGAAAGCAGCGCCAGAACTATAATTTTTGATAAATAATTTTTGAAATACATGCTGCTAAATTTTAGGTTCCGTTACAAGGTTCGGCTCATTCTCGATGGACGGCTCGTTTTCATCCTCCTCCAGTTCTTCCCATCCGGTAATCATGGCGTTAAGATTTGAAGTTACGGTGTGGCCGGTGGTAATGAGGTAGAGATGCACGATGACAAAAGCTACCAGCACAAATGCGCCAAAAGTGTGAATGATCGCTATCACCTCAAGGTCTTCCATATTGGCCGACTTGATGACGCCGGCTTGCGGATAGCGATAAAACATGTACGCCAGCCCCGACAGCACCATCACAGGAATTACCAGTATTTTCAATCCCAGATAAACCAGTCGCTGCAAGGGGTTGAGCTTGCTCAAAGCGGTTTTTTTGGTAGGGTGGGGCGTGTTGCGAAAAATTCCCAAAAGATAAAAGTCAATCTGTGCTTTCAGGTTTTTTGTGGTGGGGAGGTATTGTTTCCATTCGCCGGAGGTGATGTGCCAGAATATGGCGAAGATGATAAGAATTATCAGCGCCCAGGCTGCTTTGTTGTGCATGTTCACTGCCGTTTCAAACCCAAAGAGGGAGTAGCTGCTGTGGATTTCAAATCCGGTGATAGCCAGGAAAATGATGAGGAATGCCTGTGTCCAGTGCCAGAATCGTTCAAATCCTTTATAAACCAATACTAATTTCGTGTTGCTCATGGTGATGCTATTTGTGAGTTTCAGCAATCTTGTTTTTTCTGGAAATAAATACCCTTGCAATCCCGTGCAGAAGTACCCCGACTAACGATAGCAGGATCAGCCATTTGCCGACGGTGTCGAGTGTTGCATTCTGGTCGCGGCCGGGCATGTAGAAATCGGTGAGATTGGCCAGCCGGCTTTCGTTGCGCGTGTGGCAATCGATACAACTGAGCGCCTGATCCGATGTGGAAACCATGTGGCTGATGGGTAGATACATCTCCGTTTCGATAAAGTCGTGCTTGCCGCTGTAGGGCATTCCCACATATTCCATCCCTTTTTCCAAAGCTCTTTCCCAGTCGAGGTCAATCCATAGCGCTCCCTGGTTTTCTTCTTTGTCCCATAACTTAGGTTGGATAATGGTCAGGTTTTCGACATCGTAAGGATGCTTGCCACGGTGCACTTTCATGGGCACAATCTTGCTCTGCTTGTCGTGATAATCGCCAAACATGGTGTTGATTTTCATTGGCAAATCGTTCAGGTCAATTTTATCACTAATCAGATGATGGTCGGCTGTTCCGTTAAACCAATAATATTCTGGCTTGGCCATTTTTTGCCAATGGAAATTTCCTTTTATGGATGCGTACATCACATTACCAACCGAATCTACAAGTTCGTAAGGTTTGCCATCCTGGCGTTTGGTAGCCGTGGACCAGTCCCAATAGGTCTTGGTAGGATTCACTTTTGCATAGGTCGGGATGTGGCAGGTGCGGCAATCTACTTTTACAACATGCTCGTTGAGTTTGCTGTTGGTGTGCGGAACTTCACCGTGACATTGTTCGCAGGTTGCCCGTTGCGTGTTTGATGAAGAAACGCCATAATATCGGCCAAGCATCTGGTGGTTTTCGGCTGGATGGCACTCCACGCACGACATATCCAAACCATCCACACCCATGTGCACGTCCACAGTTCTATCTGCCGTGAGCAGCGCCATCTCCAGGTCGCCGTGTTTCACGTTGTTGCCACCGGCGCTATGAAAATGGCAATAGCCACAGTTGTAGCGTCCCGGTCGCCCGACGTGCCCAACGATATTACGAAAGTCGGGGCCATCAGCTCCCATCACCGGATAGCCGGCGGCTCCTTTTTCCTTCTCGTAGGTGTTGGTATTGTCGTGGCAAATCAGACAGTCGATGTTGTATTCATTTGTAAAATCAAACGATTCATCCTGCCAGCCGTAGCCCGTATGGCAGCGGTTGCAGGTGCCCTCATTGCTGGCAATGCCGGTGCAAAAGTTATTGATCAGGTTTTTCTTTCCGAGATAAGTTACGCCACGCCCGGGAATATAGGCTTCGCGTTCCCAATTCCAATGCGCATTTTTAAGAACTTCCTGGCCCCGTTCGGTATGGCACGACAGGCACGCCGCGGTGATAGCATGTGGATTGGTGAAATCCTGTTGCAAAATGGCGAGCTTGGAATGATCGATACCCAGCTTGTGCTGATGCGCATACTTTTCGTGCAATTGATTGAGTAAGGTATGATCCGTTTGTGGTTCGCGCAGCGCCCACGTAATAATGACAAGGGGCGCGATAACTGCAAACAAAAAAAGTAGAATAGGTTTAAAATTTTGCATAAACACTCATTTTAGTATCAACAAAATGTTTTTTCATTTAAAGCTATTGACCGGTGAAAATCAATAGTTTTTGTTTTCGGATCGCAAATATATAGATACTTGAATGTGTTTTGTTATCAAATTAACACGGATGATTTAGTGGCTGGCTTATTTTATTGATTAAATGGGAGTTAACCTAATTTAGACGATTTATAAATTACGCTTTGAAAGGAATTGATGTTGGTTCTTTTTGCGTGGAGTAATATTTCCATTGAAAACCAGTAATCATCTGAAAATCCAGAAACAAATCTGCTGGAATCAGAAGCCGGAAAACCCACGGATTGGCAAAAGATCCTATTCCACGAAAGTGATATTTCTTGGTGCTCTGAAAAAACAATATTTACTTTGAAAACTATAATAAAAGTTAAACTTTAAATTTTAATGCTATGGCTGATTTAGTGAGATGCCGTCCCTGTGGATATGTAATGGAAGCTGACAAACTTGGCGATGTTTGCCCTGCTTGCGGGTTACCCCGAAAAGTATTTGAACCCTATCGTGAAAAAGTATCAAGGAACCGATTAACCATATTAAACCTCGATCTTCACCCAATCGCAATACATTTTTCGCAGGCTTTTGTAGGTGCCATCCCTTTGCTATTTCTTTTTACAACCCTCTTCCCGAATTTTTATGCAGCAGAATTAACCACCGTAAATCTGGTGATGATCGTTACTTTGCCTTTAATGATGATTGTTGCTTTGCTGTCAGGAATGGTAGATGGCTACACGCGCTTCAAGACTTTTAATACCCCGATGCTAATCCGGAAGCTTGTTTTGAGTGGCGTTATCACCGTTTTATCTTTCATAGCCTCTATAATTGTAATCAAGAATGGCCTCACTCCCGGGAATACCTGGATCGTTATTCTGCTGATACTTGGATGCCTGGCTTGTGCCGTAACCCTCGGCCTGATGGGGAAAAAGCTCCTGAACGTAATTTTACCCGGCAAGGTTTTCTTTTTCTGGGATGCAAAATCCAAAGAGCTTAAAGAAAAGCGAGCAGCCAGAGAGCAGGAATAAAATTAGCCTGCCAATCGAAATGCTGTCGTGATGAACTGGATTGGTTGATTTAAATATTAGGACACTTCAATTTCCTCTGCCTCTTCCACCTTCTTTCCCGAAGCAAAGAAGCTACGCTGGAATAGAATCAGCATGATTACGCCGATGGTGATGGAAGAGTCGGCCAGATTGAATACCGGGCGGAAAAATACAAATTCGTCGCCGCCAAGTAGCGGCACCCACTGCGGGTAATGTCCTTCGATGATTGGGAAGTAAAACATATCCACCACCCAGCCGTGCAGGAAGCTACCGTAGCCGCCGCCTTCGGGTAAAAATTGGGCAACGGAATGAAAGGTGGAATGACTGAAAAGCAAACCGTAAACCGCGCTGTCGATCATGTTGCCGGTAGCGCCGGCAAATATCAGCGCGATACTCACCAGCAAAAGCGTGTTGGCTTTCTTTTGCACCAGCGTATAAAGATACCACCCGATGGCTGCTATGGCTCCGAGCCGGAATAGACTCAACAGCAATTTTCCCCATTCACCACCAAAAGAAAGCCCGAAAGCCATCCCCGGATTTTCGGTAAAATGGATGATAAACCAGTCGCCGGCAACATGGAACTCCTGCCCCAGCGTCATATGAGTTTTGATATAGATTTTGATGATCTGATCCAGAAGCAGGATCACGAAAATGATGCTCAGCGGTTTTTTCAAGGTAGAAAAACGTTGGAATATGATGTAGCTATGGCACAATGGCAAAGCACCCTGCCGGATTGTGGCCGAAAGGGTGCTGATGTAACTTGATGTCTGCGAAAGCTCAAAACTATCTGCGTTGTGGACTTTGTTGCAACTTGGCTTCGATGCTAAGGGTAGCATGCGGCACGCTGCGCAAACGCTCTTTGCTTATGAGTTTACCCGTGGAGCGGCAGATACCATACGTTCCGTTTTCGATGCGGATGAGGGCGTTCTCCAGATTAGTAATAAACTTCTGCTGACGCGCGGCCATACGGCTATTTTCCTCCTTCGACAATACGCTATATCCTTCTTCGAGCACTTTAAAAGTGGGTGAAGTATCGTTGGTGTCGTTTTCGTTGTTATTGGTATAGGCTTCGGTAAGCAGCGTGAGGTCAACACGTGCCTTGGCCAGTTTTTCCAGAATAATCAGCCTGAACTCCTCGAGTTCCTCAGTGGTGTATTTGCTCTTGGCAGCTACATTTTCATTGTTCTCTGTCATAATTTCAAAACTTTAAAAAATTACTACTTCAATATCTCTATCCGACTTTTTCTATTTGGATGATGGTTTGCAAATCATCTCCAAGCTCTATCATTTCACACGCTTGTCCGCTGATGCTATCGACCATGTCGAGTGAGAGCGCCAGCGTTTCCGAGCAAATGTAATTATAATTGTTTTCGATGGCCTGATTTATTTTCAAAGAATCTTTTGCAATGGTCAGGTTTATTTTGTCAATCACTTCGTAACCCTTGTCCTTGCGCATGTTCTGGATGCGATTCACCAGGTCGCGGGCAATACCTTCGTCGATTAGTTCATCGGTAAGTGTAATGTCGAGCGCCACCGTAAGTGCTCCGTCGTTGGCGATAAGCCAGCCGGGAATATCTTCGGTGATAATTTCCACATCACTTATCAAAACTTCAATCATCTCGCCATCCAGTTGCAGTTGGTAGCTGCCGTTTTTCTCCAGTTCGTTTATCTGTGCCGGAGAAAAAGTAACCAGCTCAGCCGCCAGTCTTTTCATCTGTTTTCCGTAACGCGGGCCTAATGCTTTAAAGTTAGCTTTCAGGCTCTTGCTCACGATGCCGCTGTCGTCTTTCAAAAACTCGAGCTGCTTCACGTTTACCTCTGACAATATCAGATGCTCCACTGCCGACACCTGCTCTTTGAACTCCTGGCTCAACAGCGGCACCATGATTTTGTTGAGTGGTTGACGCACCTTTATCTTTACTTTTTTGCGCAGCGAAAGTGCCATCGACGAAATCTTCTGTGCCAACTGCATTTTTTGCTCCAGGTCGGCATCAATCATCGATGTGTCGGCTGCGGGCATATCCATGAGGTGCACGGAGGGTACATCATATCGGTGCGTAACGTTGTTAAGATCGGTAAAGATCCTTTCGGCAAAAAATGGAGCCAATGGTGCGCTGAGCAAAGCAAGCGATTCCAGGCATTGATAAAGCGTTTGGTAGGCTGAAATTTTGTCGCTGGTCAGCTCTCCTTTCCAGAAACGGCGGCGCGAAAGGCGCACGTACCAGTTGCTGAGTTTGTCATCAACAAACTGAGCTATGGCTCTGCCGGCGCGGATAGGCTCGTAGTCGTCCATAGCGGCATCTACCTGCCCGATGAGAGTGTGCAACTCCGAAAGTATCCAGCGGTCAAGCTCCGGGCGCTCACCGATGAGGATTTCTTCCTGTGAATAGTCAAACTTATCAATATTAGCGTAAAGCGAAAAGAATGCGTAGGTGTTGTAAAGTGTTCCGAAAAACTTTCGCTGTACTTCGGCAATACCTTCCAGGTCAAATTTCAGGTTGTCCCAGGGCTGCGAGTTGGTGATTAGATACCAACGGGTGGCATCGGGACCGTAGGTGTTGATAGTTTCAAAAGGATCGACGGCATTGTTGAGCCGCTTCGACATCTTGTTGCCATTTTTGTCGAGCACCAGGCCGTTGGACACGCAGTTTTTAAAAGCTACCGAATCGAAAATCATGGTAGCGATTGCGTGAAGCGTAAAGAACCAACCCCTCGTCTGATCGACTCCTTCGGCAATAAAATCGGCTGGGAAGTAAGATTCCAGGCCTTTGTTTTCGAAGGGATAATGAAACTGGGCGTAGGGCATCGCGCCGCTGTCGAACCACACATCTATCAGGTCGGGCTCGCGCATCATGCGCTGGCCGCTCTCCGACACCAGGACGATCTCGTCAATGTAGGGACGGTGCAGATCGAAAGTATCGTAGTTTTCGTCCGACATATCGTCGGTATCGAAAGCTGTTAATGGATTTTCTTCCATAAAACCAGCCTCGATAGCTTTGTCGATTTCAGCTTTTAATTCGGCCACTGAGCCGACACATTTTTGTTCTTTTCTATCCTCCGAAGTCCAGATGGGCAATCCTACGCCCCAGAACCGTGAGCGCGAAAGATTCCAATCCACCAGGTTTTCGAGCCAGTTGGCAAAACGTCCCTGACCGGTTGCTTTTGGCTTCCAGTTGATGGTCTCGTTTAGCTTGATCATACGCTCTTTGTAGTCCGTTGTTTTTACAAACCACGAATCGAGCGGATAATAGAGAATTGGCTTGTCGGTACGCCAGCAGTGTGGGTAGTTGTGCACATATTTTTCGATTTTAAAAGCCTGATTATTTTGCTTTAACATCACCGAAAGGTCGATGTCGAGCACAGGGCTTTGCTCGTCGGCGGTGGCGTCGTATTCGTTTTTGACATACCTGCCGGCATATTGTCCGTATTCGTTCACATTAATAAACCGACTTACAAAATCATCGTCGAGTTCTTCAATCCTGAATAGGCGTCCCTGCAGGTCCACCATCGGGCGGCGGCTACCTAGTTTATCAATCAGCACCAGCGGAACAATACCAGATGCGCGCGCCACACGGTCGTCGTCGGCACCAAAAGTAGGCGCGATGTGTACGATGCCGGTTCCGTCTTCGGTAGTTACGAAGTCGCCGGTGATTACCCGGAAAGCATCACCGTCAGGCTTTATCCACGGGATTAGCTGCTCGTAACGGATGCCTTCGAGCTGGCTTCCGCTAATTTCATCAATAATCTGGTACGGCACCAACTTGTCGCCCGACTTGTATTCGGTCAGCGAAATCTCTTGTGCCTTTGGATTGAAATAGCTGCCGACAAGCTCTTTGGCCAGCACCACAGTGATAGGCTGTCCGGTGTAGGTGTTAAAAGTATGGACGACGGCATATTGAATCTTGTTTCCAACGGCCAGCGCTGTGTTGCTCGGCAAGGTCCAGGGCGTGGTGGTCCAGGCCAGAAAAAACACATCTTCATTTTTATTAGAAAATAAAAAATGAGATTTCTCATCATCGATAATCCTGAACTGCGCGGTGATGGTGGTATCTTTCACGTCGCGGTAGCATCCCGGCTGGTTAAGCTCGTGGGTGCTCAGGCCGGTGCCGGCGGCAGGCGAATAGGGCTGAATGGTGTAGCCTTTGTAAAGCAGACCTTTGTTGTAAAGTTGCGACAAAAGGTACCACACCGTTTCGATGTATTTGTTGTCGAAGGTGATGTAAGGATCGTCCAGGTCAACCCAGTAGCCCATCTGGCGCGTAAGGTCGTCCCATTCGCCCTTGTATTTCATCACCTCTTTGCGGCAAGCGTCGTTGTATTCTTCAACAGTTATCTTGCGTCCGATATCTTCTTTGGTGATGCCCAGGGTTTTTTCTACGGCAATTTCGATGGGTAAACCATGGGTGTCCCAGCCCGCTTTGCGCGGAACATAAAAACCTTTGAGCGTTTTGTAGCGGCAAAAGATATCTTTGATGGTGCGGGCCATCACGTGGTGAATGCCCGGCTTGCCGTTGGCCGAAGGAGGCCCTTCGTAAAAAATATATTTCGGGCCCTCTTCCCGGTTTTTTAAACTCCGGTGAAAGACGTCATGTTCCATCCAAAATGCGCGGACTTCATCGGCGATTTTCGGAAGATTCAGTTGGTTGTATTCGTTGTATCGTGCTGACATGTAAAAAATTTGCCCTTAAAAAATTTGCGGCTGCAAAAATATAAAAATAAACTCATTAGATTTTTCTACCTTTGCTCTTCAACAAACCAACCAAAACCTGCCAGGTTTCAGAAACAAATGGGCACAACTGAACCATTAACTAACGATCACTTTTACCACATTTACAATCGCGGTATTAATGGTAGCAATATTTTTAGTGAAAACGAAAATTATAGCTATTTTTTGAAACTCTGTGATAAGCACCTCTCACCCATTACCGATGTCTATGCATGGGTACTGATGCCTAATCATTTTCATTTTTTGTTGCGGGTGAAGGAGAACTTGACATGTGCCCAAAAGCTATCAGATTTAAAAAAATCATCCGGCTTAAAACCACCCCACCAATATCTCTCAAATCTTTTCAACGCTTATTCCAAAGCATACAATAAGCGCAATCATCGTCACGGAGCATTGTTTGAACGCCCATTCAGACGTAAAACGGTGCATACCCTGGATTATCTGCGGCAGTTGGTGCTATACATTCATCTTAATCCGATTCATCATGGATTTTGCCGACATCCACTGGAATACAACTGGAGCAGCTATAAAACATGTCTCTCGGATAAACCAACACGCCTTTGTCGTAAGGAAGTAATAAGTTGGTTTGATGATGAAGAAAATTTTATTTCTTGCCATCAAAAGACAATAGACATTGAAGCGATTGAAATGTCGTTAAAATTGAACCAAACGTGACAGGTTTTGAAGAAGTCAAACCTAACCTGTCAAACCTGTCAGGTTTATTTTTCTACCTTTGCTCATCATTAAAACACACTAACCTATGAAAAAATTCCTGACACTTTTTGTTGCAGCCTTTCTGGCCATTGCAGCAGCCGGACAAGTAGATAAAATGAAAGACGTTCTCGACGACGAAATGGACGCCGACAATTACACCTTGCGCTTTAGCAATGCCCTAAACGGCGATCCTGTAAAAGGCGCCACCATAATCGTAGAAGATGTAGGCACTTTTGTTACCGATGCCGAAGGGAAAATCAAATTTCCACGTGGCGAGGAGGATGCTTTGTATCTGGTCAACTTTATTGCCGAAGGATACATCACCACCGATGTGAGTCTGGAAGCAGTGGCCGGCACGATCTTCAATAATCGTATTTCCGTGTCGCCGGTGATGGCCATGGAAAACATGCGCATCATCGTGGACTGGGGGCGCCGTCCTGCCGATCTGGACGCCCATCTCACCAAAGATAAAAGCTACCACATCTCTTATCGCGACATGAAAGTGTCGGACGATGGATCAGCGCGGCTCGATCGCGACGATACCGATAGCTGGGGGCCGGAAACCATTACCATCCGCCAGATTGATACGGAGGGGCATTACGAATTTTGGGTGCAGGATTATACCAACCGTAGCGATGAAAATTCGCGCAAGCTTAGCAAATCCAACGCAACTGTGAAGGTTTATGGCAACAACCGTTTGCTCGAACAATTCAATATACCAACCGACGGCCGTGGCAACAAGTGGCATGTTTTCACCATCGACGGTGGAAAAATAGCTCCAACAAATTACATCACCGCCGGCGAATAATTTCAATATAGTCCCGGGTTGTAACAGCATAAAAAATGCTTGCATGCGATTTAGGTTTTTAATCTTCTTCCTGTTGATTTTTTCGGTGGCTTACGCCGATGAATTTGTGGTGCGATCGTTTACACTTGCTGAAACCGATGTATCGGCGCTGCGTTACGAACGCCAGGATGCCAACGACGAAGCCTGTGCCATCATCAAAGTGCGCACCGACCTGCGTGGGCTGGCCTTCGATGCCGGAAAAAATCTGGTTGGCGACATTGAGCTGAAGAGTGGTGAATACTGGCTTTATGTCTCGCCCGGCGAAAACCGCATCACCATTTACAAAGACGGCTTTATCACCAAACATTTCCCGTTGCCGACCCGTGTGGAATCCTCAAAAGTTTATGTACTTGAAGTTACCAACAAGCAAAAAGCTACTGCTGCCACGGGCTCGCTTATCCTGCTCACCGATCCGCCGGGCGCTTTGGTAAAAATAAGGGAGCTATCGGGGCTTCAGCTTATCACGCCTGACACGCTCGAAAACTACCCGGCATTCCCTTATTCCGTTACCATCACAAAATTTCGCCATACAACAATCGACACCATCCTCACCGTTCATCCCGGCGAAATGATTTCGCATCAAATAAGGATGACACCCGGCTGGGGCGACGTGCTGATAACGGTGGAGCCGAAAGATGCTGAAATTTTAATTGATAATAAATATTGCGGCATCGGCGATCAGAGTTTTATGGGTGATGCAAAGGGAATTGATGTGGGACGCCACACCATTAGCATCCAACGTAACAATTATTACGGGCAGGAGCAGGAGATCGATGTGCTTTCCGGAAAGGAAATGAAGCTACATTATAAACTTGAACCAATGCTTGGGGTGCTGAAAGTGCAAACCCCCGTGGGTGCTACACTTCATATCGATGGCGAAGTTGCCGGCATTGTTCCTTACACCGAAAAACTACTGACTGGTACTTACGAGATCATGCTTTCGGCAGAGGGACACCTGGAAGTGACTAAAACCATTATTATAACTGAAAACAACATCACTTACGTAAATGAAACGCTACAAAAAAGCCGGCTTGTGAAGATTGAATCAGAACCAGCAAAAGCCGAAATTTATCTGGATGGAAATTTTGTTGCCACCACCCCGGCGACTGTTTTGTTAGGATATGGTAATAATAGCCTGGTATTGCGAAAGGCAAAATATCATGATCTGCATGAAAAGGTGCAGGTTGGAAAAGACACCGATGTGCTGCATTTTCACCTTGAGCCTGAACTCTTTTCAGTAGCCTTTTCATCTAATCCGGTAGGAGCCACATTGTATGTTGATGGGAAACCGCAGGGTTTTACCAATAAGCATGTGGGATTACCTTATGGTAATGCCAGGGTGAAGATGAAAAAACAAGGCTACTACACCAAGCGTCGCGAGGTTACCGTTGTAGCACCCGGCCAGGGTGTGAATTTTAATCTGCGCACTGTCAGCCATTTTCGTCTGGGAGCAATGTATGGACTGGACACCTGGGGCGGCGAGTTCACCTGGGCGCGCTCGCCGGCCATTGGCATCGGAGTAGGATTCTATAGGCCTCCCGAGACAGAATTCGAACCTACCGTTGCGCACAAAAATGTAGACATCCTTTATTATCCCGATCTTTTACTGCCTGCTTCTGCCGGCAAAGAAAGCAACCCTGACTCGTCAGACTATGCCTTTACAGTGAAACTGCATTTTTTTATAAAAAAAACACCCAGCTTGTCCATTGTTGCCGGAACCGCATTTGGGCAGGTCTATTATTCGAATGTCTATCTGGCGCGCGAAGATTATCACCACAACTATTATGGCAACGACATTCACAAAGGCGAGTATTTCTCAATTTCACACAAGGGCAAATGGAGGCTAAATCCTATTGCCGGCCTCTCGCTGCGGCTGCTGCGCTATTTCTATGTGAGTGGCGAGGCATGGTTCAACACCGAACAAGGCACCCAATTCTATGCGGCTGGTGGCGTATGTTTTCCACTTAATAATTGAAAAATGAATTTTCTTTGCTCTCAGTTTATCAAATGGAATCATTGTTGTCCGACAA
>CAZTCX010000045.1:0-25930 GCA_964612515.1 uncultured Lentimicrobiaceae bacterium | reverse complement strand
ATTCCCAGCTTGCGCCTCACGGCCATCGAGCGCCAGTTTTTGTGCAGATCGATGATGAGGTCGTAATTTTCATCTTTCAACACCGGCAGCACTTCCTTCACCGATTTGTTGATGGTAAAAACCCGGTCGATGTAAGGATTGGCCGACACCACTTCCTGATACGTCTGTCGTGTAAGATAATGTACCTGGCATGGGGCGCACTGCTCTTTGAGGCAGCGCACCACCGGCGTGGTCAGCACGATGTCGCCAATAGAGCTTAAGCGGATGATCAGATACTTTTTCAAGCGTTTTGTTTTTTGCAAAAATAGTAAACCCTCCCAAGCGAAAACATCTATTTTTGCCCAATGGTGATGATCGATACCCACACACATCTTTATCTCGAACAGTTTGACGACGACCGGATAGCGGTGGTGCAACGCGCACTCGACGCGGGTGTGCAGGCAATGTTGCTGCCCAATATCGATAGCAAAACCATCCAGCCTTTGCTGGCGTTGTGCGATCAGTTTCCGCAGCATGTTTTTCCGATGATCGGGCTGCATCCTACCGATGTGAATGAAAATTATGAGCAGGAGCTGGAAATTGTAAAACTGCAACTTGCCACTGGCCGCTACGTAGCTATCGGTGAAACCGGCATCGACTTGTATTGGGACAAAACCTTTTTGAAACAGCAGCAGCTTGCGCTTGAAGTACAAGTGCAAATGGGCAAAGATTATCATTTGCCCATCGTTCTGCATGTTCGCGATTCGTTTGATGAAGTTTTTGAAATTATCGGTGCGGCAGCCGACGAAAATCTCACCGGCGTATTCCATTGTTTTACGGGCAACCGTGAGCAAGCTGAAAAAATTATTGGCTGGGGTTTTAAGCTCGGAATAGGTGGTGTGGTGACTTATAAAAATTCCGGTCTGGCGCAGGTACTTGCCGGCATCGATCTGCGGCATTTACTTCTCGAAACCGATGCACCGTTTCTTGCACCGGTTCCCCATCGCGGCAAACGCAACGAAAGTGCATATTTGACATTAATAGCTGCAAAGCTGGCGGAGATAAAAAATGTTTCCATTGAAGAAGTAGCGCGCATCACCAGCCAGTCGGCTAAGGAGCTTTTTAATATTAATACAGAAAAATAAAGAATAGACCGCGGAGATGAAGAGATGGAGAGAGGGAGAGACGAAGAGACTAAGAGACGGAGAGACTAAGAGATAGAGAGATGCAGAGGCTTTAGTGCACTTAGAATCTTTACGGGAACAGAGACTTAGCGGTGAGAAATGAGGAATGAGTTAGCTAGGAAGTAGTAGTATCGAAAAAAGTATTAAAAAATGGATAAAAAAAATGAAACTTCATTATTGGTGATCTACACCGGCGGTACCATCGGCATGATAAAAGATCAGGAGACCGGGGTGCTGAAGCCGTTCAACTTCGATCATCTTTACGACCACATGCCGGCGCTAAGGCTCATCAACACGCGCATCGACAACTACTCCTTCGATCCGGTGATTGATTCGTCAAACATGAATCCCGGCCACTGGCAAAAGCTGGGGCAGGTGATCAACGACAACTACGAATGCTATGACGGCTTTGTAGTGCTGCACGGCTCTGACACGATGGCCTACACCGCCTCGGCGCTCAGCTTTATGTTCGAAAACCTTAACAAGCCCG
The DNA here is from genome assembly GCA_964612515.1 of uncultured Lentimicrobiaceae bacterium. Lineage (GTDB taxonomy): Bacteria > Bacteroidota > Bacteroidia > Bacteroidales > 4484-276 > SABY01. The sequence continues at coordinate 24,277 of CAZTCX010000045.1, read as the reverse complement.
TGATACTTACCGGTTCGCAACTGCCGCTTGGGATGATTCGTACCGACGGACGCGAGAACTTCATCACCGCCATCGAAATTGCCGCCGCCTACGAGGAAGATACGCCGATGGTGCCGGAGGTGGCCGTCTATTTTGAAAATCAGCTCATGCGAGGCAACCGCACTACAAAATACAACGCAGAAAACTTTGAGGCTTTCCGTTCGCCCAACTATCCGTCGTTGGCGGAAGCTGGTGTTTACATTCGTTATCATAAAAATGATTTGCGTAAGCCTAATTTCAAAAAACTGAAGTTTCGATCGGAAATGGACACCAATGTTGGGGTGTTAAAACTCATCCCGGGGCTGTCGCAAAATTTTGTAAGGTCGGTTTTGCAAACCAAAGATTTGAAAGCGCTGGTGCTGGAAACTTACGGCTCGGGCAACGCACCCACGGATGCCTGGTTCCTGCAGATGCTGGCCGATGCCATTGCCGGAGGGCTGCTCATTCTCAACGTAACGCAATGCCCGGGAGGCCATGTGGAGATGGAGAAATATCAAACCGGCATCGCTCTGAAAAACATTGGTGTGATAGGTGGTGCCGACATTACCACCGAAGCAGCCATTACCAAACTAATGTTTTTGTTGGGCAACTACCGCAAGACCGACGACATCAGACAGTTGCTGTTGAGCAATTTACGTGGTGAAATTTCAATCAATTATTAAAAACTGACAATATCATTTTTAAAAAAGAGTTAAAGAAAATCAACAGCGGCACATTTTCAGGTAAGATAAAAAAAGATGATTATTTTGTGGTAGCCAATTTTTTTCTACTTTAGCCGCTCGAAAAAAACTGGTGAATTGCGTATAATTCGACAGGGAGAGGTGGCCGAGCGGTCGAAGGCGCGCGCTTGGAAAGCGCGTGTACGTCACAAGCGTACCGAGGGTTCGAATCCCTCTCTCTCCGCCGCTTTTTTTATTGTAAACATTGTAAAAGGAAGTATTAATTAAAACAGAAAACAAAATTTATTTTCTAATCAACTGAAGTAAACCATGAAAAAATTATTCACTTTTTTAACTATCGTTGCCATGCTGTCATTTGGCTTCGTTGCATCTGTTCAGGCACAGGATCAAACAGGTACACAGGATGAAATGGCACAGGAACAGACCGACTCGGCTTACGCTGATGATGATGATGAAGCTATGCCAGCATCTACTACTTTAAAAGCCGAAACGCAGGAGAAAGAATTTCAACAGGTTCTCAAAGAGAAATTTATTGAAGGTGGCTGGGCTTTCATGGGTGTCGTACTGCTGACACTGATTTTTGGTCTGGCACTCTCAATCGAAAGGATCATTTACCTGAGCCTTTCTACTACCAACACCACCAAGCTGCTCAACAAAGTAGAATCGGCACTTGAAACCGGTGGCTTAGAAAAAGCCAAAGAAGTTTGTAAAAACACCCGTGGTCCTGTTGCCAGTATTTTCTTCCAGGGACTCGATCGCTACAACGAAGGCATCGACATCGTCGAAAAATCTATCGTTAGCTATGGCAGCGTGTTGATGGGACGCCTGGAATCAGGCCTTTCCTGGATTTCACTCTTCATTGCTCTTGCACCTATGCTTGGGTTTATGGGTACTGTTGTAGGGATGATTCAGGCATTTGACGATATTGCTGCTGCCGGTGATATTTCACCAACCATTGTTGCCAGCGGTATCAAAGTGGCGCTGCTTACTACCTTGTTTGGTCTGATCGTTGCCGTTATCCTGCAAATCTTTTACAACTACATCCTGTCTAAAATTGATGGCCTTGTAAACAACATGGAAGACAGCACTATTTCCTTTATCGACATCCTAACCAAACACAAATCTTTAAACAGATAATAGAAAGGCGAAATCATGAAAGATAAAACAGCAACAATTTTGAGGATATTCCTCACAGCGTTGTTAGTAGTTTCTGGCGCCTTGTTTATCATCTTCTTTATTAGAGGCGAAGATTTTACCAACACCATGCTATGGTGGGCATACATTCTGCTCATCTTCACCATTGCCATCACGCTTATTTTTCCAATTGTTAATTTTATTGCTAATCCGAAGCAAGGACTTACGGTCATTGTCGGATTGGTTGGATTTGCCATTTTGTTTGCAATTGCCTATTACGTTTTTGCCGATTCCAATGTGGATGGCAAAGTGTATGAGCAGTTCCAAATCACTCCGGCTATTTCCAAAGTAATTGGCGGAATATTATGGATGACTTACATCCTTGGTGGATTGGCAGTATTATCGATTGTTTATGCTGGTATTGCCAGCTTATTAAAATAGAAAGAATTGCTTTATGGCACGACGCGCATCACAAGAAATCAACGCCGGATCGATGGCTGACATCGCTTTCCTGCTGCTGATATTCTTCCTGGTTACCACTACTATGGATGTGGATACCGGGATCAGCAGAAAGCTGCCTCCGCCGCTCGACCCGTCCGTTAAACCTCCGGACATTAAACAACGGAACATCTTTACCATTTTGGTAAACAGCCGCGACAGATTGGCGGTCGATGGCGAACCCATCAACATCAGCGATCTGCGTCAGCGCACCAAGACCTTTATGTCGAACCCACAAAACCTCCCAAACCTGCCGGAGATGAGTGTACGTGATATTCCGCCACTGGGCAACGTGCGGGTTTCTAAAGGGGTTATCTCTCTTCAAAACGACAGAGGGACATCGTACAAAATGTATATCGCCGTACAAAATGAGCTGGCAGCAGCCATTAATGAGCTTCGCGATGAGCTTGCTATGGAGAAATTTGGCCGAAAATATGGCCAGCTCGTCTCCGAAGATCAGGTAAAAGCCATTCAAAAAGCTATCCCTGTGCCTATCTCAGAAGCTGAACCAAAAGATGTAGAGGAGAAATAATATGGCAAGATTTAAAAGTTCACAAAAGAAAGGTGTTCAAAATATTAACACCTCGTCGCTTCCCGACATTATCTTCATGTTGTTGTTCTTTTTTATGGTAACTACGGTAATGCGTGAGGTTACACTTATCGTAAAAGTTCACCCTCCGCAAGCTACCGAAGTAGAAAAACTCGAACGCAAATCCCTGGTGAGTTACATTTACATTGGTGAACCTACTAGAACAGCCTTTGGTACCAAACCAAGGATTCAGCTCAACGACGCTTTTGCTCGCACCGAGGATATTCTTTCATTTGTTACGGCTGAACGGCAGGCACGCGATGAGGCTGAACGCCGCTTTATTACCACCTCACTCAAAGTGGATGAAAATATCCGTATGGGTATCGTCACCGATGTGAAGCAGGAATTGCGTAAAGCCGGTGCATTTAAAATTAACTACTCTACAATGAAAGTGAAAGCCATTGATTTTGGAAAACTAAATTAGTGATTCATTTTACCAACATTATTGTTTCAATAAAAGGAGCGCCCGTCAAGGCGCTCTTTTTTATTTTAGAATTAGCATTTGGGCAATAAAAAACCCCGGATATCCGGGGTGGGGAAATTTATGTTAAAGTGGGTAGCTGCAGAAGCTGGTTTTTTAAAAGCTTTAATCCAAACCAAACTAAAAGATAGATTATGAGCAGGCTGTCCAGTTGCAACTGTTGCAGGTTTTGCAGCCTTCTTTGTACTCCAGGGTTCCTTCCGATCCGCAGTCGGGGCAAGCTTCTTTTTTAACAGCGGTGCCGTCGGGAATGTACTTTTTGAGTGAGCGCACGATGCCTTTTTTCCAGGAGTTGATGGCGTCGTTGTCGAGCACGAGCTTTTCTACGATGTCCACCACATAATGCAGCGGCATGCCATGACGCAGGATTCCCGAGATGAGTTTGGCGTAGTTCCAGTATTCTTTGTTGAACTGGCGCGAAAGGCCATCCATTGTAATTCTATAGCCGTCTCTGTCGAGGAATTGGAAGTCGTAGCGCGATTGGTTGTTTACCTTGTTTTTGATCACCCATCCTTTGGTGACCCACTCGGGCACAAAGAATCCTCTCGCCTTGCCCGTAAAGATTTCGTAAGGCCGGTTGTCGAGCAGGCCGACTACCGCCACCCAACGCTCTTCGTCGTTGTTGAACCACATCACGTCGGCTTTAAGTTTGGCCGGACGTTGCGGAGCCTGCGTTTCTTTGAAAGTGTTTTCGTCTTTTTTCTTGTTTGAAATCAGCACGCCGCTGCGCGAGCCGTCGCGGTAGATGGTCATGCCTTTGCAGCCACTTTCCCAGGCGGTCATGTAAACATTGCTCACCAGCTCTTCGGTAGCATCAGCAGGTAGATTTACAGTTACGCTGATGGAGTGATCGACCCACTTTTGTAAGGCGCCCTGCATTTTTACCTTTTCCAGCCAATCGATGTCGTTGGAAGAAGCTTTGTAATAAGGCGATTTTTTCACCAGCTTTTCTATCTCTGCTTCAGTGTAGGTGCGCACTTCTGTGGGATCGTAGCCATTCTGCCGCAGCCATACTTCAAATTTGGGATGAAATACCTGGTACTCTTCCCACGAATCACCGATGTCATCCACGAAAGTGATTTTTACATCTACATCGTTGGGATTTACTTTACGGCGACGTTTGTAGGTTGGCATAAATACCGGCTCGATGCCGGAGGTAGTTTGGGTGCAAATACTCACGCTTCCGGTGGGAGCAATGGTGAGCAATGCGATGTTGCGGCGGCCATATTGCTGCATTGCTTCAAGGAGTGATGCATCTTCATTGCCCAGGCGCTGGATAAAAGGATTGTCTTTTTCTTTATTAAAATCAAAAACCTCAAAAGGACCACGGTCTTTGGCCAGCGCTATGCTCGAACGATAAACTTCGATGGCCAGCAGCTTGTGAATTTCTGTTGAAAATGAAGTCGCTTCGGGAGTGCCATAGCGCAGATTGAGTGCGGCCAGCATATCGCCTTCGGAAGTGATGCCGATACCGGTACGACGACCCTGAAGTGTTTTTTTACGGATATTCTCCCACAGCTTGCGCTCTACGCGTTTTACTTCTTCACATTCCGGATCGGAATCTATTTTGTTGATGATGCCATCCACTTTTTCAATCTCCAGATCGATGATGTTGTCCATCATGCGCTGGGCCACGTGTGCATGCTTTGCAAAGAGATCACGATCGAAACTTGCATTTTCTGTAAAGGGATCATTCACGTAACTATAAAGGTTGATGGCCAGAAGCCGGCAGCTATCGTACGGACACAATGGAATTTCGCCGCACGGATTGGTAGAAACTGTAGTAAAACCCTGATCAGCATAGCTGTCGGGCACCGATTCGCGGATTATTGTATCCCAAAAAAGGATTCCTGGCTCAGCCGAGCGCCAGGCGTTGTGGATGATCTTATTCCACAGTTTGCGGGCATCGATGGTTTTAGAATAAATCGGGTCGGCTGCATCTATCGGAAACTGCTGTGTGTAAGGCTTGTTGTCGCGTACACACCGCATAAACTCATCGTCAATTTTCACCGAAACGTTAGCACCGGTTACTTTGCCGGCTTCGAGTTTGGCATCGATAAAGTCTTCGCTGTCGGGATGTTTTATCGAGATGGTGAGCATCAGTGCACCACGGCGGCCATCTTGCGCCACCTCGCGGGTGGAATTGCTGTAGCGCTCCATAAACGGTACAATACCGGTGGAGGTGAGTGCCGAATTTTTGACTGGACTTCCGGCAGGACGTATGTGCGAAAGGTCGTGACCTACGCCGCCCCGGCGTTTCATCAACTGAACCTGCTCCTGGTCTATTTTCATAATGCCGCCATACGAATCGCTTTTGGTGCCATTGCCTATCACAAAACAGTTGCTCAGCGACGATACCTGGAAGTTGTTGCCGATGCCGGCCATGGGGCTACCCTGCGGAACGATGTATTTGAAATCTTTGAGTGTTTCAAAGATCTCCTCTTCGGCCATGGGGTTGGGATATTTCAGCTCGATGCGTGCCAGTTCGCGGGCAATGCGACGGTGCATGTCGTCGGGAGTACGCTCGTAGATGTTGCCGTCGCTGTCTTTCAGGGCATACTTCGACATCCAGACAGTGGTTGCAAGCTCGTCGCCACCAAAATATGCGAGGGAGGTCTGCAACACTTCTTTACGGGCTATTGGCTTGAGGTCGGGCTCTGGCGAAAGCTGCGGCAACGATACAATTTGCTGCGGTGGCAAAAACTGCGCTTCCCGGTTTTTGGGCTGCTCCCTTTGCGGGATAGTCTGCTTGCTAATGGCCGATTGCTGTGCCATCTTCCGTTTTTCGTGCTCTCTTTCAAGCTCTTCTATCTGGGCAAAAAGGTCTGGTTCCATAAACATTTTATTCTTTAAAAATTTCAGGTTAATCTCCTCAATTACAGCTTTGACAGCCGTCACTTCTTAATCTAAAATGGTGCGAAAAAGGATGTGCAAGATACAATCATTTGATCCTAACGGGCAAGACGAGTTGTAAACGAATGGCTGTTAATAAATCGCAACCTATTGTTTTTTAATAAGTTAACATACTGCTGTTGAAAACAAATGTTCAATTTGAAGCCTTTGGCATTTGTAAATTTTGTAATAGGAAAAATCGAGAGAAACGCGAAACCCATGAAAAAAGGGATTTTATTTTTTAAGCCTATTGGGAACTCATTGTTACACAACCGTCCTATTTTTACTTTTTAAAAAACATATTCACAGCAACCAAAACCAGCGCGATTGCGAAAACCTTGCGCAACATATTTTCGGATACCGTGAGTGCGTATTTCGATCCGATGTACCCTCCGATGAGAAATGCGGCGGCAATGATCATGGCATATTTTAGATTTAGCTCACCAGCTTTCCAGTAATTCCAAGCGGCCAGCAGACCAATGGGAGGCAGCATTACAGCCAGACTTGTACCTTGTGCCATGTATTGCGACATGCCCATAAACAGAGTTAGCGCAGGGATTATCACAATGGCGCCGCCCAAACCGATAAATCCGCTCAGGATACCGGCAGCCAATCCGATGGCTATCAATAAAAGTATCGTTGACATATTCATCATTTTATGGGATTTACATCAAAAATCGAGACTCATGGAAAGGTAAAATACCGGATCCCGTTTTATTTTACCATCTTCGATGCCCCAGGCCACATCGCCTTTGAGGAAATAGCCTAGCAGCTTGGTGCGGGCGCCAAAACCGATACCGGCAATGAGCGGGTCTTTTTCGTATTGCACTTTGATACGCAGAGGACCCGAATTAACGTAGCGTGTGTAGAGCACGTTGTCCGGGTCGTAAGGATTCCAGCCGTTCCAGGCAGTGCCGATGTCGCCAAAACCTACCAACTGGAAGTTCTTGATAAATTCAGATTTAATTGGCTTGTTGAGAAGGTAACGGAATAGTGGCAAACGCAGTTCACTGTTAAGCACCAAGAAGGTGTTGCCATTACGGGCATTTTGTTTAAAGCCACGCATGTTGGTTGCCAGCGCCTGATACACCCAGTTTTGGTCAGGATCGATGCGGGTGTCGTCGGAAAAGGAGGGTAGTATCCAGCTATCGGTTCCGCCCATGTAATAGAGTAGGCGCTCGGTGCCGAAGTTGCTGCTTCCGGCCAGGCGGTTAGCCCAGATCATCTGGCGGTGGATGCGCAGGTAGTTGCGAAAGTCGAAACCTACTACGACAAGATTTTTGTTGATCTGCTCAATTTGCTGATTGTACTCGCCAAAAAGCATAAACCGTGTGCCTTCCGGCAGATTAAGCCCAAGTTCTTTGGTGTCGTCAAAGATGAGCTGTAGCTTGGCACCACTCCAGTTCCTGGTTTGGTTCGGATAGCGGATTGCCAGCTCGTCGGGACCGCTGAAAAGTAGGTTTTCGTTGCGTAATAAAAAGGTTCCCCGCACCCTGAGTACTTTGTTGAGCGGATAGGTGAGGATGAAAAACCCTTCGTTGATCTTCTGCCGGGTAACGTAGGCCGCAATTATCGCCTGCTCCAGTGAGCGTCGTTGAAAGACAAATTCTTTGTCGAGGCGATTTTTGAGATTGGCAAAATTGAAAAAATACTCTTTGTCCACCAGATCCAGGCCGATACGCACTCCACCCAAAATCCGGTAATTTTCCATCAGATCAGTAATGCCCACCATAAATGTAGGACTTAGCCCCGGGTTTTGGTAATTGGGCATGATACTTAAGCCTGGCAGCACGTTGTCGAGTGCATTATTGGTAGCTCCGGGATAGGGTTGGTACATCTGGCTGAGGTACGAAAAGTCAATCTGCGTCACCAATTGATTTACGCTGTATTGGGTGTAATAATTTCGTTGTTTGGGAATTTCGAAATCATCCTTCGGCTTTTCTTTTGCCGCGACTTGCCGCCCATCGCCGTAGGTTTTTTGATTAGGGTTGATGCTAATGATTCCCTGTTTGCTAAGTTGGTAATTTTCTACATCTATTTTTTCGCCGGCAGGCTCTGTTGGTTCCGCCGGATCGCGCAAGTAAGTATCGTTGCGCATGACGTTTCTGAAGCTTTTTCGCTCGACAGGCGTGCGGATTGGAGGCTGCTGTATGGCGGTATCGCTGGGTGCCGGTGGGAGTGGAGCAATCTGAAATATTACTTCTGTCTGTAATTGTTGCTGCTGCCCCAACATGTATGGAGTAGCCGATAAGGCAACCGGTTGAAGCGCTGAAGGCAACCCCAATGGCTCCAGATAAAGCCTGTCGTAGAGATTTTCGTTTACGATCATCGCCTTGTAACCAGCACGTGGAGATATCTGATGTTCGGCAATGTTACGGTTGTAATTGGTAACGGGAAAAGAAGAGGTGAAATAGCGGTAATGAACGGTGGTATCGACAAAAGCAACAGCACTGTCGAGCCGCCCGATGTATTGATTATTGATTCCATTTTCGTTGCTCAGAAAAGCGAAATATCCATCGCCGTAAGGCATAGCCTGTCGTTCGTCGGCAAGCGGTGTGTCGGTAACGCGCCGCAGTATGGGATTGCGTGTGGGAAAGTCGAAAATAAAAAGATCATATTGGCTGTCGAAATCTCCGGGCAGTGTATTTTGTCCGAATTCGAGCGTGTCAGTGGGGCGGTTGGAGCTGAAAATGATGCGGTCGCCATAGATGAAAGTTGGATCGAGATCATCGTAGATATCGTAGGTCAGGCGCTCGTATGTGGAGGAGGAGATTGTAAAAAGGAACAGATCATTCTGCCCTTTCTGAACTGCCGAAAAAAGTAGTGAACGACCATCAGGCGAATAGGTGAGACTGGTAATTTTTTCGAGGCCATAGATGTTGCGCTTTGTCCAATCACGTTCGTCCACATCATAAAGATAAAGCCAGATCAAACCTTTTTTCTCGAGCACCATGGCCATAACTGCTCCTGAGGGATGCCACGCCAGCAGCGGATAAGATTCGTCAACCTTTTCGTCGAGCTTGAATCCATCCACATAAAGTTTCTTGATTTTCCCGGTTTCGATATTGTGCAGCCAAACCTTGTATTTCCCGCTCTCGTTGGTAACCAGCGTCGCCAGCGTGCCGTCGGGGCTTATCTGAAACTGAGAATAGTTGCGGCTGATATCATTCCGTTTCAAAACACGCTTGCCTTTCAGCCGGTTCCCGATGTCGGGAATTTCAGTGTTGGCTGCTACTGCCTCATTTTGTTGCTTGTAATATTGCAGCCATTCGGCGTACACGGTTTCCAGATTAATACCCAAAACATACTGAAACCCGGTTTCGATGCTGCGGCTGATGCGCGTCATGTTGATGATGCTGAGGATTTGCGGATGGCCATAGCGCTGTGCCACAAAATGCCAGAAGCTGTGGCCGGCATCCTGCACCAGCGTTTGATCCATCACCAGCCGGTTAAATTTTTTGTATCGGCCCGAGCTTATCACGTTGCGGATGCGGTTGTCGATGTCGGTGTTCCAGTCTTCGGCCAGATAAGCAATCAATCCGCGGGTGTACCATTCGGGGAAGTTCTGTAAAAAAGAGTTCATCATCTGGCTGCCGATGTTGCTGCCAAAGATGGCGTTTTGCAAAAGCACGTGCACAATTCCCTGGCGTATCTGCAGCTCAAAATCGACCATGCTTCCATCAAAATAAAGCACCACCTTGTTGCCCAGAATATGCGATACGCCGCCGGGATTGTATTCGGTTTTGGTGGTGAGGCCGATGTTGCTTTGTTTTAATTCGTTGAGATTATTAAAAATTACAAACTGGATTTTTCCTTCCAGATAGGTGTCGAGTACATCTTCGTAATGCTCGAGCTGCTGGCTGCCGTAGCGCGCAGTGTGCTCCGCCAGCTCTTTGCCATTAAGATAAAAATAGGTATCAAAACGGTCGAATTTGTAGTAGGTCCAAAGGAAATCTTCGAATTGCACCCGGCTGCGGCCAAATTCCATCTGGTAGCCATTGTAAAACTGAGCCTGGCTCACCAATGGCAATATCAGCAGCATGGACAAGGTTATCTTTATCCAAAAAAAATAAAACCGACGATGATGTGATAAACGTTGATCCATCCTGTAATCGTTAACTAACCTGCTGCCACCATAATTTTGAGTCTCCGAACAAATCAACAGCAAACGGTGTTTCCAATCGGTTGTTCGCAGCAATTAACCATAACTTTGTAAATTTTAAAATATTTTATTCTGTGCCGCGGCAAAATTAACGACATTATCAACAAAACCAGAAGCATTATGATCCAAATTCATCGATTCATTTTTAACCCTTTTCAGGAGAATACCTACCTGCTTTACGACGATACAAAAGAGGCGATAATAGTGGATGCTGGCTGTAGTAATGACGAAGAATGCGAAGCATTGGCCGGATTTATTGAGAAGCACAAGCTCAAGCCTGTTGCCCAAATACTCACGCACGGTCATATCGATCATGTGATGGGTTTGGAATTTGTGTGCGAAAAATATGGCTTGAAACCGTTAGCGCATGAAGATGTTGTTCCGTTTCTGGAGAGCGCTCCCGACCAGGCGCGTATGTTTGGTGTTACGATTGGGACGCCGGTAATGCCGGATCATTTTCTTAAAGAAGGCGACATTGTGAAATTTGGCAATTCGCAACTGGAATTGCTTTACACGCCGGGTCATGCTGCCGGACATCTGTGTTTTGTGAGCCGCAGTCAGAAGTTTGTCCTTTCTGGCGACGTGCTTTTTCGCGGCAGTATCGGACGTACCGATTTGCCTACCGGCGACTACGATCTTTTGGAAGAAAGCATCCGCACGAAACTTTATACCCTCCCCGAAGAATATGTGGTGTATCCCGGCCACGGCCCCGAAACCAGCATTGGTATCGAAATGAAATCCAATCCTTTCGTGATGGGATGAACAGCCGGTTTTGATTAAATAGAAAATGACCTGGATTCATCTCATTTCCATTAATGCATTCCACAATATCCTGCAAAGGTATAAGTTATGTTTCAGATTAAAAAAAAGATGGCTTTTTCGAAGCACACGCTCAGAGCCACCCTGTGGGCGATAAGCATAAAATTATTAATCTTAAATTTTGTACCTTTGCACAATCTGAAAAATTAAAAATTGCTACGAAATGAATAAAGCAAAAGTTCTGTACGTGATGCAGGAAATTACTCCCTATCTCAAGGAAAACCCAATTAGCCACATCGGACGATATCTGCCGCAGGGAATACAGGAGCGTGGGCGCGAAATACGGACTTTCATGCCGCGCTATGGCAACATCAACGAGCGGCGCAACCAACTACACGAAGTGATCAGGCTTTCGGGTATGAATCTGATTATCGAAGACGCCGACCATCCCCTTATCATCAAAGTAGCTTCGATACAGCAGGCACGGATGCAGGTTTATTTTATTGATAACGAAGACTACTTCCATCGCAAAGCCCTTTACAGAGATAAAAACGGTGTTTTTTTTGAAGATAACGATGAGCGCATGATTTTCTTCGCACGCGGTGTGCTCGAAACGGTAAGAAAACTTGGCTGGCCTCCAGACATCATTCATTGTCATGGTTGGTTTACCAGCTTGCTGCCCCTTTACATCAAAACTGCCTTTAAAGATAACCCGCTCTTTTCTGACTCCAAAGTGGTTTTCTCTGTTTATAATGACGTCTTCGATGAAACGCTTAGCAGCAATCTTTTGAAGAAACTCAAGTACGATAGAATCAAAGATGCCGAACTAAAAAGTTATAAAAAAGGCACGTACGAAGGCATTATAAAAGGAGCCCTGGACTATGCCGATGCAGTGATTGTGGGCAGCGATACCCTTGAACCTGTATTTGAAGCTTACATACAGCAGCTCGACAAACCAATTTTGAATTTTCAAAATGGCGACACCTTTATCGAGGCTTACAATGACTTTTATAATGAGCTTTTAAAAGACGTCGAACATTAACAAACAAACACTGTTCTTTTATCCAAAATTTCTTTATGGTAAAATTCCCCCTGGCAGCCACAGCCATTTTGATGGCGTTGGCACTGATATTTTCTGGTTGTGAAAACGATCCTGACAGAATTGGTATCGACCTGCAACCCGATGCCGATAAACTGAACGTCTTTTATACGGATACGGTAACAGTGCTGGCGCATACCATTCGTGTGGATTCGGTGCGTACCGACGAAACTTCGCGCATCATGCTGGGCAGCTATAACGATCCTATTTTTGGAAGCAGCTCTTCTTCTTTGGCGTTGCAGTTGCGCTTGTCGAGTACTTCCATCGATCTTGGCACCACGCCGGTACTCGATTCGATCGTGCTTTCGATCGATTATACTACCGTACCAATGGGGAGCAATACGATTATGCCCGCCTATGGCGACACCACCACTGCACAAACCTGGAACCTTTACGAGCTTGATCAGTCGATTTATGTTGACAGCATTTATTACAGCTCAACACAGGTTGCACTTAAAAGTGGTGAAATAGCAACCAAAACTTTTGTCCCGCACCCCACTGACAGTATCTCTGTGGATAGTGTGAAAACTCAGCCCAGACTCCGCATAAAAATGGACGACAGCTTTGTACAAAAATTCAGAGATGCCACCCCCACTGATTTTGAATCGATTGAGAAATTCCTGCAGTTTTTTAAAGGGCTTTACATACAACCCGAAATGATGACCCAAGGCGGGGCCATTTTATTTTTTAATGTAGGCTCTACAAATTCAGGCATGACGCTGTATTACAAAAATGCTGCTGAAGACTCGCTGAAGTACTTCTTTCCGGTAACTACCCTCAGCGCGCGTTTTACAAACTTTAGCCACGATTACCAGTTTGCTTCTCCCGAATTGCTGAGTCAACTCAACGGCGACACCGCACTCGGACAGCAACAGATTTTTGTGCAGGCCATGGGCGGGACAGCCGTAATATTTGAATTTCCATACATCCGCAACCTCACCCGTGATGGCAACCTGGCGCTAAATCAGGCAAAGATTATTTTTACCAATCCGGTTGCCGTTTCGCCATTTATGGAACCAATGGATTACCTGCTTTATAATGTGGGCAATGATGGTCGCTATCGGTTGCTTGAAGATCAGAGCGAAGGCACCGACTACTTTGGCGGAACTTACAACCGAAGCACCGATCAATTCTCCTTTAGAATTACACAACAGTTGCAGAAAATACTCACGCAGGATACGCTGGCTACGCGCTTTTATCTGGGCGCCACTTCAGGCAGCATATTGCCAAACCGCGTAGTACTCAATGGTTTTAATCCTCCGGAAGGTGTCGAAAACCCCGGACGGCTCAAGCTGGAACTTATTTTTACCCGTCTTAAATAATTAATACAATAACCCAAGTCATTTATGTGTGGAATAGTAGGATACGTTGGAAGAAAAGAGGCATATCCCATCCTTATCAATGGACTAAGACGCCTGGAATACCGTGGATACGACAGCGCTGGAGTCGCGTTGCTTGATGGAAACATCAATCTTTACAAGACGAAGGGTAAGGTGTCGGAACTCGAAGATTTTGTAAAAAATAAAAACATCAGCGGACACATTGGTATTGCGCATACCCGGTGGGCTACGCATGGCGAACCCAACAACGCAAACGCACACCCTCATTTCTCGGAGTCCGAAGAGATTGCCATTATTCACAATGGCATTATCGAAAATTATGATGTACTCAAAGAGGAATTGCAAAAAGTCGGCTATCATTTCCGCAGCAACACCGACACGGAAGTACTGGTGCAGCTTATCGAATACATCTGTAAGCAGGAAAAGGTTGACTTGATAACGGCCATTCAACTGGCTTTGACTCAGGTGATCGGTGCCTATGCCATCGTGGTGATCTCCAAAAATCATCCCGAGCAGCTTATTGCCGCCCGCAAAGGAAGTCCTCTGGTGGTAGGCATCGGTAAAGATGAGTTTTTCCTTGCCAGCGACGCTTCACCCATTGTTGAGTTTACGCGCGATGTGGTATATTTGGAAGAAGAAGAAATTGCCATCTTGAAGTTGGGCGAAAAGCTGCAGATTAAGACTATTAAAAATCAGGAAATGACTCCTTTTGTTCAGCAACTGGAGCTAGATCTGACAGCACTCGAAAAAGGCGGTTACAAACATTTCATGCTCAAGGAGATTTTTGAGCAACCAAAGTCAATCCGCGACAGTATCCGCGGGCGGGTGAATGTGGACATGGACACGATTTCGATGGCTGGCATCATCGACTTTCAGGAGCGCTTCCTGCAAGCCGGACGCATCATATTTTTGGCAGCAGGTACTTCGTGGCATGCATCGCTTGTTGGCGAATATCTCTTCGAAGAGCTGGCGCGCATTCAGGTAGAAGTGGAGTACGCTTCTGAATTTCGCTATCGAAATCCCATCATCAACGAAACCGATGTGGTGATTGCCATAAGCCAATCGGGCGAGACCGCCGACACACTTGCCGCTATCAGGCTGGCCAAAGAGAAAGGAGCGCTTATCTATAGTATTTGTAATGTGGTTGGATCGTCGATTGCGCGCGAAGCACATGCAGGCTCTTACACACATGCAGGCCCTGAAATCGGCGTGGCTTCTACCAAAGCTTTCACCTCTCAGGTTACGGTATTGGCATTGATGGCGCTCTATCTGGGGCATCGCAAAGGATTAATTCCTGACAATCGTTTCAGAGAATTGCTGATAGAACTTAACAAGATCCCGCAAAAAGTGGAAGAAACCCTTAAGATCAATTTACACGTGGAAGAGGTTTCTAAAATATTTACCTACGCCCGTAATTTTCTTTACTTGGGTCGGGGTTTCAACTTCCCGGTAGCCCTCGAAGGTGCCTTGAAACTCAAAGAGATTTCCTATATCCACGCCGAAGGATATCCGGCTGCAGAGATGAAGCATGGCCCCATCGCACTCATCGATAAAAAGATGCCTGTGGTGGTGATAACACCTACCTCGTCGATTTACGATAAAATTGTGTCGAACATTCAGGAGATAAAAGCCCGTAAGGGAAAAGTAATTGCCGTAGTTTCTAAAGGCGATAAGGTGGTTTCTAAACTCGCCGATTACACCTTTGAGATTCCTGAAACTGAAGAGATTTTCTCGCCGCTTCTGACGGTCATCCCGCTTCAGTTGCTCTCTTATTATATCGCCGACATGCGCGATTGTGAAATAGACCAGCCACGAAATCTGGCTAAATCAGTGACAGTAGAGTAGGGAAGCCGATGCGTTGCGCAAGACGCAAGTGGTGATAATTTTAGATCAACCGGTTTTCAGTTTCCTGTCGATAGTGAGGCATGAGGCAGTTCAGCAATTCTCTATTCTCAGCGCTCACTTCTCACCTCTATTTATACCAACCTCAGCGTGATGAGTGGCCGCAACGGCAGCGCTTTATAGATGGTGCGTGCGTCGCGTGCCGGTATGTAAATGTCGATGGTAGGCGTATAAACTGGTACTTCAAGTCGGCTGATGCTACGAATAAAACTGATTAACGTTTCCTTTTGATGGGCGAAATCATATTTCTGTCGGGCAAAATCCTCAGCATTTTCCTGTTGGTAAACGTTGATGGCTATTCCGTTGGTAAGATAAAGCGTGAAAAATATCGGTTGATTCATCGAGGTGTCAGGAAGGGCAAGTGCCGAGGCATTGGTCTCGGTGGTGTCGCGGGGAGCATTTTTTATTAGAAAAGTCTGTTTACTCACCGACGAAACGCCGCTGTCAGAGACGTGTGGTTGCGAAAACATTCTGATCCAATATACAGGATCTGTTTTTGAGAACAATCTGCTGGTTTCACTTTTGGCAATATTTGCCTTGTGCACGGTCACGCCCTGCAGCTCAAGCGCCACAGTTTGTTGCACCAGATCGAGCGTAAGGCTTGCCGAATCGGCACCAATCATTGCTGCACGCGATTTCAGCAAAGCGTTGTAGGCAAGCTTCTGCCGGTAGGCCGTATCACTGTGCGCCTGCACATATTCAGGTTGTGTGAGATCAGCGGTATATTCGTCGGTTAGTCGCTGTGAGGCCTCGCGGACTGCTATAAAAGCCATCGTGGAAGCATACAAAACTACCGCAGCAATCGTTGCGGTAAACAGATAGGCAATCGATCTTCTCAGTCGCTGGTGCTCGCGTGGTGCGTCTTGTTTTGACATCGTCAATTTTAAAAAATTCTAACTTTTAATAAATAAAAACTTTGGCTCCTGTAGGCATGGCTTTGTAAATGGCTTCCAGGTCGTCGTCGCCCAGCCGGATGCAACCGTGTGTAACGGGCATGCCCAACAATCGCTGATAGAGCGTGCCATGGATCAGGTAGCCATCGCCAAGATTGAGCGCATAGTCGCCCAGGGTGGCATAGTCGTAGCGCGAAGGATGGTTTGCAGAGGGCACGGGCAAACCTTCTTCCACAAAAGCCCAGTCGGGTTTTTTCCAAACCGGTGAAGATGTCTTGCTGCGCACTGTTAGAACGCCACGTGGCGTTTGAAAAGCCCATTTTTCTTTGTCGGATTTTACCAGCAAGGTGTAGCTACCTGTTGAACAAAAGCCTGTGCGCAACACTTCGTCACCAGAGCGCAACGTAAATTTGTTCTCGCGTGTGTTGATGACCAGAAAGTTGGTGCGTGGCATTTTGGCTGTGAGCACCTTTTGTTCTTTGGCAATATCTTTATCTATCATCGCCATCATTGCAGTCGCTTGTTCAGGATTGGCAGGTGCAGATTCTATCTTAGCTTGTGGTGCGTAGAAAAAAGGTTGTAAATTTTGAAGCCATGGTAATGCAAAAAGGAAAAACAGGAGCAAAACCAAAGCGGACGTCAGCAACCACATCGATAGCCAAACTATCAATGAAGCGGGATGCATCAAACGATGCACATGCCCGGCAAAGTTGCGCGATGCAGCAGTGAGCCAGAATTGGTGGCTGCTGCCTATCAATTCAGTATTATTATCCATTATTATTAGTTCTTATCCGTTACCATCCAACAAGTTTTTCGAGTGGCACAAGCGAGCCGATGATGTAAACCGGCGTTCCTGTTTTTGTGTGTGCAAAGAGCCAGTCCATATTTTCGTTGGTCAGCGCCACACAACCATCGGTCCAGTCGACGCCCCGGCCACCACCACCGTGAATTTCAATCAGTCCTCCAATGTCGGCATGGCGGGGCAAAGTTCCGTTTTTCTTTTCAGCTTCAAAGCGCTTGCGGTCTTCGTTATTCGGAAAATCAATCAGTAAGGCTTTGTAGTATTTGGTTTGCCCCCCCGATTTTTTCTTGGACACTTTGTATTTTCCTTCGGGCGTGGCTTTGTCACCACGGTGGCGTTTGTCGCCAATCCAGTTTTTCCCCAGCTCAATATCAAGCTCGTTTACCTGGTTGCCACGATGATACACAAAACATTTCCTTTCGAACTTGCTCACCACAAGTGTATAATCTCCAGTACTCTTCGATTGCCGCACAGCTTCTTTGTTTCGCTCGACCCACACATCAAAATTCCCGAAATAATCTTCCAACGTATTGCGAGTTTGGGTATAGATGAAGTCGATGTCGTCGGAAGCAAGTTTAATTTTTTCATGACACAGCAAATAATTGGCAGCTTTGTAAGCTGTTTCGGCTTCGCTAAGACAGATCACCGCCGACTGAAAGCTGTGTCGTATTTCTCTATCGAGCGGTAGGTCGCTAAAATGAGTGTCGAAATTAGCGGATTTACCTCTAAGGGTTGAAATGCGTTTTTTAAGGGTTGTCTTCAGATCATAGGAATAGGTGCGTGCTTTTTTCTCGAGCTGCTCTGATTTTTGTGCTGAAAGTTGCGCAAAGTTGCGGGTCCGGTCGTAGTTACGTTTAAGGAAAAAGCGCTCGTTCTCGGCTTTCCATGCACCGTTGGCCGAATCGTAAAGCGCCGAAGCTTCACTGAAGTCGGCGGCCAGATAAATATTGGCATTGGCAGCACGTGCCAGCGAAAGCCGTTCGCGTGCCATAGCTATCTCGGCTATGGGCGGCTGCGGTCTGTTGACGATAATCCACCAGGCAGCACCGGCCAAAGCAAACACTACTATTATTATGGTGATAAAAATCTTGAAGCGGGATTTGCGCATGGGCATTTCTAACGTAAATAAGAGGCTGCCCGAGCAATTACGGACAGCCTCTATTGTTTCTTAAATAAAATCTTTAAGATTCTACCCGATGATTAGCGGCCTTTTTTGGCTGCTTTTTCCATCACGGTTTTCAGCTCGGTATTGATGGCCATTGCTTTTTCTTTGGCAGCGTTAGCTTTGCCTTGAGCAGCAATCAGGTCACCGGTTTCGAGCAGCGAGTTGGTCTCGGCTACACTGGTTTCGATAACGTTCATATCGGTTTTGATCATCTCCAAAGCGGCGATACCTTCTTTGCCTTTGGGAGCTTTCTCGATAAGTGCGTTATTTTCGGCCAGCAGCGCAGTAATTTCAGCAAGTGACGCCTGAATTTCCTGTTGTATCATCTCTTTGCGTTCTATGGCGTCTTGTTTCACCTGAACAGCAGTTTGTGAAATGGTAACGAGTTTGTCTTTTACATCACCATAGCTGGCGAAGAATTTTGATTTTTCAGCTTCAACCTGTTCCATTACTTTGTTGAACGAATCCTGCAGAGCAGCCATTTGTTCGGGTTGATAAAGCTCGGCTCCTGCCATTTGTGCTTCTTGCAACGAGGCCTGGGTGCTGTCGATTTCGGCTTGCGGAACTTTGGCACATCCGGCTGCCAGTACTAACATGGCTACAATAGCCAACGAAAACAATTTGTTTCTCATTTTTCCTCCAATAAGGTTGTTAAAAAATTAATTTACTATTTCTGATTCTTGTTTTTTTCCCGGCCTGATTTTTATTACAGGTCGATCTAAATTTGATATTTAGACGGAGGTCATCGAAAAAGTAACACATCACTCAAAATATTTTTTTTCTAATGCCCAATCTTTTGTCAGTTGCGGCTTTCGCCAAATATTAAATTAGGTATCTTTCAAGGAAAAGGTATTTTCACAGCTTCGGACTTATCACAAAACATTACAAAGTGCACACAAAAGCACAATATCTTAAACTCAAGTTCAGAATTCCAACCCGAAAACCTGGCAAGCCGACAAAAAGATAGCGGCAATTCAGCGCAAAATCGTTTACTTTACAGCGGATTTAAAAAAAGCGTATCAGGCAATGGCAAATGTGGCCAAATATAGTTCGGTGAAAGATGAGGAGTTGGTGCGCCAGATTACTGAAGAACACCAAACGGCTCTTTTCGACATTCTTTATTCCCGTTATCACAAAAAGGTAGCCGACAAAAGCTACAGCCTGCTTAAAAATAGTGAGCTGTCGCAGGATGCTGTCCAGGCTATTTTTATCCGCGCCTTTGAGCGCCTTCCGGGGTTTCGCGGTGAAGCTGCCTTTTCGTCGTGGCTCTACACCATCACCTATAATTATTGTATCGACTTTTTGCGAAAGCAAAAGCAACTACATTACCCTGATTGGAATAGCCGGCAGGAGCTGTCAGAAATTGTAGATGAAGAAACCGAAGACATCGAAGGTTTTGATGAAGAGCTTTTCAACCGGCTGCTTGACGAAATACACCCCGAAGAGAAAGCTCTGTTGATGATGAAATACCACGACGATATCTCTATCCGCGACATAAGCATCGCCCTGCGCGTTAGCGAAAGCGCCGCCAAGATGCGACTGAAACGAGCACGTGCACGTCTCCTTTTTTTGTATCAGGAAAAAATTAAAGGAGCTTCGCAAGAGTGACTTTTGAAGCTATCTGCGTCAAAAAGAGAAAATTAATAACAATGCTTTCCATACTCGATAATATGGCTCGTGCGGGAAAAATAATCCCGCCGCAACATGTGGCCATCGCCTTTGAAACTATTTTCCCGGAAGCAGTAAACGTGGAATGGTACGTGAATGCACAAGGATTTGAGGCGGTATTTCATCTCAATCAACGTGAGATGATTGCCATGCTTGGCGCCAATGGTGAGCCGCTTGAAATTCGCCGCAACCTACCGGCGGTTTCAGCGCCTGCTGCGGTAATGGTGGCATTGGCTCCCGAAGTTGAACTCATGAATGTGATCAGAGTGGAAAAAAACGCTGAGGTAACGTACGAAATCATTTATCGCAACCACCAGCTCGAACGCTTCGTGATGCTCATCAGCGAGCAGGGGAACATTCTTTCCGACAGCGCACTTTAGTGATCTAATTTTATCGGATTATTTATCGACTTAGAGACTTCTTCTTTTAATTTACCGCAAAGGCGGAGAGACGCAGCGTTTAAAAAAAACTAATCTTCTTTTATTATTTCTCTGCGCCTCCGCGTCTCAGCGGTTTCCCCTTTTTTCTAATTTA
Source organism: uncultured Lentimicrobiaceae bacterium (assembly GCA_964612515.1). Taxonomy (GTDB): domain Bacteria; phylum Bacteroidota; class Bacteroidia; order Bacteroidales; family 4484-276; genus SABY01. The sequence continues at coordinate 3,640 of CAZTCX010000045.1, read as the reverse complement.
CCGCAAAGGCGGAGAGACGCAGCGTTTAAAAAAAACTAATCTTCTTTTATTATTTCTCTGCGCCTCCGCGTCTCAGCGGTTTCCCCTTTTTTCTAATTTACCTCAAAGGCGCAGAGACGCAGCGTTTTAAAAAACCAATCATCCTTTAATTTTTCCTCTGCGCCTCCGCGGGTTTATCCTTTTCACCGCAAAGGTACTTAACAGCTTCTATTTAAACTCCATCCGCACCGAGTCGTCGTGGCGAAGACCCAGCAACCCGGCAGCATTGCCCGTACTCACCGCTATTTCGAGATGACCGGTGGCATTGAAAAAAGCAAGAATTTCACCCGGCGCTACGTCCTTGTACGACTGGCTGATGGTGGTAACGCTGTAGCGTGCAGCGCCAAACGTAAGTACAAATTCCCGTTTGCGTCCCACCGCCAGATAGAGTGGACGCGTAATGTTGGTGATCACGTTTTCGTAATGGTCGATGTAAATCACGTGGCCTTTGATAAGATCGGGCGTGGTGACGGGTCGCAAAGCAATACGTGTGGTGAGCGCCAGACGATCGGGACCAATCTCCTCCAACGCGCCCCCTTCGGCAATATGCTGCACCACCTTTACAAAGATGTCATAAGTTGCAAATGTGTAGGTGTCGGTATCCTGAATCATATCTATTTCTACGATGCGCTCGGGTGCATGATCGAACACCAGCGAAAAAATGCCATTGTCGCTGCCAATAAAATAATGCCCGTCGTAAAGAGCTACCACGTGCGGCATCTCTATGGTTGCATCGGCCATGATGTCGATGAGATGAAAGGTGCCGGGCGGAAATTCTGCAAAAGTATTGCGAAGCACAAAAGAGGCGCTGTTGAGGTTGAAGGGCGGGATGCTGTGCGCAATGTCCACGATGACGGCACCCGGCATGCGGCCAATGATTTTAGCCTTGGCCATGGCCTGGTAATGATCCCGGGAACCCCAATCGCTTAGGAGAGTAATTATTGGCATTGCACTTTGCTGCTTTTCTGTTTTTTCGTTTCGGTGTCAAAATTAGCATTTCTTACCGAGGGGCGGGATATTTTGATACTTTTGGGCATTAAAATTTGCAGCTTTTCCGGGATCTATTTTGGTGGGGTATTTAAATTTCAAAATCACCATGACCCCATCCCCAGCCCTTCCCCTTTAGGGGAAGGGAGGCCAGCCGCACAAGCCACTACTGCGGCCTGTGCGTTGGCATTCTCCCCCTTCAGGGGGAGTTAGAGGGGGTCTTTGGAAGATGACATTTTAACAATAGCTGATGAAAATCACCCAAATAGTTACGTTTATCGATCATTAAAACAACATACTCTTTACCACTGAATGACAGAAAAAATCATTTCCATTGAGACCTACAACCCTTTAGAAATCTTTGGCGTAAACGATGCCAACCTCGAACTACTGAAATCTCATTTTCCGAAATTAAAAATTGTGGCACGTGGCACAGAAATAAAAGTGCTGGGTAATAAAAATGAAATTCACGATTTTGAACGGATTTTTCAGCTCATGCTGATGCACTTCGAGCGCTTCGGCAAGATCAGCGAAAGCGACACACGCGACCTGGTAAGCGTGGAAGGTGAAGAAATTCCGGCGGCTGCTTTCGACAACAGCGACGTACTGGTTTATGGCATGCATGGCAAGGTGATAAAGGCGCGCTCGCCCAACCAGCAGCGCATGGTGGATAGTTCCCGCCAGAACGATTTGCTTTTTGCTATCGGACCTGCTGGCACCGGGAAAACATATACCGCCGTGGCGTTGGCCGTGCAGGCACTCAAAAACAAAGAAGTGCGGCGCATCATCCTCACCCGCCCTGCCGTAGAAGCCGGCGAAAACCTGGGCTTTCTGCCCGGCGACCTCAAAGACAAGCTCGACCCTTACCTGCAGCCACTTTACGACGCTTTGCGCGATATGCTTTCGCCCCAGAAACTCCTGGGTTACCTCGAAGACGGAACCATCGAAATAGCACCGCTGGCTTTTATGCGTGGCCGCACCCTCGACAATGCTTTTGCCATCCTCGACGAAGCGCAAAACGCTACGGAAAACCAGCTCAAGATGTTCCTGACGCGCATGGGTCGCTCAGCCAAATTTATGGTTACCGGCGACATCACTCAAATCGATCTGCCCCGCAACCAATCCTCCGGGCTGGTGCAGGTAACGCGTATCCTGCGCAACATTCCCGGAATCGAATTTATCTTCCTTAACGAAAAAGATATCATCCGACATAAACTCGTAACGCGCATCATCACGGCTTACAGCAATCTATCGGCAAATAATAATAACCCAAAGACACCCAGCGATGAACAACACAGTGATAAAGACCAACTTTAGCTTTGAAGGGCAGAAGAGCCTCTACAAAGGCAAAGTCCGTGACGTTTATAATATCCGCGACCAATATCTGGTGATGGTTGCCACCGATCGCATCTCAGCGTTTGATGTGGTGCTGCCACGCGGCATTCCATACAAAGGGCAGGTGCTCAACCAGATTGCCGCTAAATTCCTGGATGCCACCGCCGATATCGTTCCCAACTGGAAAATAGAGGTGCCCGATCCGATGGTTACGGTGGGTGTGCTTTGTGAACCTTTTCCTGTGGAGATGATCATCCGCGGCTATCTTACCGGCAGCTCCTGGCGCACCTATTCTAAAGGCGCCCGCCAGATTTGTGGCGTCCCCATCGGCGATGGCATGAAAGAGCACCAGGCTTTTCCGCAGCCCATCATCACCCCCACCACCAAAGCTACCGAAGGCCACGACGAAGACATTTCTAAAGAAGAAATTATAAAACAGGGATTAGTTTCTAAAGAAGATTACGAACAGCTCGAAAAATATACCGCAGCACTTTTTGCGCGTGGCAGCGAGATGGCGCGGGATAAAGGTTTGATATTGGTGGACACAAAATATGAATTTGGCAAACGCGATGGCACGATCTACCTCATCGACGAAATTCATACACCCGACTCGTCGCGCTATTTCTATCGGGAAGGTTACGAAGAGCGCCAGCAAAAAGGGGAACCGCAAAAGCAACTCTCCAAGGAATTTGTGCGCGAATGGCTGATGGGAAATGGCTTCCAGGGACAAACAGGCCAATCCGTTCCCGAAATGAGCGACGATTTTGTGCAGCAGGTTTCGGAGCGCTACATCGAACTTTACGAATCCATCACCGGAGAAACGTTTCACAAAGCCGACAGTAGCCAGGTCATTGCCCGCATCGAAAAGAATATCAAACGTTTTTTGAATAAATGATTTGGTTTAAATCTATAAAAATAAAAATGGCATCCTTGCAATCAAATCGGTATTATTACTTTGGAAAGACGCACTGCAGTGCGTCTCTACGGATCAATACTCCGGAAATTTAATCATCATCCTTCATGCTTCAATCGTAATTCGTCAATCGTAATTCGACATTTTATCTTCTAACTTCTAACCTCTTTCTTCATGAACGAAGACTTTATTCAGGGATACAAAGGCAGCGCGCTCGCAGTGCTCGAAAAATACAACGTGAAAGTCATCGGCGTCCAGGTGGATGCCATCGAGCGTGGTGAAGACCGTATCGCCTTCAAGGAAACAATGAAAAAATTGGGCATTGATATGCCCAAAAGCGCCCCGGCTTATAGCGTGGCGGAGGCC
>CAZTCX010000044.1:22104-26098 GCA_964612515.1 uncultured Lentimicrobiaceae bacterium | reverse complement strand
CTGATCTTAAAGACAAAACAATTGGAGAAATAGTTGCCGAAGATTACCGTGCAGCTTCCGTTTTTGAATCCTTTGGCATCGATTTTTGCTGCGGTGGTAATATCACCGTTGATGAAGCCTGCCGGCAAAATTCGGTGAGTCCGAATGAAGTTGCCACCAAATTAGCCGCTATCGCCAACACGCAGCAAGGCAACTCGGTGGATTTCCGTTCGTGGCCACTCGATTTGCTGGCCGATTACATACAGAAAAAACACCACCGGTATGTCGAAGAAAAAACCCCAATTATCAAGCAATATCTGGCAAAGGTTTGCATGGCTCACGGCGAGCGCCATCCCGAATTATTTAAAATAAAAGAAGAATTCGATGCTTCCGCCGGAGAGCTGGCCATGCACATGAAAAAGGAGGAGCTGATGCTTTTTCCGTTCATAGGTAAGATGGTGCGCGCTAAATCGGCCGGACAACCTCTGCCGCAATCTCCTTTTGGGAAAGTGGAAAATCCCATCCAAACGATGATTGCTGAGCATGATATCGAAGGCGACCGGTTTAAAAAAATAGCAGAGCTCAGCGGAAATTATACCGTGCCGGCGGATGGCTGCAACACCTACAGGATCACCTATGCCACGCTGAAGGAATTTGAAGATGATCTGCATCTGCACATCCATCTTGAGAACAATATCCTTTTCCCCGAAGCTATCAAACTTGAAAAAGAATTTATTGAAAACTAACTTTAAAACTTTACTAAAATGGCAATTAAAAAAGTATGGATCGAAGAGGGCTGCACAGCCTGTGGGCTTTGCGAGAGCATCTGCCCCGAAGTATTTGTAGTTGAAGACGAAGCCACAGTAATTGATGGTGCAGATTTCAGCCAAAACGAGGATGGAATCATCGACGCCGCCGAGAGCTGCCCGGTAGAGGTCATCAAATATGAATAAGAACTTTTATAATGAAAACGTATAAAAATATCAATGTAGATGAAAATCCAATCGAGATGAAGAAACATCTTGATATCGACAACGATCGCGTTGATAAAATGATCGATATCAAGCTAAAGGTCTTCAACAAAGAGCTTACGCCGGCCGAGGCCAGAGAGCTGGTCAACAAAACCTTCGACCACATCACGGCCGAAGAGTTTGCTTACGGCGAACAGCATTTGTACAATTCCGGTATTACCGATGAAATTATGGCGGAGGGCATGGATGATATCATCGATGTCTTCCGCGATGTTTTGTCGGTTAACAGATTGGACCTACCGGCGGGGCATCCCATCCAGACCTATTCCGATGAAGCTGCGGCCATCAAGAAAGTTGTGCACAAAATGGAAGTGAAGCTTAAGGGCAAATTCATCAAAAACGAATGGCTCGAACTGTATGCCCAGCTCAGCCAGATCAACACCCACTTCAGCCGCAAACAACACCAATTGTTTTCGGCACTGGAGCGCAAAGGATTCGACCGGCCGTCAAAAATTATGTGGACCTTCGACGACCGTGTGCGCGATGCCATCAAAGATGCCTACGAATTGCTGCAGTCCGACAAAGACCAGTCATTTGTTGAAGCACAACCCAACGTTATTCATTTGGTACGCGACATTCTTTCCAAAGAACGCGATGTTCTTTATCCCACTTCACTCAAGCTTTTATCGGATGAAGAATTTGCAGAAATGCGTATCAGCGACGATGAAATAGGCTATTGCCTCATCGAAAAGCCGCTACCTTACAAAGGCGCCGCTACGAAAACAGAGCAGATGCAAGGGAAAGATTCGCCCGCAGCCGACAGCACTTTGCTGCAGGATTTGAAAGCAGTGCTCGAAAAGCACGGGGTGGCAGGCAATGGCAGCAGCAAAGGAGATTTGCTGGATGTAACTACCGGCCGGATAACCCTGGAACAGATAAATTTGATCTACAAACACATGCAGGTCGATTTGTCATTTGTGGACGAAAACGACGAGGTAAGGTTTTACACCGACACCAAGCATAGAATTTTCCCGCGCAGCGCTGGCGTCATTGGGCGCAAGGTTCAAAACTGCCATCCACGCGAGAGCCTGCACATGGTCGAGGCTGTAATCAATGCTTTCAGAAGTGGCGAGCAGGATACGGCGGAATTTTGGATTGATAAAGGCGAAAAGTTTATCTACATTCTTTTCACCGCTTTGCGCGATGACGCGGGAAACTACCGCGGAACCCTCGAATCGATGCAGGAAGTTGCTCACATCCGCAGCCTTACCGGCAGCCAAAGGTTGCTCAACTGGGACAAGGATTACTCAAAAAAAGAGTCAAAAGAACCACCGGAAGCACCGGCCGATGAGAAGCAGGAGATAACTCCGAAAACTATCGTGGGACCACTCATTAAACGGTATCCTTTTATCAAGGATTTCCTTGTTTCACTGTCGCCCGAATACGACAAGCTGAACAATCCGATTATTTTCAACACCATGAAACATGTGGCAAGTCTCAGCATGATTAGCCAGGTGGGAGGATTTGAAGTCGATAATCTAATTCAGTTGATCAAAGATGAAATAAAACGTAAAACCTGATTGCATCCTTACGGGATGTTTATCAGGGACAATTGGCGGTAAATGACTCAGCCATCAAAATAATTAGGTTTTAAAAAACAAAAGCGAAACAGATACATTTTAACACAAAATCAACATGGGAAAGGACATTTTTAAGATTAAGAAATCTTTGACAATCGGGAAGAAAAGCTTCACCTATTACAGCCTTGTCGAATTACAAAGGCAAGGCTACGCTATTGGCAAGCTCCCCTTTTCCATTCGGATTTTGTTGGAAAATGCCCTGCGCAATTATGATGATTTTGCGATAACGCGCGAAAATATCGAAACCCTTTTGCACTGGCAGCCGCAGGCCATCGACAAGGACATCCCCTTTAAGCCCGCCCGCGTTTTGATGCAGGATTTCACCGGAGTCCCTGCTGTGGTGGATATTGCAGCACTTCGGTCCGAAGCAGCCCGAAAAGGTAAAGATCCCACCATTATCAACCCGCTCATACCCGTCGATCTGGTGATAGACCACTCGGTGCAGGTGGATTATTTTGGTACAGAATACGCCTACCAGCGCAACATCAACGAAGAGTACCGACGCAATCAGGAGCGCTACCAGTTTCTGAAATGGGCACAAAATTCATTTGATAATTTTAGCGTGGTGCCACCGGGAATGGGCATTTGCCACCAGGTAAATCTTGAATATCTTTCCAAAGGCGTCATCGAACGAAACGGGGAAGTTTTTCCGGATACGTTGGTAGGCACCGACAGCCACACCCCGATGGTCAACGGCATTGGCGTGGTGGCCTGGGGCGTAGGCGGCATTGAGGCGGAAGCAGCCATTTTGGGTCAACCCCTTTATTTTATAATGCCCGAAGTGATCGGTCTGAAACTTACCGGTAAACTTCCGGTGGGTTCCACGGCCACCGACCTGGTTTTGACAATCGCTAATATGCTTCGGAAGCTTGGTGTGGTAGGAAAGTTCGTAGAGGTTTTTGGCCCGGGGCTGGATCATCTTTCTGTCCCCGACCGTGCCACCATTGGCAATATGTCGCCCGAATTTGGAAGCACAATCACCTATTTCCCTATCGATGATAAAACGCTGGAATACATGCGCAAAAGCAATCGATCGGAGGAGCAGATTGCGCTGGTGGAAAACTATTGCAAAACCAACATGCTGTGGCGCGAACACGAAGATAAAATTACCTACTCGGACGTTTTGGAGCTGGACATGGCCACTATCGAACCCACTGTTGCCGGTCCCAAACGACCACAGGATAAAATACTTTTAAAGGAGTTCAAAAGCAAATTCATCGAACTGCTTGATAAATCCTTCGACAGGAAGTACATCGCACAGGAGTACCGTGAAATCCAGAAATCCATCACACGTTTTGAGGGCGAAGGCGGCGATTTGCCTGTTTCCAAATCCTACAAAAAAGATGTGTCCACCGAAGTTGAAACGAAAGAAAGCAATGGACTGAAAACGGTTTGGATTACCCG
>CAZTCX010000044.1:0-22094 GCA_964612515.1 uncultured Lentimicrobiaceae bacterium | reverse complement strand
CAGAGGGCAAGAGAAGTTTATGCTTTCGGATGGCGCCGTGGCCATTGCTGCCATCACTTCCTGCACCAATACTTCCAACCCTTTCGTAATGATAGGCGCGGGATTGGTGGCACGAAAAGCCAGAGAGCATGGCGTGGATGTAAAGCCCTGGGTGAAAACCTCGCTTGCTCCCGGCTCGAAGGTGGTGACCGATTATCTCGAAAAGGCCGATCTGATGAAGGACCTCGAAGCGTTGCAATTTCATCTGGTGGGTTATGGCTGCACCTCCTGCATCGGCAACTCCGGTCCGCTCACGCCTGACATTGCCAAAGCCGTTGGTGACAATAACCTGATCGTTACTTCTGTCCTTTCCGGAAACAGAAACTTCGAAGCTAGGATTCATCCACAGGTAAAAATGAATTTTTTGATGTCGCCCATGTTGGTGGTGGCTTTTGCCATCGCTGGCCGGGTGGACATCGATCTGACCCACGAACCGATAAGTTACGACGCCAACCGGGAACCGGTTTACCTAAAGGATATCTGGCCTAACGACGATGAGATCAACGACATCCTGAATCAAGTTTTGTCGCCGGGCGATTTTGCAAAAAACTACGGTGAGATTTTCAAAGGCAACGAAATCTGGAGAAAGCTGGAAGTACCAGCGGGAAAGCTCTATAACTGGGACGAAAATTCGACCTACATCAAAGAAATTCCATTCTTTCACAACATTTCTGAAAATCCCGAGCCGCCCAAAAATATCGAAGATGCCCGCGCCTTGCTGGTTTTGGGTGATAGTGTAACCACCGACCACATTTCACCCGCCGGCGCCTTTGCCGAAGATTCTGCCGCCGGGAAATACTTGTTGGAGAAGGGGGTGGAAAGAAAGAATTTTAACTCTTACGGATCACGCAGAGGAAACGATGAAGTGATGGTGCGTGGCACATTTGCCAACGTGCGCATCAAGAATAAGCTGGCCGAAAAAGAAGGTGGCTTCACGCGTTATTTGCCTACGGGTGAAGAGATGCTCGTGTACGATGCTTCTTTGAAATACAAAGAATCGCAAACGCCCCTGCTGGTTTTGGCCGGAAAAGAATATGGCAGCGGCTCTTCGCGCGACTGGGCAGCAAAAGGAACATTTTTGCTGGGTGTAAAATGTGTGCTGGCAGAAAGCTACGAACGCATCCACCGCAGCAATCTGGTTGGATTGGGCGTGTTGCCTCTTGAGTATAAAAACGGGGAAAGCGCAAAAAGCCTCGGAATTACTGGCGAAGAATTTTTCACAATATCCGGCATTGCCAACGATCTCAAACCGCACAAAGAGGTACAGGTTACGGCCAAAAACGACAAAGGCTGCGAGATAAAATTTCAAGCCATCGCCCGCCTCGACTCCAACATCGAAATTGAATACTACCGCAATGGCGGAATTCTGCAATATGTATTACGTCAGTTTTTAAATAAAAAATGATTTTTTCATCAATTAATAACCATTAAAAATTAAACTATTATGTCAACATCAAATGCACACGCACACTGGAAAGGAACGATCAAAGAGGGTCGTGGAACAATGGGATTTACTGGTTTTGAAGGTGCCTACACTTTCGGCTCCCGTTTTGAAGGAGGTAAAGGCACGACCCCCGAAGAACTCGTAGGCGCAGCCCATGCCGGATGCTTTTCCATGTATCTCTCACTCCTGCTCACCCAGGAAGGGCTGAATCCTGACAGCATCGACACCAAAGCTCAGGTAACCATTGATAGTGACGACTCGGGACCTCACATTACCGAGATCAAGCTGGATTGCAAAGTAAAATGCCAGGGACTGGATGAAGGCAAACTGAAAAGCCTGGCTGCAACTACCAAAGAGAAATGCCCGGTTTCGCGCTTGTACGCAGGCGGGTCTGCCAAAATTTCGGCTGAAGCACATCTGGTTAAGTAAATCCTGATTATTGCCATTAATAAATAGAGAATCAGGTTTTGGCTACCTGCAAGGCCTGACTCTCTTTTTGAACTTAAAGATTCTGATTATGGACTTTTTTGAACAAATCGAAGACTTTTTTAAAAAGCCAAAAGAAGAAACGGAAAACACCGCTCCTGAAGGCGTTTGCCCAGTATGCTGGGGTTATCAGCAATATGATCATAAGATCCGAAAACTTTTTCAAGACGATCAGATTGATGTGTCGAATCGTAAGAAAAAATACACGCTCGTGCGTAAGTTTCTCAAAGATCACATTGATGGCATTCGTTTAAAGAAAGGTGAAGTTGAGGTTTGCCCTACGTGTGGCGAGAAACATGCGTAAGAGAAATGATTGTTACCTGTGAAGGGACTGCCACGAAAAGCTGAACATCTATCGATACTATTATTTATCAATTAAAACCAACATCATGACAAACAAAGATATATTTCCAAAAGTAACCAAAGAACTTGCGGACAAAAGAACGGAACTGGCGCCTGAAATAATGGAAGCCTGGTCTAATTTCAGCAAAACCGTTTTCAAAGAAGGAGCATTACCCGAAAAGACAAAGCAACTGATTGCTGTTGCTGTGGCACACGTAACACAATGTCCGTATTGCATCCGCTCGCATACCCGCGGAGCCATGCGAAAAGGCGCAAGCCAGCAGGAAATAATGGAAGCAATATGGGTGGCTGCCGAAATGCGTGCCGGGGGCGCTTATGCACATTCGGCAATTGCACTTGATGAAATGGAGTGATGATGGATGACAAGCTAAACAAAGAGGTTTGGACCATCGGACATTCCATCCATCCCCTGGAAGAGTTTATTGAAATGCTCAAATCCTTTCAGATAGAAGTGTTGGTGGACGTCAGGAGTTTCCCCGGCTCGCGCAAAGTTCCACATTTTAATAAAGAAAATCTTAAAATTTCCATGCCGCAAGTCGGCATTCGATACATCCATATAAAAAATCTTGGCGGCAGAAGGAAAGTACAACTTGACTCTAAAAATACCTCCTGGCGGCATCTGGCCTTCCGCGGCTATGCTGATTATATGGAAACGGATGCTTTTCGCGAAGGAATTGATGAACTAAAGCAAATCGCCTTGTCAAAACGCACCGCCTACATGTGCTCGGAAGCCGTGTGGTGGCGCTGTCATCGCTCCATGATATCTGATTATCTGAAGTCGGAAGGCTGGAAGGTGATGCATATTATGGGGGTGGGTAAGGCCGAAGAACATCCCTATACCCAGCCGGCAAGAATAGTAGCGGGTAAATTGACATACCATCCGGAGGAACCCGGCGAAGAGACGCAGCCACCGCCACAACCGTAGCCACCCATAGCCGGATTCCCTGGCGGTTACTTTTTCGTAAAGCTCCTGACAGTATGAACTGAAACAATAAGGAGAGGTTTTTCAACATTAAAAAACAGAAAAAATGTATGGCTTAAAAACGATGACATCCGATTTTTCCGTGAGCGAAGCTGTGAGCCGTATGGCTGCACAAATCGAGCGTGAAGGCTGGCATATTTTTGTCCGGATTGATCACGCCAAAGAGGCCCGGAACAAAGGATTAGCAATGCGCCCTACCGAACTCATCCTCTTCGAAAACCCTGCGATTGGGACGTTGCTCATGCAGGATCGACAAATTTCGGCCATTGACCTGCCGATGAAGATTCTCGCATGGGAAGATGAAGCGGGAAAAGTCAACATCACCTATAACGATCCGGAATGGCTCAAAGAACGCCACGGAGTGACAGACAACGAGGCCATCAAAAAAATCGCACAGGTTGTTGCGGGTGTTTGTCGGGCAGGGAGCCAAAAGCAATAAATTATTAAAACCTCTGGTAAAATGGAAATAGTTAACAAATTGGCAATAGTAACCGGTGCCAGCGAAGGATTGGGCGCCGCACTTGCAGAAGTTTTGGTTGCAAGGGGAGCAACAGTTTATGGGCTTACCCGCAATGAGGAGAAGCTAAGCGCGCTGAGAAACAGGTTGGGTGAAAAGTTTATTCTCGTAAGGATGGACATTACTAACCAAAGGGCACTCGATGCCTGGGTGAAGAATACTTTTTCCGATGAGCTGGTTCCTGACATCCTTATCAACAATGCCGGAACTGGATATTTAGGCATCGAAATAGATCAGCTTGGAAATGAGCGGTGGCAATCTATGATCAATACCAACCTAAACGGAATGTTTTATATGACAGCTTCGATTGTACCGATGATGAAACAAGCCGACAAAACCTGCCACATCATCAATATAGGCTCTATTCTCGGCAAGATGACACGGGCGAAAACTGCCGCATATTCTGCCACCAAATATGCAGTGCAGGGCTTTAGTGAAGCCTTGTATAAAGAGCTGAGCCAGCACAAAATTAAAGTGACCTGCGTAAACCCCGGAAGCATGTCCACACATATTTTCGACGATTCCGGCATGCCTTCGCACCCCAGTTATTTGGAGCCAAAAGATGCTGCAGAGCTAATTGTTAAAATTATAGAAACTCCAGATAATTTTTTAGTGGATGAGATTACCTTCCGTCCGCTGATAGAGCATCCTTCCGGATAAACATTCAGTGCGCAGGCTGATCCTTTGTATTCTAGTTTTCCGAACTGTTTTGTAACCTTATTGTTTTAATTTCATCTATTAATTATAGTATAAACTTTAAATTTATCAAAATGAAAACGCTAAAAAAAGCAGCCCTGGTAACCGGCGCAATCTTATTCTTCGTTACCCTTGTATCTCCGACATTCGCACAGAAAACAGCAAAGCTTTCTGATGCCGAAATAGCTTCCGTAGCTGTAGTGGCTAATCAAAATGACATCGACTATGCGAACATCGCATTGAAAAAGTCGCAAGACCCCAAAGTATTGGAATTTGCCAAAACGATGATTTCTGATCATCAGGCAGTAATTGATCAGGCTGTAGCGCTGGTTACTAAATTAAAAGTAACCCCAAAAGATAATGCGATGAGCCAGAAACTGACTTCCGATGCAAAAGAAACCATGAAAATGCTCGATTCAAAATCAGGAAAGGATTTTGATAAAGCCTATGTGGATAACGAAGTAACTTATCACAAAGCGGTAATCAACGCTGTGAAAACTGTTTTGATACCTGATGCTCAAAATGCGGAGCTGAAAGCATTATTAGAAAAAGTATCCCCAATATTGGATGCACATCTGAAGCATGCGGAAATGCTTCAAAAGGAAATGAAATAACGGATGAAAACCCATAGCTTCATAAGAAACGATATCTTCCTCCTGATTCCTGTCATGCTGATGGTTTATGGCTGCAACGGCCAACCAAAAGCTACGGCAAAGTCGTATGCTGTTGAAATTAAAGACATGCAATTTCAACCTGCCACGCTCAGTGTTCATAAGGGAGATACCGTCGTTTGGACCAACGAAGACATTGTGCCGCATGATGTTACCGAAAACAACAAAGCCTGGGCATCCCCACCTCTTAAGACCGGAGAATCCTGGCGAAAGGTGGTTACTGAAAGCGCCTCCTATTATTGCAGCATCCACCCCGTTATGAAGGGTGAGCTGATAGTAGAGTAAAGAAGCAAATGCAATGGCTGACAAAGTGATGCAAACAATTAGAAACTTGTAAATATGAATTTCCATAACGAAACCCTCGAAATACTTGGCGACGATCACTTTGCAGCCGCATTGGAAACCCCGCTCATCGAAGACGCTTTTGCCATGGGTGACGACCTGAAGATTGAATTGATTGAGGAGCATTTCGGAGAGATCATGCGCATTTTAGGTTTAGACCTGAACGACGACAGCCTAAGCGGAACGCCGCACCGGGTTGCAAAAATGTTTGTGAAAGAAATCTTTGGCGGATTAAACCCGGCGAACAAGCCTGACACGAAACTCTTCGAGAACAAATATAAGTACAACAAAATGGTGATGGAGAAAAACATCACGCTGTACTCCTTTTGCGAGCATCACTTTCTGCCAATAATCGGCAAAGTCCATGTAGCTTACTTTTCCGCTGGTAAAGTTATCGGACTGTCGAAAATAAACAGATTGGTTCAGTACTACGCCAGCCGACCACAGGTTCAGGAGCGACTGACCAACCAGATTGCCAATGGCTTGAAAGAGGCCCTGCAATCGGATGACGTTGCCGTAATGATCGATGCAGAGCATCTTTGCGTCCGCTCACGCGGAATAAAAGATACCAACTCAAACACAATCACGGCAAGCTATTCCGGAAAGTTTCAGGACGACAAGCTTCAAATGAAGTTCATCGCGATGATTAATACCGGTAAATGATTTTTTAATTTAAACAGACAAATATCAACATGCTAATGCTTCTAAAAATAGTTTCAGATTTTTCACCAACAATGCCCCATCCCCGACCCTTCCCCGACACGGGGAAGGGAGCTATACTGTTTGGCGTTGTGAGAAAACTCAATCGAAGCAATTCGTTTAGCAAGCCCTCCTTATAGCCAGACAGATGAGCCCCTCTCTCCAATTGGAGAGGGGTCGGGGGTGAGGTAAAAAAAGAAATATTCGCACCAAAATCACATAAAAAACATCACATGGAACCACGAATTAGATATTCAGAACAAGCACCCGATGCCGTCAAAGGCATGCTCGAACTCGAAAAGTATGTGCATGGCTCGGGGCTTGAACGCTCGCTTTATGAGTTGGTAAAAACCAGGGCGTCGCAAATAAACGGGTGCGCCTACTGCCTTGACATGCACACAAAAGATGCGCGCAAAGAAGGCGAAACAGAACAGCGTCTGTACGTGTTGAGTGCTTGGCGCGAAACGTCATTTTATACCGACCGCGAACGGGCTGCACTGGCCTGGACTGAAGCACTGACGCTGATTTCAGAAAATGATGTCCCCGATTCGCTTTATGAAGCTACACGAAACCATTTCGATGAGAAGGAAATCATTGCACTCACCATGGCCATTATCGCCATCAATGGATGGAACCGGCTGGCCATAAGTTTTCGCACTGTTCCCGGGAGCTACGAGCCTAAATAAACATGCGGGTTTAGAATGTGAAAATTAATTAAAAGATAAATTTCATAAACCAGTTCTGACATTTGAAAATGATTTGCCGGGATTGATTGCGTAAATTACAAAATCAATTAAGCACTATGTTCACACATTTCACGCAAGCCGAAAGAGCAGTTCACTTTCCCGAAGAGAGAAATTTATTTATTCAACTGAAACCAATCGTTTTCGTAATTCTCGGCATCGTTTTATTGGCAACAGTTGGCGCAGCCTGGGCGCAATATTTAATATCCGGATTACCTGCCGATCCGTCAGCGGCATTATCTCCTTCCAACGCCAGTGTCAAAGGCTTTCCTATGTGGCTGATCTTTTGCCATTGGATCAATTTTTTCTTTATAATGATATTGGTGAGAAGCGGGCTTTCAATATTATTTGATCATCCCCGATTATATTTTAACGAAGGTTGCAAGCCGGGTACTGAATGGTTGAAATTTACACCTGTAGAAGTTCCGACAGATGAATTATGGACTGCAAAAGATGATGCCCACTATATCAGCCCGCTTTTTGCTTTGCCAGGATACCGCCACTCGGTGGGCATTGCACGTGGCTGGCATTTTATTCATGTACCATTTTTCGTTTTGAACGGAGTCATATTTGTCGTGCTGTTATTTTCCACCAGCCAATGGTTGCGATTGGTGCCGACTTCATTTCAGATCATTCCTGATGCGTGGAGTGTTTTTGTCCATTATGCCACCTTTCATTTTCCTATCGAACCCAACGGTTTTTATCATTACAACGCCCTGCAACAGCTTGCCTATTTTGGTGTGATATTTATATTGGCACCCGTGGCCATGCTCAGCGGTATGTCCATGTCGCCTGCCATCGAAAGCAGGTTCAACTGGCTGCCCAAAATATTCGGCAATCGGCAAGGAGCCAGGTCTGTACATTTTCTGATGATGCTTTCATATGTCTTCTTTATCATCATACACGTCACGTTGGTGGCGGCGACGGGTTTGGTTAGAAACATGAATCACATTACGGTTGGAACGGATAATCCATCCAACAAAATTGGGCTTTACATCGGGATAGCCATCCTACTTTTTACAATTGCTTTTTTCTTTTTTGCCCATTGGGTTTCGTGGAACAGGCCGCGCTGGGTGCAAAGAACGAGTGCCTTCATCAATGGGAACTTATGGCTATTAACAATTAACAAACTGAAACCTTCGTCCTCCTATAAAAAGGAAGACATATCGCCATACTTTTGGCCCAACGGGAAACTACCGACTTCTGATGTTTGGAAAGATTTAGTGAAAACTAACTACAAAGATTATAAACTAAAAGTTGGTGGCCTGGTGGAAAACCCTGTTGAATTGTCGCTGGATGAGATGATGAAACTTGGCAAGGAACAACAAATCACCATGCATCATTGCATACAAGGATGGTCTGGTATAGCAGAATGGGGCGGATTGCCCATAAAAGCAATCGTAGATCTGGTCAAGCCGCATCCTTCGGTAACCACCGTCGTATTTTACTCTTTCGGAGCAGGATTGTATGGAGGCGTTTATTACGATACGCACACGCTCGACAATTGCCTGAAACCAGGATCGATACTAGCCTGGGAAATGAACTATGCGCCGCTCCCCGAAGTATATGGTGCCCCATTAAGACTGCGGGTAGAAAACCAATTGGGTTATAAAATGGTGAAATGGATTGAGCGAATCGAATTTGTTGAATCTCACGAGAAAGTGGGCAAAGGCTACGGCGGCAAAAATGAAGACGATGAGTACTTCGATTTATTAGCAAATAGTTAAAACAATTAAAACCTTTAGAAAATGGAACATGCATTTAAAATAGGTGATCACGTAAAATGGAATTCGGAAGCCGGGTATGTGTCGGGCAAAATCATAAAAATACATACAGCCGATTTCGATTACAAAGGCTACACGCACCACGCCACCGAAGAAGATCCTCAATACGCCATACAAAGCGACAAGACGGACCATGTGGCGGTGCACAAAGGGAAAGCACTTACAAAAATGAGTACATGAGTCTTCACATTAATAATAAGTGAGTTTTAAAAAATTGATACTACGAATGCAATTAGTTACGTGTTTTTTAGATAGTAAGGGCTTTGATCCGTCAAGATTGCATGCGTTTGCAGATTTGATGCGCACCGTCAAGGAAGAATAAACTGATCGAACATAAAATGTATATCAAAGAGAATGGGATTGATATGCCGGAAATCCTCAATTGGAAATGGAAGTAAAAAAACTAAAAATAAAAGTATGACAACGAAACAAATCATATTATCATCAAGGCCAAAAGGCCTACCGACAGAAGAGAATTTTAAAACAGAAGACTTTGAATTACCAGCCGTCAATGATGGTGAGGTATTATTAGAAGGCATGTATTATTCTGTTGACCCCTATATGCGCGGCAGAATGAATGATGTGAAATCATACACACCGCCTTTCGAAACAGGTGAGCCGATTAGAGGCGGCGTGGTTGCCAGGGTGAAAGAAAGTAAATCGAATGATTTTGAAATTGACGATCTGGTAACCGGAAATTTACCGTGGCAAAAACAAATGATCGCTTCGGGCAAAGAACTTCAAAAGATTGATGCGACGATTGCACCGCCCAGTTATTTTTTGGGCATATTAGGCATGCCCGGACTTACTGCGTATTTTGGTTTGATGCGCATAGGAAAGCCCCAGGCAGGCGAAACCCTCGTCGTTTCCGGAGCTGCGGGTGCAGTCGGGATGGTTGCGGGCCAAATTGCAAAAATTCATGGCTGTTATGTCGTAGGAATTGCAGGCTCTGATGAAAAGGTAAAATCACTAAAAGAAGAATTTGGCTTCGACGATGCCATCAATTATAAAACAACCACTGACATGAAAAAGGCGATAGCCAAAGCGTGTCCCAAAGGTGTGGATATTTACTTCGATAATGTAGGTGGCGAAATTTCCGATGCAGTTATCAGCAACATCAATTTTCATGGGCGGATAATTATATGCGGACAGATCTCATTATACAACGCTACCGAAGTTCCTTTTGGGCCACGGCTACAACCAAGATTGCTAACAAGAAGTGTTTTAATGCAGGGATTTATCGTAAGCAATTTTAAAAATGATTTTCCTGAAGGAATTGAGTATTTAACACGATGGCTGAAAGAAGGGAAATTACATTATTCAGAAACAATCGTACATGGCTTTGATCAATTACCACAAGCTTTCCTCGGTTTATTTAAAGGTGAGAATACAGGTAAGATGATTGTGGAAGCATAACAAATTATTGGCATCCAAAAACAGATTCAAATGAATAAAAAACTTTTATCAGATACTATCGGGCAAATGTTTGCCAATGGCAAAGGATTACTTGCAATGGACGAAAGCAACCCCACCTGCAACAAACGTTTCGGCGCATTAGGCATCCCACAGACTGTTGAAATGAGACGTAGTTATCGCGAACTCATTGTTACAACTCCGGGCTTAAATGAAAGTATCGGCGGGGCAATTTTGTATGATGAAACGATTCGACAGCAAACAAAAGATGGAATTCCCTTTATTGATATCTTAATCAAAGCCGGGATTATTCCGGGAATCAAACTTGATTTGGGAGCTAAACCAATGGCCGGTTTCCCCAATGAAAAAGTTACGGAAGGTTTGGATGGATTGCGTGATCGTTTATCCGAATATAAAAAGATGGGAGCACGTTTTGCAAAATGGCGTGCTGTAATAGCAATTGGCGATGGCATTCCAACCAATGCGTGTATTGAGGCTAACATTCATGCACTGACTAGATATGCCGCTTTATGCCAGGAAGCGGATATCGTGCCCATTGTTGAACCGGAAATATTGATGGATGGAAATCATTCTATTCAGCAGTGTTTTAAAGTTACAGAACAAGTACTAAAAATGCTTTTTTACCAATTGTATTTGTATAGAATAGATATTGAAGGTGTAATTTTAAAGCCGAACATGATTATAGAAGGTAAAGAGGCAGTTAAAAAAAATAGTGTTGATGAAGTGGCTGAAGCAACTGTAAATTGTTTGCTTGCGTCAGTTCCGGCGGCGGTGCCAGCCATTGCATTTTTGTCGGGCGGGCAATCTCCTGAAGATGCTACTGCCCATTTGAATGCCATGCACACAAACTTTAAAAACCATTTGCCATGGATAGTTAGTTTTTCTTTTTCAAGAGCCATTCAACAACCTGCAATGGAAATTTGGAAAGGAAAACCATCAAATGTGGAAGAAGCACAAAAGTCATTATATCGTCGTGCTAAACTTGATGCTGCGGCACGCCAGGGCAAATATAATGTTGGTATAGAAACAGACGAAAACATATGAAAAAGTGTAACTGAATCCATCTTAAAAACCTTTAGATAATGATTAGAAATTCGAATTAAAAAACACATCATGATAGAAAAAAGTGAAAAAATCCTTGCTATTGATATTGGTGGCACGCATATAAAAGCTACCATATTAAATGATGATGGAGAATTTTTACAAGAGTATAAAAGTGAAAAAACTCCGAGCCCATCTTCCCCTGAAAAGGTGATGGCTGTAATAGAAGCTATTGCGAAACGCTTTCCGGAATATGATAAATTCACAGCCGGTTTTCCTGGCTATATTAAAGATGGAATTGTAAAGACTGCGCCAAAACTTGGAAATTCATTGTGGAAAGATTTTGATCTGCGCAAGAAACTTGAAAGTGTATTGAATAAACCTGGCATATTAATAAATGACGCTGACCTGCAGGGTTTGAGTTTGGCATCCGGCAAAGGAGTGGAAATGGTAATCACATTAGGAACGGGTTTCGGTTCAGCTATTTTAAAGGATGGCGTTTTGATACATCATATTGAATTATCGCTGCACCCAATCACGAAAAGTAAAAATTATAATGATTATGTGGGAAAAGATGCGCTGAAAAAAATAGGAAAAAAGAAATGGAAAAAGCGGATGAAGAGGGTAATCGATATTTTGAAAACAGTTTTTAATTACGACCATCTTTATATCAGCGGAGGCAATGCACGATTACTTACCTTTAAACTTGACAAGAATATTAGCATTAATGATAATAAAGAAGGCATAAAAGGAGGAGCGGTTTTATGGAAAGAGAAGAAAACAGATGCAACAAAAGCGGAAGCCCTGCCTGAAAACAAAGCGTGCCTGCAGTTGAAGCAAAACCTGAAATGAAAGCTGATCCTGCAACTAATGGATATAGTAAACCTAAATCGAAGGATGACACTGATTTTTATTATTACAACTTTAAGATTTTAATATGAAAAACATAACAACATTATTTCTCGACATTGGAGGCGTGTTGCTTTCAAACGGGTGGGACCATGAATTCAGGCAGCAGGCTGCAGCGCATTTTCACCTGGATTATGATGAGATGGAAAGCCGGCACAGCATCATGTTCGTCACCTATGAAGAGGATAGGATTTCGCTCGACGAATATCTCGATCGGGTAGTATTTTATCAAAAAAGAGACTTTACACCCGAACAATTCAAAACGTACATGTTCTCCTTTTCCACCTCCTATCCGGAAATGATTGCCTTTATTAAAAAGATAAAGTTGCAATACGGACTAAAAGTCATTGCGGTAAGCAACGAAGGAAGGGAACTAAATGCCTACAGAATTAACAAATTTAAGTTGGATGAAATATTCGACTTTTTTGTCTCCTCCTGTTATGTCCACCGCAGGAAACCGGATGCAGCACTTTTTCGCATGGCCATGGACGGCGCACAGGTGCCATTAGATGAAGTGGTGTTCATCGACAATACGCAAATGTTTGTAAAAGTGGCCAGGGAAATGGGCATCAGCAGCATTCTTCATACCGATTACCGATCGACGGCTAAGGCGTTGGCAGATTTGGGATTGGCTGTCAAAGATGGGAATGTCGAATCTCCACCACAAAATTTAAAAGATAAAGCTGTAAAAAAAATGATGCGTATTGGCGTCGCATCTGATCATGGCGGTTTCGATTTGAAGCTAAAACTGATTGCATTGCTCAAAACTGCGGGTTACGAAATAAAAGACTTTGGCGCACATCAACTCAATGATGGCGATGATTTTCCTGATTTTGTTATTCCAATGTCGGAGGCCGTGGCAAACGGTGAAGTTACGCGAGGAATAGCCATTTGTGGAAGTGGCGTGGGCGCTTGCATTGCAGCCAATAAAATCACCGGCGTCCGCTCCGCTTTGATCACCGATTCTTTCTCTGCCCATCAGGGCGTGGAAGACGACAATATGAATGTGATGTGTCTGGGTGGCCGTATCACAGGACCTTCGTTAGCCTGGGAATTGGTGCAGGCATTTCTCAATGCCAGTTTTAAAAATGAAGAACGGTTCCAGCGACGCCTCGACAAAGTTACAGCACTTGAAAAGGGCTAAGCAGAAAAACCGGATCTACTGGAAGTACAAAAATTCTTAAATCATTATGCCTAATACGTTGCTAATGTGTAGTTTGACAAATACAATGCATTGTTGGAATGAACCGCTGCATGCAACTAAAATCAACAGATCATGTTTTACTTATTGACTTAAAACTTTAAAACTGAACAGATGAATAACGTGAAGCTTAAAGCTGAAACAATTGAACAGCAGGGTATCAATACTGTGCGGATACTCGCAGCAGATGCAGTACAAAAAGCAAATTCCGGCCATCCCGGAACACCCATGGGACTTGCACCCGTTGGCCATGTTTTGTGGGCAGAAATGATGAACTACAATCCCCAAAATCCGGAGTGGGCAAACAGGGATCGTTTTATTTTATCCTGCGGCCATGCCTGCATGTTGCAGTATAGCTTTTTGTACTTAACCGGCTATCCCATCACGCTTGACGACATCAAAAAGTTCCGGCAATTACACAGCATAACAGCAGGGCATCCTGAATACGGATTGTTGTCCGGCATCGAAGTAACCACCGGTCCGTTGGGACAAGGATTTGCTAACGGCGTGGGTTTTGCCATTGCACAAAAATATATGGCCGCACGCTACAACAAGCCTGGTTTTGACCTTTTCGATTATAAGATTTACGCCATTTGCAGTGATGGCGATATGATGGAAGGTATCAGCTCCGAAGCTGCTTCCATAGCCGGCCATCTCAAGCTTGGCAACATGATTTATTTGTATGATGACAACCATATTAGCATCGAAGGCGATACCGATCTTACCTTTGACGAAGATGTGGCAAAACGCTTTGAAGCCTATGGCTGGCATGTTCAAGAGCTTCCGGATGGAAATGATTTAAATGCTTTATCAGCAGCCATAAAAAATGCGCAAAAGGAAACCAACCGCCCATCGCTGATAAAAGTGCGCACACAGATTGGCTATGGCAGCCCCAACAAACAAGATACGGCCGCTGCGCATGGCTCTGCATTGGGCGAAGATGAAGTGAGGCTGGTGAAGGAGAATTTTGGTTTCGATCCTGACAAGTATTTTATCGTGCCTGATGAAGTATTAAAATACTACCGTGAAGCTGGTAAAAAAGGAGAAGCCAGGGAGAAGGAGTGGAACGATCTTTATAAAAAGTACAAAGAAAAATATTCCGAGCTGGCCAATGAATATGAATCGTTGAGTAGCGGTAAATTACCGGAAGGATGGAAAGAAAAGTTGCCGGTTTTTAAAGGTGGAGAAGAAGTAGCTACACGCAAAGCTTCCGGCAAAATGCTGAATGCAATAGCTGATTATCTACCAAATTTGATAGGAGGCTCAGCCGATCTTGCCCCTTCTACCGACACCAATCTGGAAAAATACAAATCGTTTTCGGCCAAGAATCGTGAAGGTCGCAATTTCCACTTTGGTATTCGCGAACACGCTATGGGCGCTATCTTAAATGGGTTAGCGCTTAGTAAATTCATCATTCCTTACGGGGCTACATTTTTGGTATTTTCTGACTACATGCGGCCTCCTATCCGGCTTGCAGCGATTATGAAAATACGTCCCATCTTTATTTTTACACACGACAGCATTGCTTTAGGCGAAGATGGCACCACCCACCAACCGATAGAACAACTCATCGGCTTGCGATCCGTTCCAAATATTACAGTGATTCGTCCGGCAGATGCCAATGAAACCGTGCAAGCATGGCGTGTTGCGATTGAACATTCCGGTGGACCGGTCGCGTTAATTTTGACCCGACAGAAAATTCCGGTAATCGACCAGGAGAAATATACCAAAGCTATCGAGTTGGAAAAGGGAGCTTACATTCTTTCGGAACCAAAGACAAAGCCGGACATTATTTTAATTGGAACCGGTTCGGAAGTGCAGTTGCTGCTTGCTGCGCAGCATAAATTGAACGAACAAAACATAGCCGCACGGGTGGTAAGTATGCCCTCATGGGAATTATTTGAAAAACAAGATAAGAACTATAAAGAAAAGGTCTTCCCCAAATCATTACGAAAACGACTGGCAGTAGAAGCCGGATCACCATTGGGCTGGCTCAAATATGTAACCGACGAAGGCGACGTAATCGGCATCGATAGGTTTGGAGAATCTGCTCCCGGTGAGGAGGTGATGAGAGAGTATGGCTTCACTGTGGAAAATGTAGTAAAAAGGGCGAAAGCCTTGATTTCATAATTGTGCAAACGAAACATTTTAAAAGATTGCTAACTTAAAATTTATAAACAATGAAAAAAGCAAACATCGGAATTACCGATAAAAACAGACAAACAGTTGCCGACCAGTTATCAAAAGTACTGGCGGATGAATTCGTGTTGTATTCCAAAACACTCAATGCACATTGGAATATTGAAGGGCCGGATTTCCATACGGTGCATGTGTACCTGGAGACGCTTTACAACCAGCAACAAGGGATCGTGGATACCGTTGCCGAAAAGATACGGGCCATGGGACATTATGTTTCCGGACAACTTGATAAATATCTTGAACTCACGCATCTCACTGAAAAGCCCCGCGACAAAAATGATAGCAAAACTATTTTTGCAGAATTGCTGGAAGACCACGAAAGCATTATCATTTTTCTAAGGGAAAATATAAAGCCCATGGCCGATAAATTAATGGCGGAAGGTATGAGCGACTACATTACCGGGCTGATGGAATATCATGAAAAAACTGCCTGGATGCTCCGGGCTCATTTAAACTAGGAAACGGTGTCGATGTCCGGCAAAGGGGATCGTTTAGCCTTCGGTTAAACGATCCCAACGCTGTCATTCTGATGATGCACCAACCCTTGGAGCAGAATCTATTTTATAAATAAATCGTTCGCCGGACAACACTGTCAAACAAATTAAAATTCATTATTATGATAAAAGTCAAAGTCAAACTAAAAAGTAAAAGAGAAGTAGCCACCAATACGATGACATTTCATTTTAGTAAACCAGAAGGGTTTACTTTTAAAGCAGGCCAATGGGCTGATTTCACACAGATTAACCCACCCGAAACTGATGCGGAAGGAGATACCAGAGGTTTTTCACTGGGCGCACCCAGTGAAGAAGATATTGTAGTTACCACAAGGATGCGTGACACTGCTTTCAAGCGCAACCTAAAGAATATGCCCATCGGCACCGAAGTTATTTTTAATGGATCGGGCGGCTCTTTCACCCTTCAGAACAACACGAAGATTCCTGCTGTTTTTCTCTCCGGTGGTATTGGCATCACACCCGTAAGAAGTATTATTTTGCAGGCGACACACGATAAAACGGCGCATAAAATTTTTCTTTTTTATGCCAATAATACGCCTGCCGATGCCGCTTTCCTGGATGAGTTGACTGCCGCCGCGAAAGAAAATCCCAACTTTAAGTTTATTGCATCCATGACTGATGTTGATCGATCTAAGGATTGGAAAGGTGAAACCGGTTTTTTTACCAAAGAGATGCTGCAAAAACACATTGGCGACCTGTCACAACCAATCTACTATATCTCAGGGCCCGAAGCAATGGTAACTTCCATCCGCAAAACCCTGAATGACGCAGGTATTGATGATGATAATATTAGAACAGAAGAATTTTCAGGTTATTAATGATGAAAAATGATTGAATTGCAAAAACATTAATTTAAGATGAAGACATTAATCGAATTATTAAATTACGGCCAGAGTTATTGGCTTGACAATTTAACGCGGGGGAAAATCACCTCCGGCGAATTAAAGAAAAGAGTGGAAGAGCAGGGACTGAGAGGTATTACCTCAAATCCAAGCATTTTTAGCAAAGCCATTACAGGTGGCTCAGATTATGACGATCAGATTGCAAAATTGGTAAAAGAAGACAAAAGCCCAACACAAATTTATGATGCACTAACCATCAAAGACGTGAAGGACGCTTGCGATATCTTGTTTCCGGTGTATGAAAAATCAGGCGGTACCGATGGCTTTGTAAGCCTGGAAGTCCAGCCCTACCTGGCCCGGGATACAGAAGGTACGATCAAGGAAGCCCGCAGATTGTACAGCGCAGTTGGTAAGAAAAACTGCCTTATCAAAATCCCTGGAACAAAGGAAGGCGTTCCGGCCATCGAGCAAATGCTTTATGAAGGTGTCGACATCAACATAACGCTCCTTTTTTCGATTGAAAGTTACGAGGCAGTGGCGCAGGCCTATATCAATGCCATTACACGACGCGTTGCAGAGGGTAAGCCGATAAATCACATTATTTCTGTAGCAAGTGTTTTCATCAGCCGGATCGACGTACTCACCGACCAACTGCTCGACCAGCAAAATACCCCGCACGATTCGCAGTTGAAGGGCGAAGCGGGAATTGCCACCGCGCGTCTGTGCTATCAGCGGTTCAAAGAGATTTTCAGCGGTGAGAAGTGGCAAAATCTGGCACAAAAAGGCGCCCATGTGCAACGACTCTTGTGGGCAAGCACCAGCAACAAGGATCCGAACGGCAGCGATCTCCGCTATGTTGAGCCGCTCATCGGTGAAAACACAATAAATACGTTGCCCGATAAAACGATTACAGCTTTTGCTGATCATGGGGTGCTGAAAAGGAATGCCATTGAGGAAAATCTCGACCAGGCCAATGCTTTGTTTGGCAAACTCAAAAAAGCAGGTGTCGATATTTCATCTGTAACGCAGCAATTAGAAGAAGAAGGCATTCAAAAATTTAATGAGGCTTTTGATAAGCTGATCAGTAATCTGGCAGATAAAAAATTGAAAATGCTGGGAAACGAAACACCATCAAAACATTGATAACGGCAAAGTAAATTGTTCCAATCGGGTTCAGGGAAATAGTAACTGTAATTATGTAGGAGGTATAATTGAATTCCAAAATCATCATGACCCCATCCCCAGCCCTTCTCCTGAAAGGGAAGGGAGCCCGGCCGCACGAGCCACTGCAGCGGCTCGTGCGTAAGCATTCTCCCCCTTCAGGGGGAGTTAGAGGGGGTCTTAGAAAGTTGCCATTTTAACGAGAGCTGATAATAGCACCCAAAGTGTTACTAATAATCTGCATTAAATAGAATAATTATTATGAAAGAGACAAAATTCGACTACGGGATGATTGGCCTCGGCACCATGGGGCGAAACCTGGTGATGAACATGAGTGATCATGGATATACCGTTATTGGTTTTGATAAAAATAGTTCCCAGGTGGAGACACTTAAAAAAGATGCTGCCACCGACAACGTATCTGCCACCTCCAACCTGGATGAATTTATAAATGCGTTGAAATCTCCAAAAATTATCATGATGCTTGTACCAGCCGGAAAGATTGTGGACGACGTCATTGGTGAGTTAAAACCTTTTTTATCAGAAGATGATTTGCTGATGGATTGCGGCAATTCTCACTTTACCGACACCAACAGAAGGAATGAGCAACTGCACGAATCAGGCATTCATTTTATGGGTGTTGGCGTTTCGGGAGGTGAGCTGGGTGCCCGCCACGGGCCAAGCATCATGCCGGGCGGGCCGACGGGAGTGTATGAGCGTGTTGCTAAAATGTTGGAAGATATTTCCGCAAAAGCGAATAATGAACCTTGCGTAACATGGCTGGGACCAGGCTCTGCCGGACATTATGTAAAAATGGTACACAACGGAATCGAATATGGGTTGATGCAACTCATTGCCGAAACTTATCACCTTTTAAAGGAATGTCTGGGAATGAGCAATGATGAAATACACAGGGTTTTCTCGAAATGGAACGAGGGAGAATTGCACTCCTATTTAATCGAAATCACTGCAGATATTTTTATACAAAAAGATGAATTTACCGACAGCCGGCTCATCGACAAAATCCTCGACAGCGCAAAGCAGAAAGGCACGGGCGCCTGGACTTCTGAAGATGCAATGGCTCTTCAGGTTCCCATCACGGTGATTGATATCGCCGTTTCGATGCGTAATTTATCAACATATAAAAATGAACGTGAAGCTGCACAACAACATCTGGACAGTTCTATTACAAAATTCACCGGAGATAACAATGAGTTGTTGAAGTGGCTGGAGCAGGCACTCTATTTTTCAATCATCACGGTGTATGCGCAAGGCATGGAGTTGTTGCAGGTTGCTTCCAAAAAATATAAATACAATTTGAAATTAGCGGATATCGCTGCCATCTGGCGGGGTGGTTGCATCATCCGTGCAGCGTTATTGGAGGACATCCGTTCGGCGTTTTCAAAGCAGCCAACTCTTTCCAATCTTATGCTGAGTGAAGCGTTTTCAAAAAAACTCGTGCAATCACAAATGGATCTTCGAAAGGTGGTTCAAATTGCTGCCGGAGCCGGGGTTCCGATCCCTGCAATGATGGGCGCACTGGCCTATTTCGATAGCTACAGAAGTGCATGGCTTCCGGCCAATTTAATACAGGCACAACGCGATAATTTTGGCGCCCATACTTACGAGCGAACCGACAGAGAAGGAATTTTTCATACACAATGGATCCAAAAACGATAACATGGAAAAAGGAACAAAAACAGACCCTACCATCATAACAATCCTTGGTGCTACGGGAGATTTGACATGGCGTAAGCTTATTCCAGCCATTTACAACCTATGGTTGGATGGCTGGATTCCCGAGGAATTTGCAGTAATTGGTGTAAGCCGTGCTAAATATACAGACCCAGAATTTGCAAAACGTTTGCTGGAAGGCGTCGATAACTTTTCGCGCCGTGGAAAAGCAAAAAAGGAACAATGGGATATTTTCACTAAATATCTGACCTATCAGCAAGGGGAGTTTGACGATTCCTCTACCTATTCCGCATTAGATAAACAGATAAAAGCGCTTGAAAAGAAGTGGAAAACCACCGCCAACACGGTCTTTTATCTTGCTGTTCCGCCAAACGCTTTCGAAGAAATTGCAATGAAAATAGGAACATCGGAGCTTTGTAATAATAAACAGAAAAGCCGCATCGTTCTTGAAAAACCTTTCGGACACGACTTGGAAAGCGCTATTAGCCTTAACAAATTATTGCATACCCATTTTGACGAATGCCAGATTTATCGTATCGATCATTATCTGGGGAAAGAAACCGTGCAAAATATTCTTGCATTTCGCTTTGCCAACGCTCTTTTTGAGCCAATCTGGAACCGGAATTACATAGATCATATTCAGATCACTGTTTCAGAGGAATTGGGTGTGGAGCACCGTGGAAATTATTATGAGACTGCCGGCGCACTGCGGGATATGATTCAAAATCATTTGCTCCAGCTAATGTGTCTTATCGCCATGGAACCACCCATCACTTTTGAAGCCAACGAAATCCGTAACAAAAAGGTCGATGTATTGAATGCGGTGAGAAAGATAAAACCGGAGGAAGTGCACAAAAATGCTGTAAGAGGCCAGTATGGTAGTGGATGGATAAAAGGTAAAAAAGTAAAGGGTTATCGCCAGGAGCCTGATGTCTCCCCAACATCCAATATTGAAACCTTTGCTGCGGTGAAGTTTTTTGTAGATAATTGGCGCTGGCAGGGCGTACCTTTTTATCTGCGGACCGGCAAGCGCTTGAATGAGACGATTTCCGTTATCACCATTCAATTTCAGCCCGTACCGCATCATTCCTTTCCGGTGGAAGCCATCGAAAACTGGCAATCTAACAAGCTTATCCTTAACATCCAGCCGCACATGGGAATTCAGTTGAGCTTCCAGGCAAAACAACCCGGACTTAAGATGCTGCTCAACCCCGTTCACATGTTGTTTAATTACCACGACACTTACACAGGTGGCACGCCCGAAGCCTATGAAACCTTGCTACTCGATGTCTTCCGCGGAGATGCAACACTCTTTATGCGCGCTGATCAGGTAGAGGCCGCATGGGGAATACTAATGCCGGTGCTGAATGCATGGAAAGCAAACACTTCTCCAAATTTCCCAACGTACGACGCGGGATCACACGGGCCGCAGGATGCAGACGCTCTCATAGCAGTTGACGGGCACAATTGGCTCACAATACCTTTTAAAGATGACGAACCAGAATCAAAATAAACTGAGTGTTTTTCCGAACGTAGCAGCATTGGCAAAGGCGGCCGCTGAGTTGATGATTAAAACTTCGAAACAGGCCATCGAAAGTCGGGGGAGGTTTGTCATATCCTTGTCGGGAGGCACTACCCCCGAAAACCTTTTTGTTCTTTTGGCAAAGCCACCTTACCGGGAGCAAATCCTCTGGAACAAAACTTTTATCTTTTGGGGTGACGAACGTTTTGTACCATCGGATGACAAACGGAATAATGCCAACAAAGCCAGGGCTTTATTGCTCGATCACATCGACATTCCGGAAATAAACATTAATCCCATACCTGTTGATTTAGATCCGGATGAGGCTGCAAAAAATTATGAAGGTATCATTACAAATTTCTTTGGAAAAGAGCCTCCCCGCTTCGATCTTATTTTTCTGGGTCTTGGCGAAGATGGCCACACGGCGTCTTTATTTCCCCGAACCGATGTTGTATTTGAAAATTCGCTGTTGGTAGGAGAAGTGTATGTGGCAGAGCAAAAGATGTATCGCATCACTATGACGCCTGCTTTAATCAACCAGGCACGAAATATTGCTTTTCTTGTTGAAGGCGAAAAAAAAGCAGAAATTTTAAAGACCATTTTGAGTGCTCCGCAACAGCCCAATAAATTTCCTGCACAAGTGATTCATCCGAAAGATGGAAATCTATATTGGTATGTCGATAAAAAGGCAGCGACATTGTTGCCTGAGAAAACATAAATTATAATTGTAACCTTCTCTATAAAAAGACTAAAAATGAAGGAGAAAATAATTAAGCTGTTTTTGAGATTAGCCCTTGCGTCCGCGTTTT
>CAZTCX010000043.1:0-26282 GCA_964612515.1 uncultured Lentimicrobiaceae bacterium | reverse complement strand
AGATTTTAGCCTAAAAAATGTCCATTACGCCACTTTCTCTCATATTAGAGAGTGTAACGAATTAGTTCCAATTTTCGTTTAGAAAATATTTCATTTGGGATGCTTCTGAATTTTAGAGCATGGCGCGTGGCGCAAGGTGCATGAGGGAGGGTTCGCAGCCCAGCAAGGGATGCCACCCTAAAGTATTCCTGATGATAATTCCAAAAGATCGGAAAAGGTTTGGCGCATGGCGCATGACGCCAATGTAAAAAAATAAGGGATGCCAGCCTTTTCAGGATTGGCATCCCTTTATTTAACTATTTTGGGATGTGGAACTGACAACTGTCAGCTAGGAGTTATTTCACAATAATTTCGTCGGCGAAAATCCAGGTGGTGTCGCCGGCTCCCGGATGCCACGCGGGGCAAACACCGCCATTGGTGGCTTTTACACGGATAAAGCGTGCGGGAGTTTCGGCAAACTGAACCTTAAGTTCTTCCCTAAAGGCGAGGTCCTTTTTCCGGTCGGTGGTGTTGGTAACCGTGCCGGCCTCTGTGTAATTGATGCCGTCCTCCGAAAGGGAAACTTCCATGATTTCCGGCAGGAAGATCCATACGTTTTGAAATTGCATAAACGAACCGGTTACAGTGCTGATGGTTCGTGGTGCGCCCAAATCTATTTCCACCTCCATGTCGTCGCCATAAAAGCCCTGCCAAAAGCCGTCGTGGTGGCGCATGCTTCCCCGCAGTCCGTCCACCAGCGTGGTTGTGCCCAGGCCGGGATATTTGTTGGAGGGCGGGCTGGTGTATTTTACTTTCGCGCCAAGCGCCTGCTGATATGCAATTCTTTTTTCTGAAAAAGTTTCATTCATCACGCCACCGGTAAAGATAGCAGCACGTAAAGTTACGGAGCTGTCGATGGCAAGCGGGTTTTTGTAAAGCTCCGATTGCGGAGTCGGGACTGATCCGTCGGTAGTATAGCGGATTTCGGGCGAAAGCTGCTCGGTGGCAAATTCGATGGTAAGTTTCCCATTGATGGTGTCGTAGTTGGTTTTAAATTCTACAGCGTACGATCCTTCGGAATAATTAACACCCATAATGTCAAAACGGTCGAACTGTGTCTCGAGGCGCTCTCTGAAGCTATCCCAATCTTTTTGCTGTGGCGCTGTCCAGAGCGCTTCGGCCAGCGCTGCCATACGCGGTACCGCCATGTATTCGGCGTGTTCAGGTGTGGGAATATATTCTGTCCACACATTTCCCTGACCTCCCAGGATATGTTTTGCCTCTTTGGCAGTGAGGTCGGCAGGAACGGGATCGAAGGAGTAAGCCCTTTTCAGCGTGGTGAGTCCGCCAATGCCGTTGGGTTCAAAATCCGGATTGGCCTGGTAGTAGTCGAGGTAGCAGTGCGTCACCGGACACATCACCACATCGTGGCCCTCGCGGGCAGCCTGGATGCCGCCATCGATGCCGCGCCATGACATTACCGTAGCTTCGGGTGCCAGACCGCCTTCGAGGATTTCGTCCCAGCCAATGAGTTTTTTGTTTTTACTAATCAGATATTTCTCGATGCGTTTCACAAAATAGCTTTGCAATTCGTATGTGTTGGCAAGCTTCTCATCCCGGATTCGTTTTTGGCATTTGGGACAGGTTTCCCAGTGCGTCTTAGTGGCTTCGTCGCCACCGATGTGGATGTATTGCGACGGGAAAAGCTCTATTACTTCGTCGAGCACACCTTCGAGCACCTCAAAAGTTTTTTCGTTGCCTGCGCAAAAAATATCTTCGATAGGCCAGTAGCCACCGGGCATTACAAAGAAAGGGCCATCGGTGCAGGCCAGCTCCGGATAGGCAGCCATGGCGGCAGAAGCGTGGCCGGGCATTTCTATTTCGGGTACCACCATAATGTGGCGCGCTGCTGCGTAAGCAACCACATCACGAATCTGATCTTGTGTATAAAATCCACCATAAGTAGCCTCTTCGCCGGGCAGTGGCGGGGTGGCATCGTTCCACGGCAGCGATTCCCGATCTACGCGCCAGGCGCCCACTTCGGTGAGTTTAGGATATTTTTTTATCTCAATGCGCCAGCCATTGTCGTCGGTGAGATGCCAGTGGAAAACGTTCATCTTGTGCATGGCAATCAGGTCGATGTATCGTTTTACGAAATCAACATCGAAAAAGTGACGCGAAACGTCCAGGTGCATGCCCCGCCAGCTAAAGCGCGGCTTGTCGTAAATTTTTATGCAAGGCATTCGCCAGGTAATATCGTGTGAGGTGCTGTCGTAAACTGCTGGCGGCAGAAGCTGAAGGATGGTTTGGGTGGCCCGATATAATCCTGCCACTTGCCACGCTGTTATATTTATTGCAGTCCTCACAATTTCTAAAGTGTACCCCTCCTTACCCAATGTATCGGCGGCGCCATCCATCATAAAAAGAATTGACTGCCCACCCGTATGAGCATCGTATGTTATAGTCTGCAACATCATGCCAGTGCTTTCGCTTATTTGTTTACGAAACAAGTCAACAGTGGCTGCAATAGCGGTGTCGGCTTTATTATAGATGATTTTTGTATCAGGCGTTAGAATAAAATTACCTTTTTGAACTTCTACCTGCAGCGGTTGTGGAATGATATTCACAGGGAGTTGGGTTTCGTTGGATTTGCATCCCGTTACAAAAAGCGAAGCCAGAATAGCCGCCAATAAAAGCCAGTGGAAATGTTTCATTATTGTTCTCTTTTTTTAATATTAAAATATGCTGTTGCAAAAATAAGTCGAAAAAGTAGGCGGAAGAGGCAACAGGCTGTCGGATAGCCAGAAAAGAAGAAGTTGTAAGATTGGCGGGTTCGGCTTAGCTTTTCAGATTTGAAAATAGAAGATGCCTTTTCTGGTGATTGTTTAGGTGGTCGATTTTAAAAAAACTTTAAATGATAAATCCAATAAGTTTTGGAAAATCCATCGCATATCCCCAGCCCCCTGAAGGGGGAGTTGCCAACGCACAATCAAGTGTGTGAGCTGGCTTCCCCTTTAGGGGATTGAGGGATAGCGGAGGGCATTTCGAAAATATAAATTCTTATCTGAAAGTTGAGTTTTAAAGAACATCAGCTAAACAGTTATTTTTTTTTGAAAACCTTAACAGACGGCCTTTGGGTGCAAAGTGGTAATATTGCAGCCAAAACAAGACGATGGGGATTTTTGGAAATTTATTTAAAGGAAGTGGCAATGCCTCCAAAGCTGACATGTCGGCCATTGGCACCGACATGCATTCGCATCTCATCCCCGGTATCGACGACGGCTCCAACAGCCTCGAAACCTCCATCGAACTCATCAAAGGCATGCAGGCGCTGGGCTACAAAAAATTGATCACCACGCCGCACATCCAGGGGGAGTTTTATCTCAATACTCCCGAAACCATATTGCCCGGATTGAAGCAGGTGCAGCGCGAATTGACAAAACAGCATATCGATATCGAACTGCAGGCTGCCGCCGAATATCTCATCGACGACAAGTTTGAGGGGAAATACAAATCGGGCGAGCTACTCACCTTTGGCCGGAAGCATCTGCTGGTCGAGTTTTCTTATTTTAATGAGCATCCGCGTTGGCGCGATTTCTTTTTTGATTTGCAAATCGCCGGCTACACAATCATCCTTGCGCACCCGGAGCGTTACTCCTACTTTTTCAGAGATTTCGGGAAATATGAAGAGATCAAAGACCGGGGCGTACTTTTTCAAATCAACATCAATTCGCTCACGGGCTATTATTCCGGCGAGGTGAAAAGAATGGCCGAGCGTTTCATCGACCTGGGCATGGTAGATCTGGCCGGCAGCGATCTGCACAACATGCACTATCTTCAGGCTTTGCAACAATCAGCTCCCTTAAAATCTCTGCGCAAGCTCATCGACTCGGGGAAGCTGAAGAATAATACACTCTAAATTGATCCATTTCGCTGGCTTTTAAAAACCTTTCTCAGCAACTTATTTTGAGGAGTCAATTTAAACACCCGACAAAGAAAGGTAGGGTAACGGTAGCCGGAAAGCCATCAGATGAAATTGCGCCAGGCACTTTAAAGAGCATTTTAAAACAAGCTGGGTTAAATTAGTTGAACATCAAATCGAATTGTTATGAATCAGATAAGCGTAATATTAGAAAAAACAAACACCGGATATTCTGCATATTCGCCAGATGTTCCGGGTTGTATAGCAACAGGGAAAACCGTTAACCTGGTAAAAAAAGAGTTTGCCGAAGCTTTGGAGTTTCACATTAAAGGAATAACAGAAGATGGTGATCCACTACCAGACGCTCTTCAAGGTGAGTATATGTTGTCATTTAAAACCGACATACAAACTTTTTTTGCATGGATGAATGGTGTAATGACCAAAACAGGAGTAGCCAATATTGCCGGCCTAAATCGGGATCTGGTAAACCACTATGCCAATGGAAGGCGAAAGCCAAGCCAAAAACAATTAATTAAAATTGAAACAGCCTTGCAAGACTTCGGCAGGGAAATGAGTCAGATTCGGTTTCTTTGATTTTATTTAAACCATAAAGTGCGAAGCCCAAAAACTGCCACTTCGCGAAGAAGTTTCGGGGGATAGGAATTTGATAGTTTGTCAAGGCCAATAATTTGGATTAGAATTAAAACCCGGTAACTGACTTGCTCCTGTTCGCAACGAGCTATCATTATTCATTGGTGATATTAACAAAGAATTAACGATTCGTTGGCAAACAATCATTTTCTGTTGGGTGTTAATCATCTTCAGTATTAACCCAAAAACCCTATGCAATATGAAAATGAGCATATTTACATCCTTTATTATTTTGTTGTTCAGCATTCCGATCTTCGGACAGGTGGCAGAGCCAACAAACAGAATCATTGTAAAATTAAAAAATGACCGGATTCCTGTAAATTATGTTGGCGAAAAATCCGTAACCGGAAGTAGTAAAATCGACGCGCTTTGCATCGATTTGAATGCTGTCAAAATTCAAAAACTTATCACAGGCCGGAAAATAACCATTCAAAGCTATGTAGTTCAGTTCCCTGACGGTGCAAACATTCAGCAAGTCATTGATGAATTTTATGCTACCGGCGACATCGAATATGCCGAGCCCGACTTCAAAGGTTCGACGGGTGGGGCGGCTGCTGGCGCACCAAACGACCCGTTTTATTCCAGGCAATGGTCTTTGAAAAACGACGGGACTTTTCCATTATCACCCGCCGTGGCCGGAGCCGACATTGATATGGAGCTGGCCTGGGAATTAGAGCAGGGCGCCACTAATATTGTGGTGGCCATTATTGACAGCGGCGTAAAATTGGACCATCCCGATTTGGCCGGAAGAATCTGGACGAATTACAACGAAATACCCGACAATGGGATTGATGATGATGGGAATGGGTTCATTGATGACGTTCAGGGTTGGGATTGGGCTTATAGCGACAATTTGCCGGTTGACGACTTTGGGCACGGAACCAACGTGGCAGGTATTGTTGGTGCCAATGCAAATAATGAAATTGGCTACGCCGGCGTGGATTGGAATTGCAAAATCATGGTGCTAAAAGCACTTACCAGCGACAATTATGGTTACTACTCATGGTGGTCTGAAGCGATTTATTATGCGGTCGATAACGGAGCAAACGTTATCAATATGTCGCTGGGCGGGTCAGAATTTTCCGCTACTTTTCAGGAAGCAGTGGATTACGCGTTGGATAATAATGTGGTGGTGGCAGCTTGTATGATGAATACCAATTCGAACACAACCTATTATCCTGCCGGGTTTCCGGGGGTAATTGCTGTGGGTGCCACCAATCCAAACGATGAGCGTGCGCATCCTTTTTATTGGAGCCCGACCAGCGGAAGTAATTATGGCGAACATATTTCGGTGATTGCGCCCGGCAACTACATCTATGGTTTGCACTATTTATCCAACACCAATTACAACACCTATTGGGGCGGAACCTCCCAGGGAACGCCGCATGTGGCAGCACTTGCCGCCTTGCTCCTGGCGCAGGATATCAATAGGACGCCGGCACAGATAAAATCGATCATCGAAACGACAGCTGAAGATCAGGTGGGCGATCCCGCCGAAGACACGCCGGGCTGGGATCAATATTACGGTCATGGCCGGATAAATGCATACAACGCCCTGCTGAGCGTTGGCGTAAACGAGGTTCGTAAGGATGCAGAAATGATATCCGTTTTCCCTAATCCTGCACAGCGCGATTTCACCGTAACTTTCCCAGTGGAAACACAGCAGATTGAAATTATAAATTTACAGAGCCAGGTTGTTTTGCAAAAGAAAACCACTGGTGAAACGAGTTACAGCGATCATCTTTCCAGTAATGGAACCTACATCATTCGTATCACTACCGATAAAAACATATTAGCAAAGAAATTTGTGGTGAACCTATAATTGGTTTTGCTTTAAAGCAAAAATGAAACCGGCAATCTCTCAGGGGTTGTCGGTTTTTTTTATTAATAGCACTGCATGCTGTAGTTGCAAATAATTGTAAGCGTGAAAATGGGAAAATAATTTCTCTCCTTTTTGATTTGATTAATAAAAAGCATTTTCTTTGTTCGCATAATTACGAACAGAATGAGTATTAAATCAGTCGCGTCAGAAAAACAAATCAGGCTTGCCCGCTACGCCAAGGCAATGGGGCACCCCGTCCGCATGTATGTTCTCGATTTGATCTCGAAACAAAGCTGCTGCTACAGTGGCGATTTGAGTGAAGAGCTACCGATCGCAAAGTCAACGTTATCACAGCATCTTAAAGAACTGAAAGCTGCCGGGTTGATTCAGGGAGAAATTGAAGCGCCGAAAATAAAGTACTGCTTGAATAAAGAAAATTGGAAAGAAGCACAGCAGCTTTTTAAAGGCTTTTTAGGATTATAAAAATTTTTTGAAAATTAGGTTCGTAGTTTCACGAATGACGAAATGAAATAGTATTAACTAAATTTTAAAACTTACAAATATGGAAATCAAAGTTTTGGGTACCGGATGTACAAAATGTAAATCGCTCGAACAAGCCACCCACGAAGCCATCGCCAAAACCGGCGTTGAGGCCAACGTGACAAAAGTGGACGACATCCTTGAAATCATGCAATATGGTGTAATGTCAACACCTGCTTTAATCGTCGATGGCGAAATCGTGGTGAAAGGAAGAGTTCCATCGGTGGATGAAATTTCGAAATTATTAACCAAATAACACCTTAGTAAAATGAAAAACATCATCATTAGTTTAAGCTTTATCCTTGTTGTAGGAATAGCAATGGTTTCAGCACAAAGTGTTGATCGTGTAAAAGCCGCTCCAGCATCCGCTGAAAAAGTATCAGCAGCCGATCAAAAGGCCGCGAGTGAAGTGCAGGTTTACTATTTTCATGCTACACGCCGCTGCGCCACGTGTCAGGCTGTAGAAGCAGTTACCGAAAAAACCATCAAAGAAAATTATGGTCAGAAGGTAAGTTTTGAGTCGATTAACAACGAAGAAGACAAAAACAATCCGCTCATCGAAATGTATGAAATAAGTGGGCAAACCCTTTTGGTCATCAAGGGTGATGAAGTTGTGGACCTGACAAATGAGGCTTTTTTGAATGCCCGTACGAGTCCCGCTAAGTTTGAAAAGAAACTGAAAGCCGCCATCGACAAGCTGTTGTAAGCATGGAGGAGGTACTCAACAACCTGTTGGAAACGTCACAGTTTCCAATATTCACGGCATTTATCCTGGGGCTGATGACGGCCATCAGCCCGTGTCCGTTGGCTACTAACATCACGGCCATCGGCTACATCAGCAAGGATATCGAAAGCCGGCGCAAAGTGTTTTTCAACGGGCTGATTTATACGCTTGGTCGCGCCATCTCTTACACGGTCATCGGTTTGATCTTCTTTTTTGGCGCAAGCCGGTTTGCCCTCGAAGGATTTTTCCAGGCATGGGGTGAAAAAATTCTTGGCCCGCTTTTGATCATGATCGGCCTGTTTATGCTGGGCGTATTAAAGCTTAAAATTCCCGGTCTGGATTTCTTAAGCGAAAAAATGGAGCGCAAATCGAATAGCGGCTTTTGGGGTGTGCTTTTGCTGGGTGTAGTTTTCGCCCTGGCATTTTGCCCTTACAGCGGAGTGCTCTATTTCGGAATGCTGATGCCACTTACCGTAAGCAGTGCCAGCGGTTTGTATTTGCCGTTGGTTTTTGCCATTGCCACAGGCATTCCGGTGATAATTTTTGCCTGGCTCATTGCATTTAGCTTAGGTTCTATTGGCAACGTTTACAACAAACTCAAAGGCTTTGAACTTTGGTTCAGGCGCGGAGTTGCCGTTTTGTTTATCGTAGTTGGGGCGTATTACGTCTTCATTATTTTCTTTTAGAAAAACAGCATTAAAATGGATGTTAAAAGGGAGATAAGAATACTGTTTTGGATTGCAGCAGTATTTGTATTTGTTTATTTCATGCCGCTCGACAGTGCACGATTTTCGGAAGCCATTTTCTCGATGTTCGACCTTGCCAAATGGTATGCGCAGGAACACGTTATTTTGTGTTTGCTCCCGGCGTTCTTCATTGCCGGAGTAATCGCGGTTTTCGTGAGCCAGGGCGCAGTGATGAAATACTTTGGCGCTAAAGCAAAAAAATGGGTGGCTTATACCGTTGCATCTGTATCGGGATCCATCCTGGCTGTTTGTAGCTGCACCATTCTCCCGTTGTTTTCGAGCATTCACAAAAGAGGAGCCGGATTGGGGCCTGCAATTGCATTTCTCTATTCCGGTCCGGCCATCAACATTTTGGCAATTATCCTCACTGCGCGTATTTTAGGTTTTGAAATGGGCGTTGCCCGAATCGTTGGCGCAGTGGTGTTTGCGGTGGTAATAGGTTCGGTAATGGCATTAATTTACAGAAAGGAAGAAAACGCCAAACGGATAGAGCAAATAAACTTCCCGGATGTCGCGGAAAAGCGCCCGATGTGGCAAACGGCTTTTCATTTTTTTACCCTCGTGCTGATTCTTGTTTTTGCCAACTGGGGCAAACCCGGTGAAGGTGTTACAGACGGCGCCTGGTATTGGATCTGGGCCAACAAATGGTACATCACTGCTGGCTTGAGCCTGCTGCTGGCTTATTCGCTTATCGCAATTTTAAAAATAAAATGGTATTGGGTAGCTTTGGCAGCTATTGTTACAGCAGCCTCCGCTTTTCTAAGTTCTTCTCCTCTGATACCAATGGTTGTGGGAATTGCCGGCCTTAGTATTATTACGCTTACGGATAAGAAAAACCCGGAAAACAGAGACTGGACGATATCTTCGTGGGAATTCACAAAACAAATTATGCCGCTGCTGGCAATTGGCGTTTTGGTTGCGGGCTTTTTGCTTGGTTCAACCCACGACGACACAGCAATGGCTGGCATAATTCCCAACGAATGGATTGTAGCTCTGGTGGGCGGCAATTCGGTCTTCTCTAATTTCTTCGCTTCTTTTGTGGGCGCCTTCATGTACTTTGCTACGCTCACCGAAGTTCCTATTTTACAAGGACTGATGGCTGCCGGAATGGGAAAAGGCCCTGCGTTGGCACTCCTGTTGGCCGGCCCCTCACTCTCACTTCCCAACATGCTCGTTATCCGCGATGTGATTGGTACCCAAAAAACAATAGTCTATGTGGTCCTTGTAATAATTATGGCCACCATTACGGGATTGATTTTTGGGATGTTGTAATAGCTGATCACCACAATTTGAAAGGATTCCGTAGATAATATCTGATGGAATGAAAAGAAATCCAAAAATCAAACTTTTAATCCTTTGCACCGGCAATAGTTGCCGCAGCCAGATGGCGCAT
Source organism: uncultured Lentimicrobiaceae bacterium (assembly GCA_964612515.1). Lineage (GTDB taxonomy): Bacteria > Bacteroidota > Bacteroidia > Bacteroidales > 4484-276 > SABY01. Next base: position 16,505 of record CAZTCX010000043.1, on the reverse strand, counting down.
GGTTTTTTACAGTGGTTTGATGAAACCCTTTATGTACGGTCTGCCGGAACAGAGGCCTCTGGAAAATTGAACCCCACAGCGGTAAAAGTAATGGCAGAAATTGGCATCGACATTAGCCACCATACTTCCGATTCGGTGGATTTGTATAGTAATGATGAATGGGATTATGTGATTACTGTTTGCGATGACGCAAACAAAAGCTGCCCGGCTTTCCTTGGTAAAGTGAAGCACAAATTGCATTTCGGTTTCGACGATCCCTCACACGCAAAAGGAAATCCGGAATTTATCCAAAGTGAATACTACAGGGTGCGCGACGAAATCAAAGAAGCCTTTTACAAATTTTATAATGAAGAGATAAAACCGAAGTTGTGATCGGGAAGGGGTAAATCGGATTCCTTGAAAAAAATTGTTATATTGGTTTGTATGATACAAAAGATTACTACAGAACGGATTCCGATAAAGCTGTGGCTTAAAGATTTGGAGGAGGGCGCTTTGCAGCAGGCCAAAGATTTGGCCAACCTCAGTATTGCCTTCAGGCACATCGCTATTATGCCCGACGCACATGTGGGATATGGAATGCCCATAGGCGGGGTTTTGGCTACCAAAAATGCCATTGTTCCCAATGCCGTGGGCGTGGATGTGGGATGCGGAATGTGCTCTCTGCGAACCAATCTGGAACACATGGGGCAGAAAGAATTAAAAAAGGTGATGACCAATATTCGTAAAACTATTCCGGTGGGATTTAAACATCATGCCGAAAAACAGGATGCGCATTGGATGCCTCCGATGGAAGAGGAGTTGCCAGTTGTTTCGCAGGAATACAATAGTGCCATGTATCAGATAGGAACTTTGGGCGGAGGCAACCATTTTATCGAAATTCAAAAAGGCTCCGACGGCTACATTTGGATTATGGTACACTCCGGCTCACGAAACCTTGGCTACACCGTGGCCGCCCATTATCACAACCAGGCCAAAGAAGAAAATAAAAAACGCCACGAAGAGGTGCCTCAGGATCTATCATATTTTTTGCAGGGATCGGAGGGATATAATAATTATTTTAATGAGATGAATTATTGCATCCAATTCGCCCTGCAAAACAGGAAATTGATGATGGAAAGAGTGAAAAGCGCTTTTGAGGAAGTTGCCCCTGATGTGGAATTTTCACACTTTATTAATAAGCCGCACAATTTTGCCGCCTGGGAAACCCATTTCGATCACGAACTTATTGTTCATCGGAAAGGTGCTACCCGTGCCGAAGCAGGGGAGTGGGGGATGATTCCGGGTTCTCAGGGAACCCGCTCATTTCTGGTTACGGGCAAAGGAAATCCGCTCTCTTTCAATTCTTGTTCTCACGGAGCAGGGCGAGTGTTAAGTCGCGCCCAGGCCCGTAAAAAACTGGACATCAAAACTGAATTAGCAAAGCTGGACGCGATGGGCGTAATTCATGCGTTGCGTCACAAAGATAATTTGGATGAAGCGCCTGGATCCTACAAAGACATCGAAGAAGTCATGGCGCTGCAAGCGGATCTCGTGGATATTCAGGTGAAACTACAGCCCCTTGCTGTGATCAAGGCATAAATATTATTCCCTAATCTGTGCTAAAAATTACTCGCTTACAATAGCGCTGCTCGCGTTGATGTTACGGTCTATTTTTTTGAAAAGTCCTTGCAACACTGTTCCCGGGCCAACTTCAATAATTGTTTTGGCGCCATCGGCTATCATATTTTTCATGATCTGCGTCCAGCGCACCGGAGAAGTAAGTTGTGCAATCAGGTTGGATTTGATGATTTCCGGATCGTTTACGGGTTGTGCCGTTACGTTTTGGTAAATGGGGCAGATACCCCGGATAAATTTTGTCGCTTCAATAGCCTGAGCCAGCTCAACGCGTGCCGGCTCCATAAGAGGCGAATGAAACGCGCCACCAACTTTGAGCGGTAAAGCACGTTTTGCCCCTGCATTTTTCAACTTTTCGCAAGCCTGGTCAATACCGGCAATTGTTCCGGATATTACCAACTGGCCGGGACTGTTGTAATTAGCCGGTACTACCACCTCATCCACCTCTTTCAAAATTCGTTCTACTTCACTATCGTCGAGTCCAAGGATAGCTGCCATGGTTGAAGGTTCTACTTCGCAGGCTTTTTGCATGGCTTGTGCACGTTTCTGAACCAGTCGCAAACCATCCTCAAAAGTGAGGCTTTTGTTGGCTACCAGTGCTGAGAACTCGCCCAAAGAATGGCCCGCAACCATATCGGGTTTAAAATCCTCTTTGAGCATGCGCGCCAGAATGACGGAGTGCAAAAAGATGGCCGGCTGAGTAACGTTAGTTGCCTTCAGGTCGTCATCGGTGCCATCAAACATAAGATCGGTGATGCGAAAGCCAAGGATCTTGTTGGCTTTCTCGAAAAGCTCTTTGGCGGCGGGGAAATTATCGTAGAGGTCTTTTCCCATTCCAACAAATTGGGCGCCCTGACCAGGGAAAACGTATGCTTTCATAGTTGTTAAATTATCTTCGGTTACCTAAAAACCGCAGCAAAAATAGAAATAAATTGATGAAGTCGAGGTAGAGTGTCAATGCTCCCATGATGGTAAGTTTGCGGCCATCTTCGGAAGCTTGCTCCACCTGGCTGCCAATGCGCTTGAGTTTCTGTACGTCGTAAGCGGTGAGGCCTGTAAAAATTAATACGCCCAAAAGACTGATCACGTAGTCGAACATTGGCGAACGAAGAATGAGCAAATTTACTACGGTAGCAATGATGATCCCGATGAGCGCCATAAAAACGATAGCGCCGAATTTGGTGAGGTCGGTGCGGGTGGTGTAACCAAGCAATGCCATGCCGCCAAACATCCCGGCCGTGATGGCAAAGGTGGTGGCAATAGAACCCAACTCATACACCAGAAAGATAAAACTTAAGCTCATGCCCATCAATATGGCAAAAGTCACAAAAAGGATGACCATGGTTGATGAAGAGAGCTTTTGATAACCAACGCCAAGCAATAATACAAAGCCCAAAGGAGCAAGCATTACGATCCATCCCAGCGGAGTCATCCCGGTTTCGGTGACCAGCAGCGCCATGAGTGAAGCGTTGTCAGCAAAAATCCAGGCGGTACCTGAAGTAGCCAGCATGCCCAGAAACATCCAGGCAAACACATTCGACAGAAAGGTCTTGCTCAGAGCTACCGTGTCGATGGTGTGGCTGGGAAAATTCATCGAATTTTGATCGTGATTTGAGAACATATTTATTCTAATTTGTTTATGATGTTAGAAAAATAAAAAAGTGCAAAGATATTCGTTATTAATTTCTGCCAGAACAGGCAACAATGATTTCTGCAATGAAGCTTTTGATCAGAAGGAATTTCTTGTGAGTTTTCAATGTAACTTTTCAATTTTACAGATAACTGAACGTTAATCATCTAAATTTATTTAATTATGAAAACAATGAAAAAGATTATCCCGGTAATTTTACTCTTTGCCTTGGTGGCTGTGTCGTGCAACCGCGCAGAGCTGGAACGCGTCAACCAGGAAAATGCACAACTCAAAGAACAACTGGCTTCACGCGATGCCGACATGGAAAGCTACATGCAGGTTTTTAACGAAATCGGTGACAACCTTGCTGATATCCGCGCACGCGAGAAGATGGTAGTGAAAAATTCGGCTACAACGGAAAAAGGTGACCGGGTTGCATCTGTGAAAGAGGACATCCAAGCCATCGATGATATGATGAAACAAAACAAAGAGAACCTGGCCAAACTTAATGAACGCCTGAAAAATTCCACTGGCGAGAACAGCCAGCTCAAGCGCATGGTTCAAACCCTCCAAACTACTATCCTCGAGAAAGATCAGGAGATCGTGGAAATGGTTGCACAGCTCAAAACTCTCAACGTCGAAGTTCAGGATCTCTACTCTTCAGTTTCTGATTTGCGTATGGAAACAATCGAGCAGGGCAAAGTAATCGATACGCAGGTGGCAGAACTCAACACCGCCTGGTATGTTATCGGCAGCGAAAAAGACCTGCGCGAAAAGGAAATCATCACCAAAGAAGGCGGTTTTATTGGCATCGGACGCGTCAATAAGCTCAATCGTGATTTTGACTCTGAGAATTTTACGCAAATCGACATCCGCAAAAAGATGGTTTTTGATTTGGATGCTAAAAAGGTAAAGCTCGTTACCAGTCATCCTTCCGATAGCTACCTGCTGCGACGCAACGACGACACCAAGAAATTTTATAGTTTCGAAATCCTCGATCCGGAGGCTTTCTGGAAAAATTCGAATTTCATGGTAATGACAGTGGAATAGTAAGAAGGGAAGTTCTTAAAACGAAAAAGCATGCGCTTCATCAGGAAGTACATGCTTTTTTTATAGAATTTATCGTGACTTTTAATGCAGTCTTGATCCGATAAGGTGGATAAACTCTGCACGTGTTTTCTCGCTCAGGAAGGCTCCGGTAAAATCGGAAGTAGTGGTCACAGAATTTTGTTTTTGAATTCCGCGCATCGACATACACATGTGTTGCGCTTCGATTACCACGGCAACTCCCAACGGTTTAAGTGTGTCTTGAATAGCTTCTTTGATTTGTGTCGTCAACCGTTCCTGCACCTGGAGGCGGCGGGCAAAAGCATCTACCACACGGGGCAATTTGCTCAGCCCGACGATGTGTCCATTTGGGATGTACGCCACGTGCGCTTTACCAAAAAACGGCAGCATGTGGTGCTCGCACATCGAATAAACTTCTATGTCCTTCACCAGCACCATCTGTCTGTAATCTTCAGCAAACATAGCCGAGCGTAATATTTCGCGCGGATCGAGGTCGTAGCCGTGTGTAAGGAATTGCAACGCTTTGGCTACGCGCTGTGGCGTTTTTAACAGCCCTTCGCGGTCAGGATTTTCACCCGTCAATTTCAATATTTCATAATAATGATGCGCCAGTTTGTCGATGGTACTCTGGTTGTACAAATCCATTTTTTCGTATCCATCCATCTCGTTGTCCCGCGCCATCTGCTTCAGAATGCTATGCGCATCGTCTTTTGCAGGAGTTATTATTTCTTCAGATTTCATGATAAGATTTTTTATTAGTGTGGTGCAGCCCTACTGACAAATCAGCTTCACCTTCATTGTATTTATTAGTAAGCAACAAAAATAGAGATTATTGCGGCATCTGGCCTCTAATTAAAAACCGCTCGTTGGAGGAATGATTTTTTAAACAAATGCTTGTGGAACTATTCAATTTTTAATTTTCATAATTCTGAATCAGAAACAGTAGGATTTGATTAATGTTCAGTTAGAAAAACTAAAGATTAAACAAAAAATCCAACTAATCGTTTGTCTTTTAAATTTTTGAATTCGTAAAAGCCTTTATTAGCATTTCTTTTAAGAATTATTGGATTGATATCAAAAAGTTATTGAATATTATCAGAAGATGCAAATACTTAAACAAAATCAGATTTTGCCTATTTCATTGGAAGAAGCCTGGGAATTCTTCAGTAGCCCGAATAATCTAAAAACGATTACACCGTCTTACATGAGTTTCGATGTTACTACAGCTGATTTGCCTGCAGAGATTTATCCGGGAATGATCATTACTTACAAAGTGAAACCGCTGCTTGGGATACCGCTCAATTGGTTAACAGAAATCACGCAGGTTCAGGTTCCAGATTACTTCGTTGATAATCAAAAGTCGGGACCTTTTGCTTTATGGCATCACCAGCATTTTTTTGAGAAACATGACAACGGTGTGCGGATGCGCGATGTGGTTCATTACACGGCATCAATGGGAATATTAGGGAAACTTGCAGAGCAGATAATTGTGAAACGGCGGGTAAATGAAATTTTCGAGTTCCGTTATCAGAAGCTAAAGGAACTCTTTTGAGGACATTGTAGAAGTTTCAGGAATGTCATGGGGTAATTAATTGAAAAAAAAAGCCCGAACAAAACTGTCGGGCTTTTGGGACTTATCTCAAAAATTATTTTTTAAACATCTTTCAGCGCTTTGATGAGCTTCTTGCGGCTGAAGAAAATGCGGCTTTTCACGGTTCCTATCGAAAGGTCGAGATGTTCGGCGATTTCTTTGTACTTGAAACCTTCGTGATGCATCTTGAATGGAATGCGGTGTTCGTCTTCGAGCGAATCGACCACATAGCTCACTTCCTTGTGCGAAAGCATTGACTCCGGCGTAGCTTCTTCTGACCTATTGCTGGAGTTTAAAAAGTAAAGATCTGCGGTATTATCCACGACCATACTCACTTTGCTGTTGCGTCGGTAATTATTAATAAAGGTGTTTTTCATGATAGTGTATGTCCATGCTTTCAGATTGGTATTGGCCTGAAATTTATCACGATAAGTAAGTGCTTTGAGGTACGTCTCCTGAACCAAATCGTTGGCGTCCTCTTCATTTTGGGTTAGTGTGTTGGCGAAATACTTCAGATTAGGCTGGAGATTCGTAAGATCCTTGTCAAATTTTATATCCTCTGTTTTCATAGCAACAAAATTTATTGAGTTTAACTTACAGTTTCTAATAAATGGTGCCACAAAAATAACGGAACCTCCTTATGGTTATTTAATCTGATTCTAAATAATTCATAAATTTACAGGTTTTTAACGTCTAAACCTCTTGGAAAAAGTTAAAAATTTGATCAAAAAATGGCTATAAAAATCTGGTTAACAGGTAGTTTGAAAATCAGTGGAAGAGTTATTGGATACCTTCGAGTTTGTTCATCAGTTTTTTACGGCTGAAGAAAATCCGGCTTTTTACAGTTCCGATCGATAAATCGAGTTTTTCGGCGATCTCGCGGTATTTGTAGCCATTGTGGTGCATCTGAAAGGGTACACGATGTTCTTCCTGGAGGTTTTCGACAACTTGATGAATTTCCTTGTGCGAAAGCTGAGCCTCCGGGCTGTACTCTTCGATAAACATTCCCGAGTTGATGAAAAAGTTATCGGTGGTATTGTCGGAAATCACTGTTGTCCGGCTCTTGCGACGGTAGTTGTTGATGAAGGTGTTCTTTAATATGGTGTAGGTCCAGGCTTTCAGGTTGGTGTTTTCTTCAAATTTATCGCGGTAGGTCAGCGCTTTGAGAAAGGTGTCCTGCACCAGGTCCTTGGCTTCCTCTTCATTTTGTGTAAGCGATTTAGCGAAATAGTGGAGATTATCTTGTAAGCTTGTAAGTTCCTGAGCAAATGCGTTTGGTTTCATGATTTATTAGATTTTGTGTTTAACAAATACGCTGCAAACATAAACATAATATCTGAATCATTAAACACAAAAAATCTAAATAAACAATAAAGAATTTGAAACAATAGGGTTAAGCACTACAAAACCAATAAGTTAGCCTGGTGCTGTTGATGGTGAAAATGTTAATGAAAAGAATAAAGAAATTAGACAGTTTGTTTTGAAAAGGTTATTGAAGGAGGTTTTTCAATGTCAGCATGTCATCAAAAACGGTGATTTCGGGTGGAATTTCCAAACGATTAATTTTGAGCTGCAATCCGCTGATGAATATCTGTTTGTTACTAAAATCCTTTGCCAGCGTGTTGATATGTTCCTGAACGTTTTCAAGCGACAGGCTCGAAGTGATGACGGTGAGCAGCCCTTCAAACGGAATGGTTGCTGCAACTCTTTTCAAATCAGCATAAGGCACCATCTGTCCGAGATAAATCACTTTATGTCCCGCCTTTTGGATGATGTAAGAAGCGAAGAGCAGGCCTATTTCATGCAATTCTCTTTCGGGGAGATAGAGGATGAAGGTTTTGGGCTGTGCCGGAGTGGAAGTGGGAATCACGCTGTCGATGGCTACGATCATCTTCTGGCGGATAAGGTTGGTAATGAAATGCTCCTGCGCCGGATGCACTGCGCCAATCTGCCAAAGTATTCCTATTTTATTAAAAAAAGGAATGATGATCCGCGTGAAGGTATCTTCAAAACCCTGACTAATGATGAGCTTGTTGAGGTCTTTTTCAAACTTCAGTTCATTCATATCAATCATCGACACCACCAGATTTTCGATATGGCTTCCGGCGTCGGTAGTTTTGTTGCACACCGCTATGATGTTATCAACCAATTCGCTGTGCGACATGCTGGCAAGCATTGAAATTTTGATGCCATGGTGGTTTAAGATCGAAACATTGAGGAGTTTTTTAACGTCCTCGTCGGTATAATAGCGGATGTTGGTATCGGTACGTTTGGGCGTTACGATGTTGTAACGCTTTTCCCAGATGCGCAGCGTATGAGCTTTTATGCCCGTAAGCTGTTCGAGGTCTTTGATGGTATAGTTTGCAGAGGCCAAGGCAGAAGTCTTTTTGGATTTAATGCAGAGAACAGCCCATTGCCTTAAAATGTTTAATGATGGCAGGGTAAAACGTGAACATAAAGGGTGACTAATCTGCGGGGAAGGCGATTCATTGGATAATATCTCCAATGCACGAATCACAAAAACTACATTTAAAATATGTAACGCTTTAATAATTTGGAACTTGCTTCTTTGGAGGGATTTTGGAAAAATGGCTCAAAATACTCGAGCTGGTTTACTTTTTATTTTTCAAATGGTGCTGTGTCCGGCGCAGGCTAATAACTTCGAGGGGGGTAAAAATCAGATAAAAAATGAGGAAGGCAAAGATGAAGTTGACGGCATCGCTTCGGTTTAATAAAGCGTACACGACGATGATCATTAGAAAAAGCAGCAGCTTAAAACCGGTCGAAATCAAAGCTACATTTACAAACTGGGTGGTTCGGCTTTGTGTCGATTTTAGTTGTAAATAATAAACAAGATTTGAAATTAATACAAAAAAAATAAGCAGCCACGGGATGGCCGGCGAAAAATAGGAGGCCAGGGGAGAGGTGATGGCGAAAGCGTAAATAACACCAAGGATGCCTGCAACTGCCAGAGTGTAGATAAGGAATTGGCGCATTGCGGCGCGAATCAGAGCGTTTGTGTCGGTCATCGGGTAAAGTCTTTGATGGCGTGATAAATGGCGACGGCCATTGCAAGGGTGGAGAATATTATTAGAAAAACGGGAATGCGGTTTTCCATCCATTTGTCGAGCTTGTAGCCGCCAAATACGCCGGCGGCAATTATTACCAGCATTTGGATGCCGATGCTCGAGTAGTTGATGAAATTATCGAATTGCTTCTTCTCTTTTTTTAATTTCTTCATGATGTGGTGCCGGAAGTTCAAACTCCTCATCCTCCGGGATGTCGTTCATGTTGCATGAGCCTGTAAACTTGGCGCCCGGTTCTATGGCCAGCTTGGAAACGAAGATGTCGCCGATGAGTTTTGCTGATGCTTTGATCGTCAGCAGCTCGTGCACCACCACTTTGGCTTTTATGATACCACTAAAGTCGGCATTCTGACAAATGATTTCCCCCTCTACTTTTCCCGATGCGCCTACTACTACTTTTCCTTTGCTGTTGATGCTTCCCAGCAAATGCCCGTCGATGCGGTAGTCGCCGTTCGATTTGATGTCGCCTTTTATGATGGTGCCGTTACCCAGAAAGTTGATGGAGGGTGAACTTTCAGCAATGTTATTTTTTCCCATGATACCCGTTTCTTTTTTGTGAGAATGCACGCGAAAATACATTTTTTAAAAAAACCTTGCGCGCTTCACTTGTTAGTTTGGAAATAACTCCGTGGTTTTTATCGACACTTGACCAATGCCATCGGGTTATTTGCCGGTAGTTTTTTTGAGATAAATCTCATTAAAAAATTTGTAATAGTCTTCAATATTTTTTTCGCGATAAAAAATCGGATAGTTATCCACCGAAATTACGAAAACACTTTTCTCAATATCTCTGATTTGGGTGTTAACGTAATCGCTGCCGAGAACAGCCTGATAATAATTGAGCGCTCTGTCGGCACTCTCGAAATTACCCACCGTGATCATCTGGATGTCGTCCATAAAAACGATGCTGTTGATCTTGAGTTGTTGGGTAATAAAATATTTGGTATTAAAATCCGAAAGCCGGATCTTCAGTGCGTTGATGTTGGTGCGCGAACCATCTACCAGTGCCATAAAAAAGTGCACCGATGCGGGATTGCTTGTGTAAATGGACGGCGCAGCTTTGGGTTCCTCCACGGGCATACCGGTGCTGTCGTAAGTTACGATGGCAGTTTCCTGCAACGCCATTTTTCCGGTTTCGTCAGGGCGCAACCGGCTTAGGATATCTAAGGCGAGCGGTTTTACTTCGCTTTCGGGATAGGTGGCTACGAGATATTCGAGCGAACTGGCCAGCGTGTCGAGGTTTTGCACATTGCCCAACGACAGAGCTTTCAAAAATTCAAACTTGCTCAGCAACTTACTTTCCTGATATTTCTCCACCGCCTCGTTGTAGTTATTAATAACCAGATAAAACTGGTTGTTCATATAGGCGTTGTAGGTGTTTTGATAAAGCGTGGAAGCTGCATTGCGTTGCGCCTGCAGCACCAGATTGTAGTTGGGATCGATGATGATCTTGGCATAATCGCTCTCCGGGAAATCACGCACAATGAGTTGCCGGTAGTACTCGGCACGATCGGCATTGGGCAGGTCTTCGTTGTTTTTGTACAATTGATAATAAACCTGCAGCTTGTGTTCGTGCTCTGGAAATTTGGCCAGCAACGTTTCAAAAGCTTCAATGGATTTGGCGTTATCTTTCAGTCCGTCCTTGTAAATGTATCCGATATTGAAATAAGCCTCTTCGATGAGCGCGTTGGAAGCGGCCATTTTTTCTTCGGTCATGGGCAGATCCTGCATGTAATACTCACGCTTTTTAGGGTCGGTTACTTTTGCAACTGCCGTGCTATCGGCGCCAAGCGAATCCGCCTGAGCTACTTCAGTTTCTTCGTCCCAGTTGGCAACCATTTGCTTGCTGCTTAAACGCCAGAGATCCTCGAGTTTACGCCGGCCCCATTTTTTCTGAAATTCAGTAAATCCAAAACTTACCGCTTGTGGGTTTGAAAAATACCACCCACCAGTTTGTTGCATGGTGCGGCTTTCCTGACGGCTGGCGTGCGCGCAACGGCGCCGAGGGCAGAGAGGGTCTGGCGGCGTTCGGTTTCTTCTTCGCGTTGGCGTGCCTCTTCTTCAGCAATCTTTTTTATCAGCTCATCGAGTATGGCATTACGTTTATCTTCGGGCATCTGCGCCATGCGCTGCAGGCTGTCCTGCAAAGAAATCGACTGTAGGTTTGTAATAAGATCGGTGAGAACTTCGGTTTTATCTTGAATAGCTTTATAGTTCGGAAAGTCCTCAGGTAGAAATTGCATTGCGGTATCGTAGTAGGCTTGTGCCAAAGGATATTCGGGTTGCTCAAAATGCAATTCAGCCAGGTCGAGCGATGAAACGGATTTTTGATAGTCGTTCTCTACGCTCGAAGCCACCGAAAGTGTAAGATATTCAATTCCCTTTTCTACTTGACCATCCTTCAGGTAAATCTCAGCCAGAGCATAGTATATCTGATCGTAATACTCTTTGTTTTTGCTGTCGCGAAGCATCTTTTCCAGCTTCTTAACAATGGCGCTGCGGTTGCTCGACTTCGCACTGTAGGTTTTGGCGAGGTTTATTTTCGCATTAATCGACATCTCATAGCTGGGATTTTTGCGGATCACCAGGTTGTAAAGTTTGGCAGCATCGTTCATCTCGCCCAGCTCCTGATAAATTTGTGCCAGGATAAACCGCAGCCGATTGCGGTCTTTCTTATTGCGATTGAGCTCGATGGCACGTTGCAGGTATTTGATAGACTTTCCATACTGCTGTTGCAGAATGTAGTGGTTGGCGTAAACTTTCGTGAAATCTTTTTCAAGGCTTGCTGGTGCTTCGCCTTTTTTCAGACTACTGTTGAGGTTGTCAAGAATGGTAACCGATTTCTCAAACTCTTTGCTTTGGTTGAAAGTGCGTGCCATCCACAGTTCGGCCTCATAGCGGCTGTCTTCCTGGGTAAAACGGTTGGTAACAAATTCGAAAGTACGCTTTGCATTGGGGAACTCCTTTTTATATAGGTAGGCTTTGCCAATAAGCAGATAGCTGTCGTCGATCCAGCGCACATATTCTTTACGCTTGAAATACATAGAGTGCCGCTGAATAACTTTTGACGACTTTTCGATGGCCCGATCCATATTGGGAACAACCGACTGTGCGTCTTGCTGTGTACCATATTTGTACACCGGCAACACGGTTGTGTAGTTGTCTTTTACATTTTTGTCGAGCGTACGCACCCCTTCTTTAAAACTTTCATTACCGTTCCAAAAGGCATTGTAATGCGCTGTCAGGTTGTGATAAACACGACGGGTAAAAGTATTTTTCTTGGTAGAACACGAACTCACAGCAATCGATACAGCCAGAAAGCCGATGATCAAAAGTGTCAGTTTTGCCCAGACAGAGATAGCTTTAGGAGGAAAGATGATAAACCGCTTTTTCAAATTCCTGATAATGATGATTCTTAAAAAAATATGACCTAAGTGAATGGGTAATTAACTGTCAATCCTCAAAAATATTATTTAACAAAACAAAAGCGCGATATTTGCCGCCCGTTCGTTATCAGGAAAAACTTTTTAAATTGAAAAAAAATCGCAAACAAATCAGGCAAACCGGTCGCCTGCGACAAAAGTATAAGCTGGTGCTGATGGATGCCGATTCTTTTGAAGAGAAGTTCTCTTTTCGTTTGACGCGGCTTGGCGTATTTACAGTAGCGGGCGCATTGGTTATCGCTTTGGTTTTTATCACCATTTATCTGGTAGCTTTCACCACTTTGCGCGAATACATTCCCGGATATGCTGATGCGAATATGCCCAAACGTGTTTACGAATTGCGACAAAGAGCCGACTCACTCGAAACCGTTTTCCGTCAGCAAAACCTTTACATTACCAACCTAAAGCAGGTATTGCAAGGGAAGGAAATTTCAGGCACAGAACCTCCCGATGTGAAGGATTATGCAAATTACGACACCATCACCCTGTCCATTTCAACGGAGGACTCGCTTCTGCGTGCCGAATATGAAATGCAGAGCAAATACAGCCTCAATCAAAACCAACCGCGCAGTTACAGCTACGCACCTGCCGATTTGGGGAACATGAATTTTTTTCCTCCTATTAAAGGAATTGTCACCCGATCGTACGATAGCAAGCTGGATCATTATGGTGTAGATATAGTTGCGAAAAGCAATTCAGCCATCAAAGCTGTGCTGGATGGCACGGTAATTTTTTCCGACTGGACGCTGGAAACAGGATACATCATTGGGCTGCAACACAAAAACAATCTGATCTCTGTTTACAAGCACAACTCAAGTTTGCTTAAGAAGGAGGGCGCCTACGTAAAAGCCGGCGAAACGATTTCCATTGTGGGTGCGTCGGGCGAGTTAAGTACCGGCCCGCATTTGCATTTTGAACTGTGGCACAATGGCACTTCGGTCAATCCGGAAGAATTCATAGCTTTTTAGTTATTTCAGAATCCTTATTTTTGCACCCGCAAAAAACTCCACGGAAAATTTGAAAAAGCAACTCGCAATTCTTGGATCAACAGGCTCCATAGGGCAACAAGCTCTGGAGGTGGTGCGTCATAACCCGCAGCGATTTGGTATTTCCGTGCTCACCGCGCACAGCAATTACCAATTGCTGATACAGCAAGCACATGAGTTTAAGCCACAAGTTGTGGTAATCGGCTGCCGGGGTGAAGCGGTCAAAGTGGAGGAGGCTTTGCAAAATACAGGCATCGAAGTTCTGGCCGGAAACAAACATTTGGAATCAGTGGTGACAATGCCTGAAATCGATCAGGTTTTGGTGGCGCTGGTAGGAATTGCCGCGCTAACGCCATTGGTTGCAGCTATCAAAGCACGCAAGTCGATTGCCCTGGCCAATAAAGAAGCGCTGGTTGTGGCCGGAGATATTGTGATGCGTCTGGCGCGCAAATATGAGGTTCCCATTTTGCCGGTCGATTCGGAGCATTCGGCTATTTTTCAGTGCCTGCAGGGTGAGCAAAACGAAAGCATTGAAAAGATTTATCTCACTGCTTCCGGAGGTCCTTTTTTTGGATATTCTGAACAGGATTTAAATCTGGTGACGCCGGAACAAGCGCTGCGTCATCCCAAATGGACAATGGGAAATAAGATTACGATCGATTCGGCTACGATGATGAATAAAGGCCTGGAAGTGATTGAAGCTAAATGGCTTTTTAACCTGGAACCACACCAGATTGATGTGGTGGTACACCCGCAGTCGGTAGTGCATTCTATCGTTCAGTTTACCGACGGAAGCATGAAAGCACAGATGGGTTTGCCCGATATGAAGCTGCCAATACAATATGCGCTGGCTTATCCTGAGCGTATTGCTGCACGCTTTGGGCGTTTCAGCTTTATGGATGTTTCCAGCTTTTCTTTTGCACGCGCCGACGAGAAAACCTTTCGGTCACTATATCTTGCGCATCAGGCACTGCTCAGTGGCGGCAACATGCCCTGCATACTCAATGCAGCCAACGAAGTGGCTGTGGCGGCTTTTCTCGAACATCAGATCAGCTTTACGCAAATTCCCGAAATCATTGAACAAACGATGATGAAGGGAGTTTTTAGTGCCAATCCTTCGCTCGATGAGCTGATTGAAACCAACAGGGTGGCAAAAAATTACGCAAAGGAAATCATCAAATCTAAAGAAATACAACTCGTTTAAATGGAAATATTAATTCAGGTTCTTCACCTGCTGCTCAGTCTGTCGGTTTTGGTTATTGTTCATGAATTTGGGCATTTCATCGCAGCAAAGATTTTTCACACCCGCGTCGAGAAATTTTATCTTTTTTTCAATCCCTGGTTTTCAATTTTTAAATTTAAAATCAAAGACACCGAATATGGCATGGGGTGGTTGCCTTTGGGTGGATACGTCAAGATAGCCGGTATGATTGATGAATCGATGGACAAGGAGCAACTCAAGCAGCCACCACAACCCTGGGAGTTTCGTACCAAGCCGGCCTGGCAGCGTCTTATCATCATGCTCGGCGGCGTGTTTATGAATGCGTTGCTGGCTTTTGTCATCTATTCCGTTATTCTTTTTAGCTATGGCGAAAAATATCTGCCTACCAAAAATCTCACCGACGGCTTTTGGGTTACCGATTCTGTATTGATGGATGCCGGTTTGAAAACCGGTGATAAAGTTATTTCCATCAATGGACAGGCTCCTCCGGCACGCTACAACGAAATTCTCATGGAGATGCTTTACAGCGATTCGATGGCTGTGGAGCGGGACGGACAGCGTGTGCGCATTTCTATTCCTACCGATTTGGCTGGTCGGCTCAGCGAAAAACGCGGAGCAACGCTTTTGCCACGTTATCCTTTTGTAGTTGCAAATATCCCCGAAAATTCACACAACGCTAATGCCGGCCTTCAGCGCAAAGACCGCATCGTTGCCATCGACGGGCAGCCGGTGAAATATTACGATCAGTTTCCGGCGCTTGCAATGGAACATGCCGGCGACACCGTGACCGCTGAAGTGGTGCGCGATGGAGTGCATCTGCAACTGCCACTTGCCATCGATGAAAACGGGAAGATCGGTGTGGAGTGGGGGCTGCTGCCAGCCGACCAGCTCGAAGATATGGGCATTTACAACTTTGCCAAAGAAGACTTTTCGCTGGCACAATCCATTCCTGCCGGACTGAAAATGGCAAACAACAGGCTCGTGGATTATGTGCGGCAATTCAAGCTGTTGCTAAATCCTGAAACAGGTGCCTATAAAGGACTTGGTGGATTTGTTACCATCGGAAGCTTTTTTCCCTCCTCTTGGAACTGGCGTGTCTTTTGGGAACTTACGGCATTTCTCTCCATCATGCTCGCAGTATTGAATATCCTTCCCATTCCGGCACTCGATGGCGGCCATGTCATGTTTCTTCTTTACGAAATTATTGCCCGCCGCAAGCCCAGTGATAAATTTCTGGAATATGCACAAGTCGTCGGGATGGTCATCCTCTTTGGGTTGTTGATATTTGCCAACGGTAACGATATCATCCGCTTGTTTCAATAGTTTCAGCGAAAAATATCCTTCGCCGTAATGACATTTGGATTATTTTTGTGTTTATCGACAAATTGCACAATTTACATCCCATGTCAGAAACAAAGCCAGATTTAAGCATTTCAATCCAGCAGCAAATTCTTAATGCTGTTCCTGCGCTCATTTTTGCAAAAGACACCGAAAATCGCATCATCTCAGCCAATAAAGCCTACGAGGATGTTACGGGTCTTAAGCTCAATGAAATAATTGGCAAAAACGTTTTCGACATTATTGCCAATCAAAATCTTGCTGCGGATTATTTCAAAGACGATCTGGAGGTGATACAAACCGGACTGCCCAAGCGTAACATTATTGAGCCAATGATAACCAATGAGACCAAGTGGTTTATCACCGACAAAATTCCATTTCGTGATGAGAAGGGTAAAATAAAAGGTGTTATCGGTTTTTCGGTTGACATCACCGAGCGCAAGAATGCCGAAGATGCCCTGGTGCGAAGCGAGCAGAAGTTCAGAATGTTTTTCGATACCTCTCCTGAGGCCATTGTGATTACGGAT